>JAZUSK010000028.1:0-68175 GCA_045606645.1 Acutalibacteraceae bacterium | reverse complement strand
TCGCCGAAAGGCGAATATCACTGAAAAAGCCCACCTCATACGAGGTGGGCTTTTTTATTATCCTTTTGGTGTTATTAGGTCTATACAACCGACGGGGCAGACTTCGTGGCATTTGCCACAGCCTACACACTTTTCAGGGTCAACCTTTGCAAGGAAGTTTTCTACGATGATAGCATCGTGTTCACATACCTTTTTACACTTCATACAGCCGATACAAGCCGCTTTACAGTGCTTTCTTGCTACAGCACCCTTTTCCTTGTTGTTGCAAAGAACGGCAGCCTGAGTAACGTTAAGAGGAACCATTTTAATAAGTCCCTTAGGACATGCCTTAACGCACTTTTTACAACTGTGACAAGCAATGGTTGATATTCTTGCAACACCGTCGCAAATGTGAATAGCATCGAAATCACAGGCATCTACACAGTCACCGAGACCGAGACAACCGTAGGTGCATTCCTTAGCACCGCCGAAGAGCTGAGAAGCCATACGGCAGCTGCTAACGCCCTGATAATTCATTTTATCTTCAGAGTTAGCGGAGTTACCCATACAGTGAACAACAGCTACTGTAGGAAGCACGGAGCCTGCTTCAGTGCCGAGAATCTCTGCGATTTTTTTAGCGGCTTCGTTTCCGCCGGGGGCACAAAGATTGGTTTCTGTTGTGTCACCGCTTGAAAGAGCTGCCGCGTAGCCTGCACAACCTGAGAATCCGCAAGCACCGCAGTTGGCACCGGGGAGACATTCTGTAATAGCTTCCGCTTTTTCGTCAACGGGTACAGCCATGATCTTTGATGCGATTGCAAGGCCGAGACCTAAAATGAGACCGATTCCGGCAACGAGTACCACCGGTAATAAAATAGCATTCATTCTTTAGCCCTCCTTAACCGAATATGCCTTCAACCACACCCGAGAAGCCCAGGAATGATACGGAGGTAAGTGATGCCGCGATAAGCGTAGAGGGAAGACCCTTGAGACAAGGAGGAATATCTGCTGTCTCAAGTCTTGAACGCACACCGGCGAAGATGAGCATAGCCACCATAAAGCCGATACCTGCACCTAATGAATTGATCATTGAGATACCGAAGGAATAACCATTGTCAATATTAAGAAGTACAACACCTAATACCGCGCAGTTTGTGGTGATAAGGGGAAGGTAAATACCAAGAGCATTGTAAAGAGACTTGATATACTTCTTAAGCACGATTTCAACAAGCTGAACAAGTGCGGCAATAATAAGGATAAATACGATAGTCTGTAAATAACCTAAATCGTGCTTTACAAGGAAGGTGTTAATAGGATAAGTAACTGCGGTGGAAATAAGCATAACGAATATAACGGCTACGCTCATACCAAATGCGGTATTAACCTTTTTAGAAACGCCTAAGAAAGGACAAATACCTAAGAATTTTGAAAGTACAAAGTTTTCCGTAAGAATAGCTGTAAGGATAACTGAGAAAATCTGTGCTGCTGTCATATCTTAGTATCCTCCTCTCTTGAAACAACCTTGGAGCAAGTGGATGCAAGAGGACAACTCTCACAGCCGTGAAGCTCTGCCTTGGGAAGATTCTTCTTTCCGCTTATTGCATTTGATACAGCAATGAGTACACCGAATACAAAGAAACCGCCTGCAGGGAGAATGAAGAGTGTCATAGGTGTAGATAGAATGGTTACACCATTGAAGCCACCGAGAACATTTTCACCGAATACCGATAAGAGGTTCTGAGCATCTGCAAAGAGTGTACCGTTACCCAAGAACTCTCTAACAGTAGCCATACAGAAGAGTGCGGTAGTAAATCCGATGCCCATACCGAGTCCGTCAACTGCTGATGCAGCAACAGGGTTCTTGTTTGCAAAGGCCTCTGCTCTGCCGAGAATAATACAGTTAACAACTATAAGGGGAAGGAACACGCCCAATGCCGCGTCAAGTGCGGGAACAAAGGCTTTTACAAGCATTTGTACTATAGTAACGAACGATGCGATAATAACAACGTAAGCAGGAATACGCACTTTATCGGGGATTACCTTTCTAAGGGCGGATATTGCTATGTTGGAACATACAAGAACTATCGTTGCGGCTATACCCATACCGATAGCATTTACCATTGAGGTGGATGTTGCGAGGGTGGGACAAGTGCCGAGAACAAGTCTCAAAACGGGGTTTTCTTTTATGAGACCCTTAGTAAACTCTTTTCTGAGAGAGCATTTTGTATCAGCCATTGTTTCCACCTGCCTTTATAGTTTCGTATGCACCGAAAGCATCGTTTACTGCGGCTGTAACCGCCTTTGAAGTTATCGTTGCACCGGAGATAGCCTTAATCTCCGTATCTGTTTTTTCATTCTTGTTTACACCGATATTGCCTGATCTGCCGGTGTACTGGTTAAGGAAGTCTTCTCCCTTTGCCTTCATACCGAGACCGGGAGTATCGTTGATAGATGTAAGCTCAACACCGGTTATCTTGTTATCGGCACAGGATATACCGACCATACAAGATACGTCGCCGCCATAACTCTTGGACGTGGTGGCGAAAACGTAACCGATAACGTTACCATCCGCATCAAGTGCTTCGTAATAGGGGATATCCTTGCCGTCGTAGTTTACGATCTTCTCGTCTGAGAAGGATGTAGCATCTGCGAAAACGGCTTGCTTTGCCTCCATAGAAGCCTGAATCGCTAACTGTTCGATTTTATCCTTTGTAAGGAGATTGGTGCCGGCAAGGAGTGCGGTGCAGACGAGAGCGATAATAAAGAGCATTATTGCGGGAAGCGCAATATCTCTGAAGGATTTGTTTTTCATTCTGCTTTCGCCTCCTTCTGCTTCTTTTCTTTGATATAGCCGAAGGGCTTAAGCTTTGTAAGATTATCAATGTGGGGAACAAGGAGATTCATAAGGATGATGCCGAATGATACGCCTTCGTTGTAGCTTCCAAACTGACGTATCACGCAAGCTACGAGGCCGCAACCGATACCGTATATGATCTTACCCTTTGAAGTAAGAGGACATGTAGCGTAGTCTGTCGCCATGAAGATAGCACCGATAAGAAGACCGCCACCCATAAGGTTATAAGCGAGATAGTTAAGGTCGAAGCCACCTGCGAAAAGCATAAATACGGCGACTGTACCGATAAATGAAAGGGGAATAGAGGGGGTGATTACCTTCTTCGCGAGAAGATATATACCACCGAGAATAAGTGCAATAGCACAAGTCTCACCTAAGCAACCGCCGCGAGTACCAATAAGCATATCAAGAAGATCTGCGGAAGGAGTTGTTCCGTTTTGTAATTCGAAGAGGGGAGTTGCTGTGGAGATTGCATCAACTGTTTCGCTCCAGTTGTAGGGCTTCACCCAGGATGACATCTGTCCGGGGAATGATACCATAAGAACGATTCTGCCCATTAAAGCAGGATTTACAAAGTTTTGACCGATACCGCCAAAGAATTGCTTAACAACTACTATTGCAACAAAAGCTCCGATAGGCACCATCCATATAGGAAGGGTAGAGGGGAGATTGAATGCAAGAAGAAGTCCCGTAACAACTGCACTTAAGTCGGAAAGTGTGTTTGAACGCTTAAGAATCTTTCTTGTTGCATATTCAAAAACAACGCAGGATAAAACACTCACAACGTTTATAACAAGTGCTCTCGGCCCAAACAACCATACGGAAGCGCAGAAAGCAGGAATAAGAGCGATAATTACGTCTCTCATAAGTCCCGTTGAGGTCACCTTTGATTTAAAGTGAGGCGATGCGGCAACGGTGGGCTTGATTCTCTGAATTAAAGCATTGAACGACATTATTTACCACCCTCCTCTTTGATCATATCCTTCGCAAGTACCAGGTACTGTACGAGAGGTCTGCCTGCGGGACAAGCATAAGCACATGTGCCGCACTGCATACAAGCGATAACGTTACTGTCCTTGAGACCGTCTATATCCTTCGCTTTAACCGAGCGCATTACGTTGGTAGGCATAAGACCCATGGGGCATACCTGGCTACATCTGCCGCAACGGATACAATCGTTGTCAGGCTTATCAATTAACGTGCCCTTAGAGAAAGCAAGAATAGCGTTATAGCTTTTTATAATCGGAACGTCTGTGGTTACGAGCGCTGTACCCATCATAGGTCCGCCCGCAATAACCTTATCAAGGTCGGGTTTGAAGCCACCACAGAAATCAATAACGTCATGAAGACTTGTACCGATAGGAACTCTTACGTTCTGAGGCTTGATAATAGCACTACCGTCAACAGTAAGTGAACGGCTGATGAGAGGCTTACCTGTCTCAAGATATCTGCCGATAAATGCTGTACTCGTAACGTTCATTACAATAACGCCCACGTCGGCGGGAAGCTTGCCCAAGGGAATCTTTCTGCCGGTTGCAGAATACACTATCATCTTCTCTGCGCCCTGAGGGTACTGAGATTTGAGAGACATAACCTTAATAGAGCCATCGCCGACTTCGTCGGCTACCTTCTGAAGCTTTTCGATAGCAAGGGGTTTGTTGTCTTCAACGGCAATAACAGCATGAGGAATCTTGAGATATTCCTTTATTATCATAAGGCTTCTTATGATATAGAGAGTATTATCGATACACTCGCGGTAGTCAACGGTGATGTGGGGCTCACATTCTGCCGCATTAACTACGATAGTATCAATAGGCTTTTTGGGGTCAAGGGCGAATTTAACGTGGCTTGGGAAGCCTGCGCCGCCGAGACCTACGAGACCTGAATCTCTTATTGCCTTTCTGAAATCGTCTGCATTATTTATAACGGGCTTCTCGATACCCTCGAAAAGAGTCATTTCACCATCGGATTCAATAGTAACAGCGGGAGCCATACGTCCGTTTGCAAGTACGGTATCTGCTATTGCGGTAACTGTACCCGATATAGATGAGTGAATAGGTGCAGAGATAAATTTATCGGTATCACCGATTACCTGACCAACCTTCACAGTATCTCCTACCTTGACGGTGGGGATACAGGGTGCACCGATATGCTGTTGCATAGGAAGTACAACCTTTTCAGGGATGGGCATGCGGATTATCTTGCAATCCTTTGTGTTTTTGTTGTGGGGTACTTTAACTCCGCCTCTGCCGTGGCCGACGGGAGAAAGCACACCTGCAATGTGTTTTAGCATTTTCTTAATCTACCCCTTTAATCATTTATGAAATGATTTGATAGTCTGTTTGTGTGGCGGTGCAGTAGGGGATAAACATATCTGAATACAGTTCCCGTTAGGGCACCGCAGACAATACCCGAAAGCATCAGTATAGGTGCTATATAGAGTATTGCTTTACCTAATATTACAACGGCTACGGCAAGCTGACCCATATTGTGGGAGACAGCGGATAAAACGCCGATACCGATATAACCGATTGATGTCTTTGTGAATCTGAAAAGCATCCACATAACCACGAGACTGAGAAGACCACCGCAAAGACTCATAAAGAAAGCCGTAACACCTCTCGTAATAAGAGCAAACATAGCCTTAAACACGGTTACGGCAAGTCCGTAAGGAAAGCCGAGAGATACGGTGGCGAACATAGTCACGATATTTGAAAAGCCGGGCTTTACTCCCGGAACGGGTACTATTGGCGGAATAAGAGTTTCAATATATGATATCGCAACAGATAAAGCACAAAACATACCCAGAAGAGCGATTTTTTTAGTCTTAGCGTCTTTCATATCTTATCCTGCTATAGCGTCAATGTCCGACTGTGCGGAGCCTTGAATGGTAACTACAGTCCCTGCCGGTACGCAGGCGGCGGTGTCACCGTGAGAATCAAGAAAACCGCTGTTTTCACACGTTGAGTCGGGACAGAGGGAATCTATAAATCGAATCTTGCCGTCCTTAATCTCTAAAGTAACTGTAGGTGAGGTGTCGAGAGTGAAAATCTCATCCTCGGCAGAGGAGAGATCTATCCGCCTGAGCTCTTTTCCATTTACAGTAACCACCGCAACTAAATAATCATCCTCGGGGGCAAAGGCTCCTACAAGAGTAGAGACAGATAAGGCAACTATAAGAATAATTATTACTATGTCCGCAGGTCGTATAAGCTTTCTTGTGGACTTTTCCATAGCTATCCCTTCTGTCAATCTCGAGTGTGAAAATTTTGTTAATCTTCGTTAACTATTTATCAAAAATGTGTTGATTTTGAGTAAAATTAACCAACGATATTATACAACACAATACTTGCTTTTTCAACTGTAATTTATATATAATATGTAATATATTGATATATTTTGGTTATATTAGGAGAATTAATATGTACAAAGAACTTTATGTAAATTCAAAGGTAATAAGTGGCGAGGATTGTGTTATTAAAAATGCAAATCTGCTTGCAGGCTTCGGCAAAAAATGTCTTATCGTAACGAGTAAAAGCGGTGCTGTGAAAAGCGGTGCGCTTGATGACGTTGTTACGGCGCTTACTATGAATGATATTGAATATCTCATATTTGATGAGATAAAAGAGAATCCGCTTGTATCCACTTGTATAGCAGGCGGTAAGGCGGCGAGAGACTTCGGTGCTGATTTTATTATCGGTATCGGTGGCGGTTCTGCTCTTGATGGAGCTAAGGCGGTAGCTATATGCGCCGCTAATCCCGAATACGATATAGACGGTTTGTACAACAGAGTTGTTCCGGCCAAGGCTCTTCCTGTGGTGCTTGTGGGAACTACAAGCGGTACGGGTAGCGAGGTTACGGGTGTGTCAGTTCTTACTAATGACAACAATATGCAGAAGAAGAGTATAGGCGGTGCGGATTGCTATGCTTCGCTCGTATTCGCTGATGCTAAATATACCTATTCTATGCCCTATGAAACTACTGTTTCTACAGCTCTTGATGCTTTTGCGCACGCGGTAGAGGGATGGTTCGCACCGGGTTGTACAGAAATTCCGTCTATGTATGCAAGACTTGCTATTCCGCTTATCTATAAGGGCCTTAAGACGCTGGATGCTACAAAGGAGATTCCCGACAATAAGACGAGAGAGGACTTGTTCCTTGGTGCATTATATGCAGGACTTGAGCTTAATATATGCGGTGCCGCATTCCCTCATACGGTAGGTTACGTGCTTACAGAGAATTTCAACGTTCCTCACGGCAAGGCTTGTACAGCCCTTATGCCTTACTTCCTCGGGAAGGCAAAGAGACATAGCGTCGAAAGATTCCACGAGTTTTTAAGACTTTGCGGAGAGCATGAGGGAAAGGTTATAGATACCATTAAGAGCCTTACGGGTGTCAGCAACCTCTCTGCAACAGATGAACAGTTGAAAGAATGGTGCTCCCGTTGGGGTCAGGTGAAGAATTTTGATAAGACTCCCGGTGGGTTTACTAATGAGGAAGCGTACATTGCCTTGAAAGAGTTGTGTGAATGAAAAATGGGGGACGGATTTCCGTCCCCAAAATTTTTTTGTAAAAAATATGTCAAGTTTTGGTTTATCTGACACATAGTAGTAGAAAAGCTTTTCTAAGGAGTGGTGATATTTGAACAATAAGAAAAAGGCAGACGAAATATTACGACAGACTTATTCTACATATTCCGAAAAGATAGGCCGCTATTGTAGAGTAAAACTGAAGGACAGAAGCGAAGCAGATGACTGTGTTCAGGAATGTTTCATGATCCTTTACAGACGCGCTTTACGCGGTGAGGAAATTAAAAACATAGGAGCCTTTCTGTATAAAACTGCGGATAACCTTATTAAAACACAATGGCGACAGGATAAGAAAAATAATAAAGTTGTTTCATTGGATGATGTGGCAGAAACCGTGTCAGCGCCGGAAACAACAGACTGTAGTAATATGGATTTTGATTTCTGTGCAAATAAGATTATAAATTCACTTAATGAAAAGGAACAAGAAATTTACAAGCTGAAATATGTGGACGGAAAGTCTATTGCTGATGTTTCGTATGAACTGAATATTTCTTTTGATGCTACAGCAAAGCGATTGTCACGACTTCGACAGAAGGTAAGAGACATAATAGCAGAAGAAATGAATGGAGATGACATTTTATGAGTATTGGAATAAACGATAAGTTTCTTTCGGATGTAAAAATGAGTGATGAATTATATTACGAATCACTTACAGATGAATTAGAATCTTTGATAGAAGCAGAATTATCCAAGCCTGAAGAAGAAATTAACGAAGCTTTCATCGACGATTGTTGTGTTGCAATCGAATATCTGTGCTCCGTCCGGACAGGAGAAGCCATAAAATCCTACGAGACAATCGTTGATATAGAATCAATGATTAAATCTTACCATAGAAGAGCAAAGACCATATACATAAGCTCAGCGGCATGTGCGGCGGTTGCGATCCTGTGTGCAGGGTTGTTTTCGTTGCGGTTTGCAGATGTAAACAAACAAAGCAATTTAAGACCTTATGAATCCCCTGTGGATTTAAGTGAGAGAACAGAGACAAATGGCAGTAATAACAATATAGAGGAATCTGAAACTATTGAATATTCACAGACTACGGAAAATATAACAACATTAGAGCCTGTTAGTACCACTGAACAGATAGCAACAGATGTTATTACGCCACCGGGTATAACTCGACCTATACCGACGATATATCGGTTGGATGTCTTTGCGAGACCGGGAACTTCATTGACATTTAAGGATGAGTCACTGATAGATTTAAGTGGCATTACTGTTGTGGTTAGCTATAGTGACAATTCTACGGAAATAATACCGATTGAAGAGTGTCAGGTGGATATCGGTACAGCAGATGAAAACGGAAAGGTAAAGGTTACGGTAACGTATAAGTATGTGTGTGCAGATGTTTATGTGACTGTTGATCCTACTGTAGAATAAAAAATGTACAAAACACAACGCCAATCTTCCTTTGGGAAGGTTGGCGTTAATCATTTTTATTTTGAGTTTTGAATTCTGCATTAAAAAAGACCGCGCGAGGCGGTCTTTTAAGGTGATGTTTTACTTCTTTATTTTCTTAACAAGCAGGCTTGCTACTACTATTGCGGTGATACCTGCAATGAGTTTACCTACAATAACTGCTACTATGTACTTTCCGTTGTAGGAGAGGGTAAAGGCTAAGTGATCACCAAATACGAAGGCGGCACTTACTGCGAAGGCGAGGTTTAATACTCTGCCTTTTCTGTTCATCTTGTCTGCGCTTTCCATGGTTGCAATACTGTTTGCAAGTGTTGCAATGAGACCTACTACGGAAGTATCATCAAGCTCCATTTTTCTGCCGAGTGCGGAGAGGGGCTTTTTTAATATCTTGGATATTATGGCGATAAGGGGGAAGGTACCCGCGAGAGTGATACAGATAGTAAATACAGTTGCGGCACTCTCCATAAGCGGTGCGGTATTTTTAAGAATTACCTTACCCGTAAGAGTCTGGAAGATACCTAAAGCAAGACCGCAGGTTATCATAATAGAAATAATTTTTCCGAATACGGAGAAAATCTTGATAGTAATCTTTGGGAATTTGAGAAGTCCGATTACAATGATAACCGAAATAAGTAAAGCGGGAAGAAGGTTTATAAGTACCGTAAGAGGAGATATACCCATTACAAGTCCCGAGATAAAGCAACCGACGGGAATAGTGCATATACCGCAGAGAAGTCCGAGTAAAATATCGTCGTGGTTTTCCTTCTTTGCGGAATGAAGTGCCACGGGGATAGTAAAGGAAACCGTTGCCCCCAGCATAGATGCTACACATAAGCCGTGGAATGCTCCTAAAACTTCCTTCTTTGCTATAGAATCCGCGAGGGCGGCACCGCCCATATCGTTTGCTATAAGAATACCTGCGAGAGCAGAAGGGTCGAAGCCTACCGCGTTTGCTACGGGAGTAATGAGGGGGATAAGCACCGTGCTCAGAGCCGGTGCTATCGTCATCATACCAAGCATCGAAAGTGAAAGGGGACCGAGAGTGGTGATACCCTTTTCGAATTCATCTCCCAATTTCAAGTGGTTTCCCGTTATCTTATCTAATGCACCTATGACGGCAAATACCGCCATTATTGTTGCAAGTGTCTGTGCCAAAATATCACGTCCGAATTAATGTTTTTTACATTATACAAGTAAAAAATGTGAAAATCAAGTTGGATTATTCATCGACTCGATTAAACTCGGGCTGCGTATCGAAATTTGAACAAGAAAGTGTTTCCTTATCTACAATTATAAAATCATAATTAATGTAGTTGTCAGGAAGATTATCTACATCACAAATGGATATATAAATCGGTACTTCGTTACCTTTTTCGTCAATATCCGACAGGAAATATGGTTCAGTAAATACTATCTCTGAGTTTACGGATAGTGTTGCGGTTTCGGTGGTGGTGTCTAAAGTAAGCATAACATCACCTTCCTCGTCACTGAATAATTCTCCGCAATCCGATGAAACAAAGGTTATTTTTTCTGTTGAATTAAAATGCTCATAAACCTCATCCATATTTGGTTTTTGGGGCACATTAACGTTCCAAATGGCTAATTCAGCTATAACGGCAGGAAATTTTTCTCTGATACTCGTCGCATAGTAAGTGCCATCTTCGGGTTCCCAATATTCCAATAGTAAATAATTCCCCTCATCATCCTTCTCAAACGTTATAGCACATGGATATGATGAGCCGCTATACATTTCAACAATGCCAAGTGGATTGTTATTTGAATATGAGCGGTAGTCTACCCATAAGAATACTGTGATTAGATTTCCGTTTTTTCGTGTACTGTATGTGGTGTGAGTTTCTAAGGGATAACAATCTTCGTCCGGTGAATAGTTGTATTCTATAATTGCTCGCGATACGGCTTTGTCTAAGCTTTGCTTTTCTGTGTTGGGTTTTGTCATGAAGCAGATACATACCACAGCCGTTGCTATTGCTGTCAGTATAATAAGCCATAAAGCAGGTTTTTTATAATTAAATACGGCTTTAATGCGTTTTTTTATTCCGGATTCACCAAAAGAAAACGGACAGATAATAAGAGGGTTTTTGGTCGTGCTGAAATAAAGAAGAGCCTCGGAGTATCCTGCTTTTTCGGACGGGCTATAATTTTTGGTTGCTTTCTCGTCGCATGCAAGCTCTATGTCGCGGCAAAATAAAAAATAAGAAAGCCATACGAAAGGGTTAAACCAATGAACGGATAAAATAACATATCCCAAAAACTTACGCCAATGATCAAACCGTTTAAGATGAGCACACTCGTGTTCTCTAACGTAAGCAAATGTTTTTTCCGTTGTTGTTGACGGTAAAAGTATCTTTGGACGAAACAGTCCCAATATAAACGGCGACTGTATTCTGTCACAAATATAACACCCTTTTTCCGATAGAACGGATTCATTGGTTTTTCTGTAAAGACGGAGATAGCTTATTATTGCATATAAGAGCATAAAGCATATACCCAATATCCATATTGTGGTAATTATATAAAATATGTCAGGTGTTTTAGGCGTAGCTTCCTCTGTCAACCAAAGAGCAGAGTTTTCTGTTGGAAATGTTGTTTGCGACGAGGAACTTGTATCATTAATTATAGAAGAGCTGTCGGTTGGTAAATCGGTTGGTGCTGTTTGAATGGTTGGAACAAGACTTAATGAGCTTGGGATAGAGAAAGGACATATCAAACGAAAACCTACCAATCCCCATAAAAAAGAGAGCCATGATTTAGGAGCATTGCGAAAGATCAATCGCAGAAGCCATACAGCACAAATCAACCAGATGGAATTTATGCTCATACTGAGAATGTTCGCAAACACAACGCTCATAATTGATGCTCCTTTCTGTAATTTTCAATGATATCCTGTAACTGATTGATTTCTTCGTCGGATAGTTTTTTTCTTGAAGCAAATGCGGCAACGAAAGCCGGTAAGGAACCGCAGAAGGTTTCATCTACAAATTTTTGGCTTTGGATAGAATAAAAATCTTCTTTTGAAATTAGTGCAGTAACAGTTCCGCTGTCGTTTTGAAATATTCCGCGTTCGCATAATCTTTTTAAAACAGTATATGTTGTGGTTCGTTTCCAATCTAATTCCTTTTGACACTTTTTTATTAGATCGGCAGTTGTTATAGGTTCGCTTTGCCATATAATATCTGCAAATCGTGCTTCTACAACACCTAAACCGTATTTGTTCATTGCAATTCCTCCTCAGTCTACAGTTTGTAGTCAATTATAGTCTATATTATGTAGACAGATTTGTCAAGGGTGCAAAAACTCTCGCATTTGGGAAGCATAAACAAGGAATTGTTAGGTATTGATCCCATATTTCTCGTTAATACTTTATGAAAAAGCACCGTGGGCTTCAGCCTTACGGTGCTTTTGTCATTTCGTCAAAACGAAAACTATTTGAATTGAAGTTTCAAAATAAATGATATAAGGGTATTAAATGCCTGATTTATGCTCATTTTTTGCGAGATTTTTTCTTTTTAACCTTGTTAAGCATAGCGTTTACTTCGAGTATCTGCTCCTTGGTAAACTTGTTGCCCATCATTGAAAAGGCACGTTTAAGAGTGAAGCCCTTTACCATACCGAGGAGTGACTGAATCATACTCTTGTTTACCTTAACGCTGCCGAGACTGAAGCCCATAACCTCTGCCTTGCCGTCCTTAGTGCCCTGTGACATAACCTTCTTGATGAGCATAAGAACCTTGAAGAGTGCAATTTTACCCTTGAAGGATTCCATAATATCACCGATGGTATCGTTGATTGAATAATAACCAACGGGGGTGTTGATTTCGAACCAGTTGATAACCTGGTTCTCTTCCTTCATTATATACTCCTCGTTAGGTGTATCTACCTTGCGGATAGTGGCTGTATCTGTAAGGTCACCCGCTTTTGCTTCGAGTACGGTTTCACCCTCGTTCTTTACCTCAAAATAGAAGAAGGGGAACTGACCTTTTTTCTGCTTACCGACGCTTACACCGTTAGCGAAGAGCTCAACCTCATCGCAGTTGGAATATACCGTAACCTTGGTAACGTCTTCAACTCTGTCGATATATCTTTTAGAACAGATGTGTACCATGGGCTCGGGATTAAGCCATGCCTTGTATGCGTAGAAGGAATCTTTCTTGTACTGACGGTCAAAGGTAACGAGACCCTTGTGGTTCATACCGTTTTCGCCACCCTCTGCACGAGCATCCGCGGCGAAATCAAACATATTCCATACGTGAGTAGCCCAGATGTAGGGTCGCTCTGCAATCTGCTTAATAAGCTCCTCGTGGTAGTAGCTCTGATACTCTTCTGTGTAGTCACCCTGAGTAGGCTCAGATGTGTGCCAGTTGAGTGCCTCACAACCGTACTCGCTAAGACCGATAGCCTTGTTGGGATACTTCTTATGGAAATCATCAAACCATTTACCGTTCATATCAGTTGTACCCCCGTACCAACCAAAGTAGTGGTTGTAGGAAAGTACGTCGCTTATATGAACGTATTCGCTATCCATTGAGCACATTGTAACTGTTGCAATAGTAGTAAGACGTGTCTTATCCATTTTGTGAACAAGGTCATTAAGATCCTTGTGGTTCTTTATAAGGTGGGGGTCGTCTGCACCTGCAATTGTGATTTCGTTTGAAAGACCCCAGAAGCAGATGGATGCGTGGTTGTAATTCTGTGTAACAAGCTCAGTCATCTGACTGATAGTATTGTCATAACCGCCTTCCATGTGACGGGAGATATAGGGAATCTCCGCCCAGATAACGAGACCTGCCTCGTCGCAAAGATCGTAGAAATCCTGAGAATGCTGATAGTGAGCAAGACGTATAGTAGTAGCGCCTACCTCCATAATCATATCAATATCTCTCTTGTGGTCCTCGTAAGTGAGTGCGTTGCCCTTTGTGGGATAGTCCTGATGACGGGAAACACCGCGGAGAGGATATTCCTTACCATTGAGGAAGAAGCCCTTTTCGGGATCAACGGAGAAGTATCTGCAACCGAAACGGGTTGATATGGCGTCGATCTCCTCGCCATCTTTAACGATTGTTGCGACGAGCGTATAGAGGAAGGGATCCTTTCTACCGTTCCAAAGATGAACGTTTTCTATTTTGAGAGTAGCATTTGTGCCTTCTGCGGTTGCTTCTGCAACTACTGTATCTCCTTCAAGAATCTTGAATGAAACAGTTGCACTGTCAAGATTTGTAACGTAGCTTTCCACAACTACTTCTGCATCATTGCCCTTTACCTCGGGTGTGATTTTGATACCGTTACCGCCAAAATAATCGAGATCAAAGTGAGTATTATTTACGCAAACGAGTTTAACGTCACGATAAATACCGCCGTAGAAGGTGAAGTCTGCCGTCTGAGGATATACTTCTTCATTTGGGGAGTTGTCTGCAGAAACAACAAGGATATTGCTATCCTTAATGCTGTTTGCGGGAATCATTGCTCTGAATCGGGAATAACCGCCGTGATGAGTACAGAGTGATACTCCGTTCCAGAAAACCTCTGCGGAGGAGTTTACGGCGTCAAATTCAATATAGTTTACTTCACCCGTAAGGTCCGCCTTACTGATTTCCTTTACGTAGAAGCATTTACCTCTGTAGTAATCATTACCGCCGTCTTGACCGTCGGTGCCGTTCCATGTATGGGGAAGGTCGAGGGCACACCAATCAGTAGGGATTGATGCGGGAGCATTTGTTGCTTCGTCGGAAAAATACCAACCTTTGTTGATGTTTTTGATTTCTCTCATTATTTATACACCTTTCCTATGCATTTTTTTCTTGAGAAGTCCTAATTTCTTTCTGTTTTTCGGGGGTATAACAAGACATATAAGCGGGAAGAATTCAAGTCTGCCCAATAGCATATCTATAATGAATACAACCTTTGATATGTCGCTAAATGAACTGAAATTGCCTGCAGGACCACAAATATTGAGACCCGGACCTATATTATTCATTGTAGCAATAACACCTGTAATACCCGATATCATATCCACATTATCTGCAGATACGATAAGCACAGATATACAGAATGAAAAAACGTATATAATGAAGAATGCTATGGTGCTTCGGAGTGTCTCATTTGCTACTGCATTTCCGTCGAATTTTATAACCTTAACCGAGCGGGGATGAGATATTGCACGAATTTCTTTACCTGCATTCTTTATGAGTAGAATAAGCCTTGATACCTTGAAGCCACCGCCCGTACTACCTGCACAAGCGCCAATACACATAACTGCAAGCAGTATCATTTTACTGAGATTGGGCCATTGATTGAAATCTGCTGTGGTATAGCCTGTGGTAGTCATTACGGAGCTAACCTGAAAGGCAGAGTGTTGAATTGCTTGTCCGATTGTATCAAACTGTTCCTTAATATTATATGCAATAATTCCGATTGATGCAGCCATAATGCCAAGATATGTCCATACCTCTGAGCTTTTTAAAGCATCCTTGAACTTTTTGAAGAGAAGAAGGAAATAAAAGTTGAAGTTGATACCGAAAAGAGCCATGAATACAGTTATTACTACCTGGGAGTATGTGCTGTATCCACCTATGCTGCTGTTGGCAACACCGAATCCACCTGTGCCTGCCGTACCAAAGGAGAGCACGAGACTCTCAAACAGATTCATTTCACCCAAGAGAAGGAATATAACACACAGAAGTGTGAGTGCAATGTATATTAGATAGAGTATTCTCGCGGTTTGATTTGATTTGGGTACAAGCTTACCTACGCTGGGACCGGGGCTTTCCGCCTTCATAAGGTGAAGGTTACCGCCACCGCCGGCGAGAGGAAGTATAGCCATAACGAATACGAGAACACCCATACCGCCAATCCAATGTGTAAAGCTACGCCAGAAGAGAAGGGATTTTGACATAACCTCTACGTCGGTAAGTATGCTTGATCCTGTTGTGGTGAATCCTGATACCGTTTCAAAAACTGCATCTATGAAACGGGGGATCTCTCCGGAAAGATAAAAGGGAAGAGCACCGAAGAGACTCATAAATATCCAGCTGAGGGCAACGATAACAAGACCGTCACGAGCGTAGATCGTTCTATCCTTGGGGTTAAGAAGAGACAGGAAAAGACCGCATCCCACAAGAGAACCGATCGTGATAAGAAAGCTCGGAATCGTGTCGTCGCCATATATAAGAGCGACTATTGTGGGAAGAATCAGTAATGCCGCTTCGCACAATAGAAGCTTGCCCAAAACGTAGGCAATCATTTTTCTGTTCATTGAAATATCTCTCTTTCACGTCTTAGTCCAAAATATCATCTAAGGTAAGAAGTCTTTCGGAGGTGGTTACTACAACCACTCTGTCATATGCTTCAAGAACGTCGGAGCCCTTGGGGATGATGACGTTGTCTTTTCTCATTATGGTACCTAAAAGAATGTTTTTCTTAAACTTGAGATCCTGGATTTGTTTTCCGATAAGAGCACTATCCTCAGAAACCTGAAACTCTATAGCCTCAACCTTATTATTGATTATTCTGCTGATTTTCAAAACGTTGTCCTCGTTGGAGCCTGCCGCCTTGTCACGTACGTGCTTAAGAATAATGTTAGCGGTAGTAAATTTCGGATATATAACGCTGTCAATATCAAGTGTTTTAACAACCTCACGGAAAAGAGTGTGGTTAACCTTTGCGATAGTTTTTACACCGGGATTAACGCTCTTTGCAAAGAGGGAAAGGACGATGTTCTCCTCATCGATACCCGTGAGACAACAAAAAGCGTCGGCATCCTTGAGTCCTTCCTCTAAGAGAAGTGAACGATTTGTTCCGTCACCGTTAACTATATTGAGATTTGGCAATATTTCGCTAAGATGAAGAGCGGTGGGGAGATCCTTTTCGATAATCGTAGTATTAACATTTATGTTGTTGAGAAGCTTTGCAAGATAAACAGATACCTTGCCTCCGCCGATTATCATAATATTTCTGATATTGGTAGATTTGAAACCGATTTTCTTAAAGAATTCTGCCGCGTATTTCTTGGGGGTAAGAATTGCGAGTGTGTCATTTTCTTTTATAACGAAATTACCGTCGGGGATAAATACGTCGTCGCCTCTTTCGACACCGCAGGCGAGAACTGGCACCTTGATCTTAGCAAAGGAATCCTTTATGGGCTTGTTTATCAAGCTGCAGGAAGGATTGACTGTAAAGCTGAGGAGATCAACCTTGCCGTGACCGAAAATGTCAACATTTCTTGCAACGGGGAATTCCAGCGTGCGCAAAAATTCTGATGCAGATTCTCTTTCGGGATTTACCGCAAATGTAAGACCGAGATTATCCTTTATCAAGTGAAGGTCGTCGCTGTATTCGGGGTTTCTTACACGAGCAATGGTGCTGGATGCTCCAAGCTTATTTGCAAGAAGACAACAAAGAATGTTGACCTCGTCGTTACCCGTAAGGGCAATGACCATATCGCTATCATCCACACCGGCAGTTTTTAGGGTTTTGGAGGATGCGCCGTTGCCTATAATTCCTATTACGTCGATATCTTGAAGAATATCGTTAATTACGTCTTCGTCAGTATCAATGACGGTAACGTCGTGATTTTCCTGCGTAAGTCGCTCGGCTACGGCATATCCAACCTTGCCTATACCTACAACAATGATATTCAAAGAAATCACTCTGCCTTTCCGCATAACATTTCAAGATACATTATATATCAATTACTTTATTAAAGCAATTATAATTAATATAGTAATATTAACAAAAGTAAGGAAAATATTTAGTTAATATTTGCTTTTTTACGTTTTTTTTACATTTGAATTATTGATAAGTATGAGAGGGTTATGTATAATGAAATAAAGATAGATCTACGTCGATATTTATCGCTTGGCAGATTACTTGTACAAGCGGCGGAAGGGGGATTTTGTGATGAAAAAGAAGCTTATTTTTACGGCTTTTCTTGTTGCGGTAATATGTGCTTTTATGATGGTATCTGTCTATGCAAACGTGGTAGAGGGCGACTCCGCAACAGTATTGTTGGATTCTCCCGGAAATGTTAACGTTTATAATAAACCCGAAGGTATTTACTTATCTTTTAGTGCGGTGGAGGGTGCACAAACGTACTATATCTACAGAAGTGATCTCGACGCTCCGCTTACGGCAGTTTCTTCGGAAAACGGACTTTTTTACCTCGATAAGAGCGCTGCTTCGGGTAAGAACTACACCTATGGTGTACAAGCTGTGTCAGGTGACACTAAAAGTGAAATATCTTACAGTCAGAAATACAAATTTGTAAAGGCGCCTGTGCTTGTGAGCGCCGCAAACGGTGACGGATATTCATACGTAAAGTGGAATAGTGTAGCTGGTGCAGACAAATACTACGTTTACAGAAAGGTAAACGGCGGTAGCTGGAAATTTCTGAGTACAACAAGTGGCGCAGCCGTTATGTTTCACGATAAGACCGCAAAGGCAGGAAACAACTATACCTATACGGTACAAGCGGTGGATGACGGCTTCATCAGTGGATATAACAACGTAGGTAAAACGACGTCGTACGTTTCTAAGCCAACAAATATTAAGGTTATAAATGCCAAGGATGGTCTTTTTGTCAGCTGGAATAAGGGTACGGGCGACGTGTCCTTCAGACTTTACAGAAAAGATACCGTAAATAAGTCATGGAACCTTATTTACGAGGGAGTAAACGCATTTTATCAAGACAACTCCGTCGTAAACGGCAGGACATATACTTATACTGTACGAAGCGTTGGTAAAGTAGGTACTTACAGCGCGTATAATACCAAGGGTACAAGTCTCATTGCTCTTAAAATGCCCACGTTTACGCTAACAAGTACTCCCGACGGTGTGCTCATTGATTGGAATGAGTTTTCAACCCCTACGGAGTACAGAGTTTACCGTAAGGTGCAGGGGGCGACCTCGTGGACTTGTATAAGAGTCATAAAAGACAAGAAGGTTACTCAATGCACGGATACTACCGCTCAAAACGGAGTTACATACACATATACTATTAAACAGGTTAAGGGTAGTGTTCTCGGAAGCTATAATATAAACGGCATTTCCGTGAAGTACGCAAAGCCACCGAGGCTTATTGCGGAGCATACTCCAAACGGAATTAAAATTTCATGGAATAAGTCTGCTGTGGGAACGGGCTACGTAGTAGAGCGTAAGGTAGGAGATAATGGTAAGTGGGTAGCTATTGCAACATATACGAATCTCAATACCATGTCATGCTACGATAAAAAATGTACGTTGGGTAAGGAGAATTTTTACAGAGTAAGAGTTACGGGCACATCGTTGGTGTCTAACTCCGATTCTCTCTACGGCATAGACCCCAATAAGCCGATGGTTGCTCTTACCTTTGATGACGGTCCTCTTACGTCGGTTACTACAAGAATCCTCAATGTGCTTGAGGCAAATGACTCGAGAGCGACCTTCTTTGTGGTAGGTAACAGAGTGAATACATATAAAAACTGCGTTGTAAGAGCATATGATCTTGGTTGTGAAATAGGTAACCACACTTACTCCCATCAAACCTTGACTGTTATTGGTGTGAGTGCTATGAAATCGCAGATAAATCAAACCAATACTGTCGTGAAGAATATTATCGGTGTTGCGCCTACCCTGGCGAGAGCACCGGGCGGTTCGTATAACTCTACGGTTCTTGCCAACATAAATATGCCGTTTATTCAGTGGAGCGTAGATACTCTTGACTGGAAGTCAAGAAACGCAAGCTCCGTAGTAAGCGTGATAAAGAACAACGTAAGAGACGGCTCGATTGTATTGATGCACGATTTGTATGCAAGTACCGCATCTGCAACGGAAACTATTGTTCCCTGGCTTATAAGTAAGGGATATCAGATAGTAACAGTCAGCGAAATGATGGCGGTAAACGGCACGAATATGCAATCGGGTAAGGTGTATTTCAATGGATATTAAAATTCCGAAATTTATTTGTCATTCGGATTTTGAGAGTCTTGTTCCGATTAATGTTTTCCATAAGCAGCACGACGGAACAGTAATCGAAAATTCACCGAAGGAATTACAAAACAGACACGTTCTGTTTCGCAAGAAATTTAATATTGATGAAGTTGAAACCGCCGTGATGAAGATCACGGCGGATGATTACTATAAGCTCTATATTAATGGCGTTTTCGTTACACAAGGTCCTGCAAGCGCATATCCTTCCGCATATTACTATAACGAAATTGACGTTTCGGAGTATCTTGTCTCGGGTGAAAACGTAATAGCCGTTCACACTTACTACCAAGGACTCATAAACAGAGTATGGGTGTCGGGTGACAAGCGACAAATGATGTGGATGGAGCTTAAGGTTAACGAGGAAATCGTGCTCGTAAGCGACGAAACTTGGCTTTGTCATTGTCACGGGGGATATGCACCCCTCGAAATCATAGGTTATGACACCGCTTTTAACGAGTGCTATGACGCTAACAGTATGCAGACGGATTTCTATAAATCTGACTTTGACGATAGCGCTTGGAGTAAGGCTTGCATTTATAAAAATGCAGATTATAAGCTATCTAAGCAACCGACAAAACAGCTTAGTATTTACGAAACAGAACCGATGATAAAAAAAGATACCACTACGGGTATCTTCTGCGACTTCGGAAGAGAGATAGTCGGCTACGTTTCACTAACGGTTAAGGGGAATAAAGGTGACGTCGTAACCATCAGAGCAGGCGAGGAATTAGATTCTTCTGGTGACGTTCGTTATGATATGCGATGCGGTTGTGTCTATGAGGATAAGTTGATATTATCAGGCAAAGAGGATGAGTTTAAACAATTCGATTATAAGGCTTTCAGATATGTGGAAATTATATTACCCGAAGGCGCAGAGATAATTCATATAGGTGCCGTAGTGCGCCATTATCCATTTATTCAAGTAAATGATTATAATACCGATAATCCAAAACTAAAAGCAGTCCTTGACTTGTGCAGAGATACTGTGAAATATGGTGTTCAAGAGGGCTTTCTCGATTGTCCCACCCGTGAAAAGGGACAGTATATGGGAGATGCTACCGTTACTGCAAGAGCTCACGCTACTCTTACGGGTGATACTGCACTTATGAAAAAAGCGATACTTGAATTTTGTGAAGGCTCGTTTATTTGTCCCGGCTTAATGGCGGTTTCGGGCTCATCACTTATGCAGGAGATTGCGGATTACTCTCTTCAATTACCTGCACAGATAGCTTGGGTGTACAGCTTAGACGGTGATAAGGATTTTCTTCGATTGACAGAGCCGTACGTCACGGGTATGCTCAGTTATTTCAAAAAGTATATGAATGAAGCTTATCTTCTCGAGAGGGTTGATGAAAAGTGGAATCTGGTGGATTGGCCGGATAACCTTCGCGACGGTTACGATTTCGATTTGTCACAACCTATCGGCAACGGTCTTCATAACGTAATAAATGCCTTTTGGTGCGGTTTTCTCTCAGCGATTGATGAGATATATTTGATTCTCGGAAAATCCGAAACGGGGCTTACAGAAAAAGCAAAGAGCAGCTTCATTAATTTTTTCTATAATAAAGAAACGCATCTTTTCTGCGATAACGACAGATTGACTCATTCTGCGGTGCACTCCAATATATTACCGCTTTTGTTCGACATAGGTATAAACGATGAAAACAGAAATGCAATAGTGACACTCATAAGAGAAAAGGGTCTTCATTCTATGGGTGTGTATATGGCATATTTCGCTCTTGCCGCTTTGAAGACGGCAGGGGAAACGGAACTTGCCGTCGAATTGGCAACGGACGAAAGATGCTGGATTAATATGATAAGAGAGGGTGCTACTACTACCTTCGAGGCATGGGGCAAGGAGCAGAAGTGGAATACAAGTCTCTGTCATCCCTGGGCGACGGCGCCCATCGTTATTTTCTCAGATAAAGTAAGACCGTACTAAAAAAGAGCGATATCGTCAGATATGACGATATCGCTCTTTAAGTTGAAATTATTCTCCGACTACCTTTATGTATCTCTTTGAAGAGTAGCCCTCAAGAACCTGATCCTGATAAACTATTCGGATTCTTACCCATACCGGGTTATCGGGGTCTCCCGTTTCAATTTCTTCGAGAATGGTAACGGGTGAGCCCATAGCCTGCTTAACGAAGCTCTGTGGGTTTGTGGGGTCTAAAAGAACTCTGTCATACTGTGTGCCGGGACCTTCGCGGAGATTAAGCCAGGTATCCGCGTAAACCTTAACGAAGCCAAGCTTTCCTTCCTCTGTAGGAACTTCAGTTGAGGAAGTGGGACGCTCACCAAAGTCTATGTCCGACTGATCCATCCATTCTTTACCGGTAAGAGTGTAGGTATCGTGGAGAACCGTTAAATCGCCTTCAAGATATACGTTGAGCGCTGTGAAGAATGAGGATACTGAAGTAGCATCAGATTGAGATGCAGAGTAACTAACGTCCTTACTGTCAGCAATAATACGCTGCTCATCTGAACCATATCTATACAGATTGTAGTAGTAATTATAGGTGGGGTTGTAACCACTCGAAACATATTGGCTATATGTGAGTATATATGTCTTACCCTCATGGGATACCAGATAGTATGAGTAATTGCCCATGTAGTCTTTTTCGATAAGATTGATTGTGCCATCTGACAGACTGATAATGTCTATATATAATCCATCGTATTCTTGATGGAAACAGAGAACTTCATCACCGGGATGGTCTGATACGTCTGCTATCTTGTACACTACGTCATAGTAACCGCAGGTGACGAAGACGTTGTCGATGGCATAAAGCACATTGTAGCGTTCTTCGCTGGAGAGAGAAGCCAAGTCAACTGCGGTGAGGGATGCGTACACGGTATAACCGCCTAACATGAAGTAATGTGAGTAGAAATCGATATTCTGAACGTCGTCATAGACATTTTCAGAGATACCGCATGCGGTTACCGTTGTAGTTTCACCCTTGGTGCTGATTACGAGGATGGCTGTGTGACCACTCTCGATATCAGTAATATCACGCTTGATATGTTCGAGGACACTGAATTCAGGTGTATCGGATCCATGAAGTGATTCGGCATTTTGTGCCCAAGGATTAAAAATCTCGGGGATAGAAATAATAGTCTCCTCCGAGCCGTCGCCGTCAACATCCTTTTGCGTAGAAGTGTAACAGGAGTAGGTAGCAGATAAGGATTCCTGCAGCGACTGTATTACGTGATCGCGGTAACGAGCCTCAAAGGTGTAGGTGGTGTATTCTTGGGGTGCAGGAGCGGGTTCGAGACAAAGTGCTTCTACCTCTTCGGATGTCATTTGTACTCCGGGATTATCTTCTGAAGACCAGGTTTCTTCGTCGGTTGTACTTCCGTCATAGTAATCTACGAAATCTTTTGTGTACGCGGCGACGTGTTCTGTGCCATTCCAACGATCATAAAAAGTATATCCACCCCAACCTATTTCAGTGTCGAAATTGTCGTATTCGGGTCCGCCCAGTGTATCTGTGTAGTAGCATAAGCCGTTTGCGTCTTTAACGAATCCACCTCCCTGAGTCCATACGTAATATAGTTTCTCAGTGTCGTTTTTTTCGAAGATGACGTAACGCATATCGCCGTAAAACAATT
This sequence comes from Acutalibacteraceae bacterium, assembly GCA_045606645.1. Lineage (GTDB taxonomy): Bacteria > Bacillota > Clostridia > Oscillospirales > Acutalibacteraceae > DTU089. The sequence goes on along the minus strand of JAZUSK010000028.1, from coordinate 44,739 downwards.
CTAAAGAGCCGTCTGCGTCTGCATCACCAATGTAGGCGCGTTCATTCCTTCCAGAAGCATAAGCGTCTGAATCAAAGGCCGCTAAGAGACCCATATACTCTATGCGGTCTATCGTGTTTTTTAACTCTGTGTCGTTCATTTCCTCCTGTGCAACCGCTTCGGCGGCCTCATTGACTCCGCAACCGGTCAAACAAATTATGGAAACAGCGAGTAATAAGCATATAATTCTTTTGATTTTCATATAGTACCCCTCATGTTCTTTTTGCCTTAATTAAGACGTATTTTGTTTTGAAAGAACTACCAATATAGAAATAACCTCTATATTGTAAAAATATCACATATTTTAGTAAAAAACAATGTTAAATACCGCTATAATTTACCTTGACTTTTACTGCACTTGTGCTAAAATATACGCCGTCGAAATATTTTTGTTAAGAAAGAAGATGTTTAGAGTGCACGGTACAACCGAGATTCTTTTAACATTATCAATCGCTCTTTTGTCGGGTCTTCTCCTTTCCCGACTTGCTAAAAAATTAGGTCTTCCTGCAGTTACCGCCTATCTCGTAGCGGGTGTTATTATCGGACCTTTCGGTCTCGGAAGATTTGGTATCGGATTCAGCGCAGAGGGTAATTCTCCTGAGTTTTACTCCATTCTTTGCGATTTGGCTCTGGGCTTTATAGCATTTGCTATAGGTAATGAATTCCGACTTGCACAGCTTAAGAAAATCGGTAAACAGGCAACTGTTATCGGTGTCTTTCAGGCAATATTCACTACTATCGTAGTAGATATAGCGCTTATTTCACTCTCGTTTATATTGCCGGAAGGATATCTTCCTCTTCCTGCGGCTATTATTCTCGGTGCGGTTGCAACGGCTACAGCTCCCGCGGCAACACTTATGGTTGTACGTCAATATAAGTCGAAAGGTCCCGTTACCGATATGCTTCTTCCCGTTGTTGCTCTTGATGACGCGGTAGGTCTTGTAGTTTTTGCTGTATCATTTGGTGTAGCAGGTGCTGTAAATACAGGCGCGGTCGATGCCGTATCAATGATTGTGAACCCTGTTCTTGAGGTTGTATTGTCAGTTGTGCTCGGATCTGTTATGGGTGGCCTCTTCACTCTTTGTGAGCAGTTTTTCCATTCTCGTTCAAAGCGTATGGCAATCTCCGTTACCTTCGTTATGATGACGGTAGCTATATCTAACCTCAAGTTTGAGATTGGTGAAGTGCATATTGCTTTCTCAAGCCTTCTTGCTTGTATGATGTTGGGAACAGTATTCTGTAACATCTGTGATTTTTCCGAGGAGCTTATGGACAGAGCAGACCGTTGGACAGTTCCGCTTCTTGTTCTCTTCTTTGTTATAAGCGGTGCAGAGCTCGACCTTTCCGTATTTTCTAACTGGATATACGTCGTAATAGGCGGTGCATACATCATATTCCGTTGTATCGGTAAGTATTTCGGTGCCCGATTCAGCGCGAAGATTACTAAGTGTGACGATAATATTGTCAAATATCTGGGTATTACGCTCTTCCCGCAGGCGGGTGTTGCCCTGGGTATGGCAAGCCAGGCTCTTACCTTCGGCGGGGATATAGGTGTGCTTGTACAGAGCATTACTCTTTTCTCTGTGCTCATTTACGAGCTTGTAGGTCCCTATCTTACCAAAATTGCTCTTACTAAGGCAGGAGATATCAAACTTGATGGTAAGACAAGTGCTCGTGAGGAAGCAAAGATCATGCTTCAGCAGAGTGATAGTCCCAAAAACAAAAAAGCATAAATTCAATGGTGTTTGCAAAATTGCAGACACCATTTTTTATGTATAAATTTCTTTACATTATGTGGATTTTGACGTAATATTAAATAGTGAGATTATTCAGAGGGGAAATATGAAAACTTACGAAACATATTTTCATAATGATAAGAACTTATCTGTAAAATATGGTTGAGAATTAATGGGGGAACTATTATGAGAAGATTAAAAGTTTTATTTTCGCTTTTTCTTGTTGTTGCTTTGTTGTTTACAAGTATGAGTGTTTTAGCCTTTGCTGCCGCAACACCTAAGACATACTACATCGACTCCATAAACGGTGATGATGCTAACAGCGGTCTTAGCGAATCGGAAGCGGTTAAGACTATTAGTGGTCTTAAACTTGAACCTATTGTTGCGGGAACAAAGTTTCTTTTTAGAAACGGCGGAAGATATGAGAGTAACGTTGTTCTCGAAAACGTAATCGGTACAAAGGAAAACCCCATTATTATATCTTCCTACGGAGAAGGAGATAAAGCTATTCTCTATACAAATGAAGCAAAAGAAGTATTTATCTTCAACGATTGCTCCTATGTGACAGTTTCCGATATTGCTATTACCGCACCTAACGGCGGTGGTATATGGATCAATACAATCAACGAGGCTTCTGAGGGTATTGTGATTGACAATGTATATTTCTATGATATGCCCAATGGCAAGGTTACCGCACGTGATGACTTTAGTGCAGGTGCCGCACGTGCAAGAGCCGCCGTTATGGTAAAGAGTCTTCCCGGTACATCCAGATATCCTGTAAACGACCTTACTATTATTAATTGCGAAGTTTACGACGTGGCTAACGGGTTTATTATATGGGGCTCATGGAACGAGAGTGAGAGTCCTTGGGTTGAAAATGAAGAAGATATAGATCCCGTTTTTAATACAGGCCTTCTTATAGAGGATTGCTATCTTCACGATATGGATGCCGAAGCGATGGTTATCGGTATGTGCGATGGTGCATTGATAACCAACTGTAGAGCTATTGATTGTTGTCAGGGCGAGGGTGTCGATGAAAACGGCGAGATTCTCTACTTCACAGCTGCTATGTGGTTCTGGGGTAGCGTGAACAGTACTATCCAGTATTGTGAGATTGCAGGTCAGAAAAACGTAGGCGATGGTATGACGGTTGACTTCGACTCCTATACCCACAACTGTACCTATCAATATATCTACTCTCATGATAATATGAGATTCATGTGTAATAATCCTAATTATTCCGGTCACCACGGTAATACAGTGCGCTATTGTCTGTCTGTAAATGATAACGGGGGCAGAAGTACAACTGCCGTAGGCGAATGCGGTGAGCACGAATTAAGCTTCTATAATAATACTATTATTAATTCAGGTGAATTCCAGTTCAAGAATATGTATAATTCTTATATTGCTAATAACGTTATAGTAATGACAGACGGCAATACAATCGGATATGACCTTGATAATGCCATGAGAGGTAACGTGTTTGAAAACAACTGTTACTACAATGTAATGACACCACTTATAGATATTAATGCATTAAATACAATTCCCGGTTTCGCAGGGGATAACACAAAGGATATTGAGAGCTATATTCTCTCAGCGGATTCACCGCTTATCGGTGCAGGTGTACCTATCGATGATGATATCACCACTGATTTCTATGGTAATGAAATCACAAGCAACAATATCGGTTGCTATGGAGGTGAAGGTGTTGACGTGGAGTACGTAGCAGAGTCTCCCCTGGAGGCACTATTCAGAATGATAAAGAACATCTTCCAGACCTTGCTTCACGAGATTATAAATATATTTAGTTAATTAGAAAATAATACTATAAGTTAAGTACGGGTGAACTAAACAATGTATTTCGATGAACTTAAAATCGGTATGACGGTAGATATACCGTCTGCGAAAATTCAAAAAGAAAAAATGGTATCCTTTGCTAAAGATTATGATAATATTCCTCTTCATACTGACGAGGAATATGCAAAGAATACACCATTCGGTAAGCTGATTGCACCGGGGGTTATGTCCTTTATGTCGGTGTGGGCAAAGTATCTCGAAGTAGATTTCTTCGGCAAAGAATTACTTGCCGGTAAATCAACTAAGATCGAATGGATAAAGCCTGTTTACGCAGAGGATGTTCTGTCGGGGAAAGCAACTGTAACAAACCTCACCCCAAGAAATGAAAAGAACGGTATTGTTGAGATTACGATAGAAGCCTTTAATCAAAACGGAGATCTCGTTTTGACAGGTATAACAGAAGCTATTGTAAAATGTAAATCAGTATAATTAACAAGGAGCAGACTACATAGCAGTCTGCTCCTTGTTGCTTTATTTTCTTACAAAAACCCCGTATGCCTTGCTCTCGAGCACTTTTTCGGCTTCCTTGAGTTGCGCTCGGATTTCGATGCCTTGAGGGCAATGCTGTTCACATTTACCGCAACCGATACACTTGGAGGCGGGGGCATATTCTTTTGGTTTAGTGCATTTTACGTATTCCTTGAATCCCGCAAACTTACCCTTTGAATAGCGTGTGTTGTAGGCAGAGAAGGTGCCGCTGATGTTGACCTTCTGAGGGCAGGGCATACAATAGCCACAGCCGGTGCAGGGAACCTTCAGTTTAGCGTTGATGGCTCTTACTACGGATTTGAGCATTTGCTCGTCATTTGCAGTCAATTCACCGATTTCCGTTTCGGTGGCGGTTTTTATATTATCTGCTACCATTTCATCGGAATTCATACCCGACAGTACAACGGAAATCTCAGGTTGATTCCAGAGCCAACGGAAAGCCCATTGGGCGGGGGTATGCTGTACGGAGTGTTCTTTAAAAATTGATACCGCATCCTGAGGAAGATTATTTACAAGTCTGCCGCCACGCAATGGCTCCATAATCATAACAGGGATACCCTTGTCGTGAGCGTGGTAAAGACCCTTACGACCCGCCTGAGTGTGTTCGTCCATATAGTTGTACTGGATAAGGCACATATCCCAGTCGTATGCATCTATGATCTTGCAGAACATATCGGAATTACCGTGGTACGAAAATCCTATCTGAAGGATGGCACCACTTGCTTTCTTGTCCTCGATCCACTTTTCTATACCTATACTTTTAAGTCGCTCCCACACTTTGATATCACTCATCATGTGCATAAGATAGAAGTCGATGTGGTCTGTGCGAAGTCTCTTTAGCTGCTCGTTAAAGAGCTTGTCGAGAATCTCTGTGGAGCGCATTAGCTGAGGAGGGAGCTTTGTAGCAATATATACCTTGTCACGGATATTATTCTTCTCGAATATCTGTCCTATAGCAGATTCGCTACCGGGATATATGAAAGCGGTATCAAAGTAATTTACACCATTATTAAATGCATTCATTATCTGGCGCTCTGCATCCTCTATAACGATTCTGCCCATTTTCTTCTTGAAACGCATACAGCCGAAGCCTAAGACGGATAAATCGTTGCCGTACTTATCCTTGCGATATTTCATGAACTTACCTCCTGATAAGATTAGAATAATTGAGAAATATATTGAACCTATCGTTTTTCCTCAGGTGTGATAACAGGCTTACCATCTGCATCTAAAAGTACGGTGATTCCACCCGAATATCCACTTTGACGATATAAATAATTAACGCCCGTTTCTCTATCAACCCAGATTTCCATAGAACCAATACCCTGGCTGTAGATTTTTTCAAATCGTTTATTCTTATCCATAACGGCAACCTCCGAGAATACTTTGTTTTCTAAAACAATTATACCACCTGATAAAAAGAAAAAGCAACAGTATGTTCATAGATTCAATACTGTTGCTTCTGAATTATATTTTATTATGCTGCAAGCTTTTCGGTTGTGCTGATAGCCTTCACCGGTGCACTTCTGTAGCGGATAATGCCGATAATAACTGAAATAAGGGATATGGATTCGCTTAACATACCACTGTATGAAAGTGCGAAAAGGTTGTATTCAAGAATAAGTGCAGATGAAATGAGTATTGTTTTGCGAAAACTCTTTGCATCGCAAACACCCATACAGATAGTGTTTATAACAAGGCCGAGAGTTATAAGAAGCGAGTGAACACCCTCCCAGGAGAAGCAGCTTACTACTGCCATAGCTATTCCGAAAAATGCAGGTGTTACCAAATCTGTTTTATCGTTTTTCTCACGATAGTAGAATGCAAAGTTACGAATAATACAAACAACGTTTAAAGCGAAACCGGATGTAGCCCCTATAAGCAGATACTGTACACAGCTTAAAGCTGTTGCAGCAGTTTGAATAAGCATTATCTTGCTTTTTTGAGTGCGCTGATAAGAATAAAAGAATAAACCGACTGAAATAAAACCTAATGCGTGACCGAGTAAAGTGATGGGATTTTGCATGTGTACCTCTGAATGTTTTTGCCTTGAATTTTTTTAAATTACCGAGAGTAAATTATACTTGATTTTGCCATAAAATCAAGATGGCAATTTGCAGATATTGCACAAACAATGTAGAAACATTTTGGCGATTTTGTCAATGGGCGTCAGATGCATTTTTCAATTATATTTCGTGTGTGAAAGGTAAGGAACTTATGTATGGTATAAAAGAAATAAATAACGAAATTCAGGCAGAAAAGGAAAGGCTGAAGCAAGAGCAGAGTATGTAAAAATTTTTACTGCATAATACAAAGAAAAGGAGCTGACTGAAAATGTCAGCTCCCTTTTTGGTAAGTATAGATTAATTATGTGTTATCAAAAGCGTTCTTTACTTTCAATCATTCCTTATTTTTAGATTTTCTACGTTCTTTTAAAAAATTATCTATAAATTGTATTGGTGTTACATTCGTAAGTTCTTCGGATTGCAACAGTCTATGGATTTCACCTTTTTCATCATCTATAACACCCACATACCGCTGATAATAAACCTTATCATATAGATTGCATGCTGCCAGAGAATCATAGCCCCAGTTTTTAGCAGATATTCTATCCACATAAATTTTTAAATCATCTTTTGACAAATAAGCATCAACAAGAATGGTGTAACACTCTAAAACCTTAGCATAATTCTCTTCCGGCAATTGTGCATACAATACAATATTCTTGGCCACATTTTTTAAATCGCACATTCTATAGAAATCATTTATATGTATGGCTATACCCGCCTCTTTCCATTTTGTAAACGAGTCTAGCCCACCGAATTTGTTTTTCAAAATGTAAGTTGTGATATCCATTTCGGTTTCTTCCTCTGCAATTATTAAATCAAAAAACATTTCCAAGCCACCATCTGTGCCGTATTCACATTGAAAATCCTGCAGATTAAACACCGCTGCCTCCTTATCACATTCCAGAAGAACAATAAGTGCCATATCTGTTTTCTTAATGGCGTTGTGTGCCCTGCCAAGCAGCCGGTCAAACTCCGCAGGCTTGTCAACATCATATTTAAGTCTGGTAACAACCACACAATTTTCCATCTCGTGATTATTTTTAGCGTAGCACTTCAAATCTTCAAGCAGCTTTGATTTTCTGCTCCATATAAATCTGTCATCCGCCTGCAAAAATCCGTTTTCGGCATCAATCAGCATTTCTATAGAATCTTCCCCTCTGCCCTCGCTCCATTTGTTGTAGGCAAGCGCAATCATTTTGTATTTTCTCATAAAAATCCTCCTTTGCTTCAGATTATACCCCCAATGTTTATATAATCGATTAACTCTTTGAAGTTGGTCCACTTTTTGAAAAAAAGTTGCAAATTTTTAAAAAATTTGCAAAAACGGACCAACAAAAATTTTCAAACGATTATATAAATATGGGAGGTATAACTAAATGTAATTAATTTGACAATATTCAAACAAAAATATATAATTAAAAGGAGAATAAAAGTGACAAATGATAATGAGATAAAAAAAGAAATAGTACTACCACAATATGAATGGTTCGTTAACAAAAAAGATAACAAACCTGTATCCAATATATTCACCGGTTCTTATGGTACAGATAAACAATATGGCTGTGCGGCATCAACAATATTTAATTACAAAGTATATGTTGTTGATGTCGGTAAAGACACCGCTCATATTGTTGGCGAATGTTATATTTCAAAACCTTGGAATAATCAAAATAAAAAAGAGCTTTTATCTGCATCCAAAGCCGACTGTTCCTATTCAGGCTTGAATGATATTTCTTTATGGCTAAACAAAGAACTCAAAAAGTTCATTCTATTATAGGCGGTGCACAATAATGAAATATATCGAGTATATAAACCAACTCAACGAAATGTACGATGATGTTTACCCGAACGGGGTGTGTCTACATTACGACAAATGCAAAAGCGAATGCAAATATTCACTTAATTTTTACAGATGCCGTGTAGGCAAAGATTATGGAAACCAAAAGATAAAAATACTTATCGTAGGAAAAGAACCTGTTTTCCCAAAACCTTACACAGGAGAAAAAATCACATATCGGGTTGAAGAACCCTGCACAATGAAAGATGCAGGATACAACAACCATTATTTACGCACCTTTTATACTGTTGCAAGGCTGCTTATGACTAATGATGAGCAGCCAAAATCATTTTACAAAAACGATATGGCAGCAGAAAAATATGAAAACCTCCGTCATTGCTTTGCTATGACTAATTATTACAAATGTGTTTTTACTGATGATCCAAGCAGAAGCGATAAAAAAACCACCGAAGCGATGGAAAAAAACTGTTTTGAGGTTTTATTAAAGGAGATATCTGTACTGAAGCCGGATGTTGTTATCCTCCAAGGCAAGGGTCACGCCACTTTCTGGAAAAAATTCAATGCCCAAGCGATGGAACGATTTTTAACAACTGTAAAATACGAAAAAAAATCCAGTACATATGAGCAGGGCGTGTATCCTGCCGAGATTGAAAACCATAAATTTCATATCATTGATGCCTATCATCCAACATCCCATGGCATATGGGAAAAGGCAGAGGTTTTTGAGAAATTTACTGTTTTGTTACAAAAAGTGTCAGAGCAATTTTAAAAAGGAGCTTCAAATATGGATAAAACAATGCAAGAAATTGCCACTTTAAAAAATGATATATCACAGCTCATTTTGCAAAAAAATGAAGCCTTTATTGAGCATTTCAACGAAGAATATGGTGCCGATTTTGAAGAAAGCCGAGATTTCAATGAATTTGCCGATTTGTATGCTGAAGATGATGGCTATTTGGACCCCTTTGACTTAGTGATGGATGAAAACGACATAATGCATTTCTTACACTGGCGTTATCGTATGTTTTTAATTTCATATATGAACTCTGTTGCTGAATGTCTCGAAAAGATTACTAACGGAGAACAACACACATCTAAAAAGCAATTAGAAAAAACTGTATCTGATATGAGAAAATACAAAAAACAAATTAAAGAAATGCAAGCAATTTCTGATAATACTATTCAACAAATAAACGCATTAATTAAATTAGCAGATAAATATCGATGACAAGAATCTGCTATTATAATTTCTCAAAATTCGAAAGTTTCGTTTAGATAAAAACATAAAGACAGGCATTGCCTGTCTTTATGTTTTTGGTCGGAGTGAGGTGATTCGAACACCCGACTTCTTCGTCCCGAACGAAGCGCTCTACCAAACTGAGCCACACCCCGCTATTTAATTGTAATTTTTGTTCCTCGCATGGAACGGTATTGGGAAGGGTAGTGTGTTTCAATGAACTCTTGCGGTGCCCAAAGAAATCATCGCGCTGTTCGCTTGCTTGATTTCTTTGACCGCTGCGCCTTTTCGCACTCCCTGTATCCGCCACCGGCGGGGGTCGTGCTCAAAGCTACCAAACTGAGCCACACCCCGATATTAAATTGTAATTTGTAAGTGGGACGTTTTTTCTTGCGAAAAAATCTTCGTCCCGAAGGTCGCGCTCTACCAAACTGAGCCACACCCCGAAAATATCAGTGCGAGAGAGGAGACCCTTATCGCATAGGAGATTATAACCTATAGGCGTTATAAAATCAAGTGATTTTTAATTTTTATTATTTAATAATTAAAAGATGAGTTTGTTGGTTGGTCTGTTTTGTTATTATACTACAAATTTTACGTACGCTCTGTCATCAAAGGATACGTTACCTTTTTCGATGCCCTTAGTGGATACGTGTATCTTGTAACACATAGGGTCGTTTTCAATTACATAGGCGAGGTAGCTTTCGCTTTTCCGGAGGGTGTCGAAGAGCTTAGGGTATCCGTCTGTAGCGAGGATTACCGTATCTCCTTCGGAAACAGGAGTAGATATTATTCTGCTTATATCAAAGCTACCGCCATCTAAAAGCGGGTATGAATACTTACCTGTACCGTTTGCAAGGATATGTTGATTTTTAAGAAGGGACATGATGAATTCTCTTCCCGGATCTTTACCCTCAATGAGAGAACCGTCTCTTTCGGCTTTTTCGAGGATAGCGGCTCGAACTCGGGAATATATAGTATCTATTTCTTTTTCGTCGCAATAGTACTGTTCGTTTACAAGATACTGACAGTCGCCTACAGACCATATTTCCTTGAAAAACTTGCTGTATATGCATACGCAAACTGCCGCTTCGCCGTAGGCTTTGCCGTCATATAAAGATTTTATAGCATTATTGATATTGCGGAATAATATTTCTTTTTCTGTTATAGCAGGGGAGCTTTCGATGATGGCTTTTGCTGTTTCCATAGCGGCTCTGCCACCTGATTTTCCGTAAAAGGTGCGGTTGCTTTTGGCGGTTACACCGTCAAGGACTGCTATGAAATTATCGGTTATTACAATTCCGTCCTCGCATAAAGCAGGATTATTCTTCTTTCCTAAAATAAATTGCTCGACAATATTCATAGTTTCACCATCCTTTGTACCAATCAATTATATTTTAGAAGTAATAAAAAATCAATCTATATTGAAAAATCTTGCGATTGTGCTACAATAATTTTATGGATTTCTTCAAAGGGGAGAGAAGCTTATGTATAAGAAAAAACTTTGTCTTTCTACCAACAACACCTTTGGCATCACCGAGGCGGAGCAGATACGACTTTTTAAAAAGTCGGGCTTCGATGGATTTAACGTATTGTGGGGCGATGGACTCGATGATATGGTTGATGAATGTGCTCGCGTAGCCATGGAAGAGGGGATGATTTTCCAATCTATTCATGCGCCTTGGGGCTACTGTGCCGATATGTGGGATGAGGCTTGTGCTGAGGATGCGGCTGACGGTGTAGCGGAGCTTTTCCATTGTCTTGACCTCTGCAAGAAATACAATGTGCCTATTATGGTTTCACACGTGTACGTAGGCTTTTACGTTGATTATATACCCACTGAATTCGGCATATTAAACTACGGTAAGGTGATTGACCACGCGGAAAGTCTTGGTGTGAAAATAGCATTTGAAAATACCGAGGGTGGAGAATATCTGGAAGCTATATTGAATACGTATGGTGACAGGGATTGTGTTGGCTTCTGTTGGGATTCCGGTCATGAAATGTGCTACAACTTCTCGGAAAACCTCGTCGCCAAATACGGTCATAAGCTTATTGCAACCCATCTTAATGACAATCTCGGCGTTAAGGATTTCGGCGGCAGAACTACGTGGCACGATGATCTCCATCTGCTCCCTTACGACGGTATGGCAGATTGGGATGAGTTAGCAGAAAGACTTTATAAATGTGGCTATAATGACATTCTCACTTTTGAGCTTAACAATAAATCGAAGCCCAATCGTCACGAAAATGATAAGTATTGGAATATGCCTATAGAGGAATATATTGCCGAGTGCTACGTAAGAGCCTGCAGATTCGCAAACGCTTTAGTAAAAAAGGAAAATAATGGTTGACATATACTTTATATATCTTGTAAAATAAAGTTATGTTTAACACAATTTTAACAAAATTCATCTTTCGGAAGGAGATATTGGATATGGATTTAAAAAAGATCATTGATCAGAAAGAAAAATATGCGCAGTATATGGTTGATGAGATTACCCACGTCTGCACAAATTTTGAGAAGAGAGGTCCCGGCGACTACGGTGAACAGCAGGCTTGCGAATATGCCGCAGAGCAGATGAAGGCATACGGTTGTGATAAGGTTTTTGTTGATGGCTTCAAGGAGAATCCCGGTTCATTCTTTGGTTGGATCAATTTTACGATCACATTCTGCTTCCTTGCACTTATTTCATATTTCTTTATTCCCGCACTTTCACTCGTTTTTATAGCATTGGGACTTATTATCTGTGTATTACAGTTCGGTCTTTACAAGAAGCTTGTTGATAAGTTCTTTAAAGAGAAAATCGGTCACAACGCTTCGGGCTTCAAGAAGCCTACAGGTGAGGTTAAGCGTAGAATCATCTTCAACGGACACCCCGATGCTGCTTGGGAATGGCCCTTTAAGTACAAGTTTACATACCTCGGTTTTGATATTCATATGATGGTTTGCTTCCTTGGTGCATTCTATATGATCGGTATCTCTATCGCAAAGCTCGCGGGTATAAACGCAGACCTTGCGTTTAAACTCGGTCTCGGCACACTTGCTTTCGTTCCCTTCTGGTTTGGTCTCTACTTTATGTGGAACAGAAACAAGATCGTTGACGGTGCTAACGATAACCTTACAGGCTGCTACATGGGTATGGCAATTCTCAAGGCTCTCCAGGATGAAGGTATTGAGTTTGAAAATACTGAAGTTGGCGTTATCTTCTCCGGCTCTGAGGAGGCGGGTCTTCGTGGTGCAAAGGCATGGTGCGAGGCTCACAAAGACGAGTATAGTGACGTTCCTACTTTCATTTACTCTTATGATACCATTGCTCAGAGCGAGCATCTCAGCGTAAACTATCGCGATCTTAATGCAACTGTTAAGGTTGATAAGGATGTTTCAGATCTCTTCTACGAGGCTTGTCAGGAACTCGATATTCCCTGCGGTAAGGGTATGGTTCCTCCTCTCGGTGGTGCTACCGACTCTGCAGCATTTGCTCAGGCGGGTATGAGAGCAACAGGTATTACGGCTCTTAACCACGCACTTCCCGATTTCTATCACACAAGACTCGACACTCCCGATGCCCTCAATCCCAAGTGTCTTGCTGACTGTTTTGCAGCGAGTGTAAAAGTCCTCGAACTCTTCGACAACGGCGCTAAACAGTGAAATTTAGCGAATAACTTGATTTAGCTTGCTTGACGTACCGTTGTACGCCGTCGCTCACTAAATCGGCGTTCTTCATCTAAATTTCCTTCTGTGTGAGTTGTGTATTGTTGAGTGCGGTTTCGTTCGATATATCTTCACTCTTCATCCGAATCTTACAGTTTAGCGAAAGCTTATGTTTTTGGCGAATAACTTGACCTGTCATACTCGCAGTACCTTTGTACAGCGTCGTCTGACAGGTCTTCGTTCTTCATCCGAATATTACAGTTTAGAAAATAGTTTAAACCTTGGCGCACAACTTGACTTAGTTCTCTCGGCGTACCTTTGTACGCGGTCGGAGTCTAGAGTCCTTATTGTATTTCTGCATCCACAAATATGGGGAAATGGTCACTGATATGGAGAAACACCTTGTTGGAAAGGATTACGTATCGCTTGATTTTTACCTCGTCTGTGAGGAAAATATGGTCAACGGTAGAAGTCGGGTCAGTCGTTGTACTTCCTGCGGAGAAAAGCTCCGTTACGGTAGCTGTATCTGTGAAGTTTGCGGACAATATTTCGTAGATCGATGACGACGGATAAGTTACCGTCGTTCTTTTTTTAGCGTTAAAATCACCTGCTATAAATATGGGGCACGAATATTTTTCCTTTAGTGTATTAGTGATTTCAATAAGCTCCATAGCTTGACCGCCTGAATAAGAATCAGTTTCTTTAGTTATATTAAAGTGAGTATTTACTACACAAAAGGTTTTACCGTTGTCTTTTGATTTGAAAACTCCCCACACGACTTTTCTGATTCTGTAATCACCGCCGGATACGTATGCTTCGTCGCCGCATTCTTGTAACTCCATCCGTGCTTTATCATAAAAAATGGTAGTCATAAGACCTGCTAATTCGGTTTTTATTGGGTTTATGGCGGTGTATTCGGTGTTGTTTTTAATTATTGTAAACCAACCTCTGCAAACCTCTTGCAGACAAAGCACATCGGGAGAGAGACGGTTGAGGACTTCGATGATTCCGTCTTGACGGCTTTCGCAAGGAGAACCGTTGTAGCCTATGCGGTCGGAAAGAATGTTGTAGGATAGTATCCTTATTACGTCGGATGACTTTTGATACATTGAAGAAATTGTGGTGCATATACTTTGTATCTCGGTAATTGCGGCTTTGTCTGTGTCATAAGCCAACGTGTTCAAGGGGACTACCAATACCGTAAATGCGCATATAATTGCCAAAGTTTTAAATAATAATTTTCCCATAAAAATAGTATCTCATGTCTTACGAGGAATAAAAGAAAAACGCAAAATGTAATTTTTACATTTTGCGTTTTTGTTATTTAATTCAATGCTTGTGTCTGTCGTTGTGCGGCAACAAGATTTGCATATATACCGCCCATACTTACAAGCTCCTCGTGAGTACCGATTTCGGCTACTCTGCCTCGCTCTATAACTACAAGTCTGTCGGCATTTTTTAAGGTTGCTAATCTGTGGGCTATAGCAATAGTCGTTCTGCCCTTAATAAGTCTTCCCAAAGCCTCCTGAATCTTGATCTCAGTCTCGGGGTCAAGGGAGCTTGTGGCTTCGTCGAGAATAAGGATTTTCGGGTTTTTAAGAATTGCTCTTGCGATGCTTACTCGCTGTCTCTCACCACCTGAAAGGGAATGTCCGTTTTCACCGATTACCGTATTGTAGCCATCGGGAAGCTTGGTGATGAATTCGTGGGCATTTGCCGCCTTTGCCGCGGCTATTACCTCGTCGTAGGTAGCATCCGCGCGGGCATAAGCGATATTATCGTAGATGGAGCCGGAAAAGAGATATGTTTCCTGGAATACTACACCGATATTTTCTCTTAATTCTCTGGGGTTTACCGTCTTTATATCTACGTCGCCAATGGTTATTTTACCTAAGTTGGGATCATACAGTCTCATACATAGATTGATAACGGTAGATTTACCTGCACCCGAATGACCTACGAGACCTATCATTTCGCCCGGCTCAATATGAAGATTGATGTTTTTGAGTACAGGCTCGTATGATTTGTAGCCGAACGTTACGTTATGGAAATCAAGAGACTTCGAAGCGTCTATTTCGCGGTCACTGTTCACCGTTGCCGTTTGCGGCTCATCGTCAAGTATCTCGTATATCTTCACAAGGCTCGTGGTACAGTCTGCAAGTCTTCTCGGGAACATAGACATCCATCTTAAGGGAGCATAAAGGAATGCAAGATATAAATTAAAACGTGTAAGCTCACCTAATGAAAGCGTACCGTCAAGAACCATCTTACCGCCAATGAGGAGTACGAGAATTTCGCCGAGACTCATAAAGTTACCTACGAGAGGGAAGGTGACCGCCCAATATTTTTCATTGGATGCGCTGATATCTGCAAGCTTTCTCGAAACCTTGGAGAATTTCTCGATTTCACGCTCTTCGTTACCAAAGGATTTTACAACTCGGATACCCTTGATGATATCGTGGAGAATAGAGGTTGCTTTGGAGTTGATTCTCCATTGCTTATGGTATCTTACTCTTGTGGAATGACGGAATCGTGTCATAGCAAATACGCCAATGGGAATCGGTGCTAATACCACGAGGGTAAGGGGAACACTTGTGCAAAAAAGAATAGTAAGCACCACAGTGAAAACGATTATTTGCTCTACGAGATATCGTCCCTGCTGATTGAAAAACTCTTTTACTCTCTCGGTGTCGTTTGTAACTCGGTGCATAAGATTACCCGCGCTACGCTTTGACATAGAAGTAAGTGATAATTCTTGGATCTTATCATAAACGATATTTCTTAAATCGTTTGAAAAACGAGAGCCAATTCGATTTGATACGCGAGAGGTGAATATGGTAATGACCTTTGCCAGAATAAAGGTGAATACCATAGCAAGAACCACGACGATAATACCGGTGGTGCGGGATTGGAAGTAGGGAGTTGCTCCCTTTGCAGGTGCGAGATAATCGTCTATCAGTATGGAATTAAAAAGAGGCATTATTGCCGAAAGCACGTTGGCTATTGCCAGGAGGATGCCTGTCATAAATACGGTTTTGCTGTACGGCTTGAAGTACTTGAATGCTCTGGAGAAAACGTAAGATTTCTTTACACAGAACATACAGATGTTCATACCGCGTAAGTAGTGTCGGTGGCAAGTGGGACATACGGGACTGTCGGAGGTGTTGATGTCCAAAAGCTCGTCTGTCTCGATAAGGTGATTTATAACCTTCGTAAATTCACCGATCTCCGTTACACAGCTCATAGAGAAACGGCATACGTGAATATTATCGCTTCCGTCGGGTTTTCCGCTCTCGGGTACAAGCTCCAAGTGACCGCAGCCGACGTCTGTGTACTGTATTGCTTCCTTAATGCCGTCTATATTAAATTGTTTTGTGTTTCCCTCAAGGGTTACTGTGATTACGCCGTCGGAAAAGGACAACGTACCGTCGCACAGCATACCTTGGGGAGATATGTCAAAATGCGCAGTAATACTTTTCATAAATTAATATAAATACGGTTCAAGGAGCCGTTTACTCTTTTCTTCTATATTTTCAAATTCGGGGATTACGTATCTGTTGCCATCCATATCAAATATGAGCAACGTCTTGCCACCCGCAAAACGCATATTCTTGGTAATATCTCTAACCGTAAAGTTCTTGGGTTTATTATCGATAACCGTCTCGAAGTAGAAGTTACCCATTCTTTCCTTTACGTTCTTTACTGCGGAAATGGTAGGACAGTAGTATCTGTTTTGCAATTCCTTGCGTGCATTTTCTTTGGATGCTTCGTCTAATTCGTTCAAGTCTCTTATGATGCCCAGTTCATTATCGTCGAGATCGTGAATACAGATATATTCATCTGCAAGGGTGTAAGGGTAGGTGCGTATAAGCTTTACTCTGCCCTTACACTCATTGTCTAACGTGAAAATGAGAAATCCGTTGTCATTGAAGGAGAAAGCACACTTCGTGGGTTCTAAAAATTCGATTGTAAGCTTATCTGTATTAATCATTTTTTGGTTCATTCTCCTTTTCTTCGTTTTCGTCATCGGAGTTGTCTTCGCCTATACCAATGAAGCGAAGAGCCTCTTCCTGTAACTTGAATAGATTGTAGTATGCACCCTTCTTTTCCATTAATTCGGAATAGGTGCCGAATTCTATACATTCGCCTTCGTCGATTACCGCAAGCTTGTCTGCATCTCTTAAGGTGGATAGACGGTGAGCGATAGCTATAGTTGTGCGACCTGCCTTCAGCTTTGTGAGGGAGTTTTGAATATTTCGTTCTGTTTCTGTATCCATAGCGGCGGTAGCCTCGTCGAGAATCAGAATCTTAGGATTCTGAATAATCGTTCTTGCTATAGAGATACGCTGTCTTTCGCCACCGGATAAGTCTTGTCCGCCTGAGCCTACCCATGTCTCGTAGCCGTCGGGAAGCTTTGATATGAAGCCATGAGCCGAAGCCGCCTTTGCCGCGGCAATAACCTCGTCGTTTGTAGCATCGGGTCGGGCGTATCTTATGTTATCTGCGATAGTACCCATAAAGAGGAATATGTCCTGAGATACTATACCTATATTTGAACGAAGCTGCTTGGAGGACAGATCCTTTACGTCAACGCCGTCAATCTTTACGATACCTTCCTTCGGATCGTAGAGTCGAGCGATAAGATTTGATATGGTAGTCTTACCGGCACCGGTTTTACCAACTATGCCGAGCATTTCTCCTGCCTCTATCTTCAAAGAAAGATCCTTTATTATAGGATGAGCGGGCTCGTATTCAAACTGAAGCTCCTTGAGTTCGATTTCTCCTCTGAAGTTATCTAAAATAACGGGATTTTCTTTGTCCCTGATTTCGGGCTCGGTATCCATTATTTCGAATACTCGCTGAGACGAGTCAACACATCTTGCCCACCAGTTCATAACCCATGAAAGGAAGTCAATGGGCTGTTGAAGCATACCGAGATATACAACGAACGTGAGAAGCTCACCCACAGTAAGCTCGTTGCCTCTGATGGTCATAACGCCACCCACACCGAGAACGAGGGCGCTCGCTGAATATATCAGTATGGAAAGAATGGGGAACACGGTGCTTTCCGCATTGGAAGCGCGTACCTCTGCGCTATATAATTTGTCGCTTACCTTACCGAACTGATTCATTTCATCATCCTCTTTGGAGAATGCCTTGATGATTCGGTGACCGTTTATATTGTCGCTTACCTTTGAAGAAAGCTGAGAATGTTGAACCCATACTCTGTGGTGAAGCTTTCTGAATTTCTTGTTTACAATAGGATATGCAATGAAAATAATGCATGTAATGCCTAATATCATAAGCGTAAGCTTGACGCTTGTAATAAACATTATTATGAGAATACCGATTACAAGAATAATGTTTGCAATGAGATAGGGGAAGCCGTCAACAAAGAACCAATAGATGTTGTTGGAGTCTCTGGTAACTCGCTCCATAAGTGAGCCGGTTTGCTTATGAGTATAAAAACCGACACTCAACTGTTGCATAGCCTTGAAAATTTTAAGCTTTATATTATATACAACCTCGGGAAGTACACCCGCAACGATATACTGATAGAAGAGGGTTGTGAGCTGGTTGAATATCCGCAGAAGAGCCATAGTCAAGACAATGGAGACGAGAGAGCCTATGAGAATTTTGTAGCTTTGGGGGTTGCCTGTGTTAAGAACCTCGTCGTACAATTTCTGAGTGCTGAATTGGGGGATTATGAGAGATACTACGGAGCTTGTGATAACTGCAAGAACCATAAATATCATCTTTCCCTTTACTTCTCCGAAGAAGGAGAAAAGACGCTTGATGGTTGATGAACGGTCAACGCAATCTTTGCAATACTTAAGTCCCTTTGGAATTGGCTCGCCACACTTTTCACATACGTTGCCTGTGGCGTTTGATAAATATTGCTCGTAGTCGTTGCCTTCCTTGAAGGTGTTGTATATCTTTCGGAAGTTATCCGCCTTTTCAAGAGCGCCTATGGGGAAGTATGCAAGAGAATAATACTCTCCGTTATTGGTGTAAGTAAGCTGACCCGTAGCAAGATACTGCTCTGCGAATATCTTATCGACGTCCTCTGTGGGTATGCATACTAACTTCTTTAGCTTGGGTTTAACCTCGGAAATCTTCTTCTTTTTGCTTTTAGGAATGGGAGAGTCTTCAAAAGATGCGGTATATACGCCCTTACTGTCAAAGAAGATATAGCAATCTCCAAACTTCTCTGCATCACACATATCGGATTTGAATCCGTAAATGATGTCCGATGTGTCAAGGTGCTCACTTTCTAAAGCTTCCTTGATGGCAGGTGGAAGTATCTCACCCGTACTTCTCTTGGGATGAGATGGTTTTTTTAGATGAAGTTTTATGAGCGCTTTGTCTAAAATCTTCATAAATAAACTCCCGTGAAAATCAAATTTTCCATATATTATACCATACAATTATAAATGTAACAAGATTTAATTGGCATATAATTGAATGTTAACAACTGTTTAACATTATTGTGAAATAATTGAAATAAATACACAAACATACGTACGTGCTATTTGTTGAAAATAACAAAATTAAAAAAATGGTGCAAATTATCTTTAAAGTGAATTGACATTCACCCTGGGGTTTGATATTATTATAATAGATAAATTTGGGTATGAGGTGAAATTATGTCAAACGTTCTTGTACAGGGTGTATATCCTGCATTAGTTTCCCATTTTAAAAATGATGGTACAGTTCTTAAGGATTCCATAAGAGCCAATATGGAGCGCAACTTCGCTCAGGGCGCAGGCGGCTTCTATATTTGTGGTTCAACAGGTGAGGGTCCCGTTATCACAAGCTCTATGCGTAAGGAGATTGCTGAGACTGTTGTTGACGTAAATAATGGTAGAGGTCTTATCATCAATCATATCGGTGCGGCTGCACCTATCGATGCATTCGATCTTGCTCGTCACGCAAAATCCTGCGGATGCGATGCTATATCAAGCGTTGTGCCTAACTTCTATTTCAAATATAACGATGACGAAATCGTAGATTATTACAAGAGGATCGCAGCGGAGTCAGAGCTTCCTGTTATTGCATATGCTCAGGGACTTCTTACAAGCGACTCTGTAAATCTTATGAAGAGACTTATTGACGTTGACGGAGTTGTCGGTGTTAAGTACACTCTTACTGATTTTTATTCAATGCGCAGAATCAAGGAGCTTAACGGCGGCGATATCAACGTTATCAACGGACCTGACGAGATGTTTATCTGCGGTCTCTCTATGGGCGCAGATGCAGGTATCGGTTCTACATATAACCTTATGTGTGCTGAGTATGTAAAGATCAGAAATCTCTTCCTTGCAGGAGATATAGAGGGTGCGAGAGCAACACAGTACAAGGTAAACAAGGTTGTTGAGATTCTTATTAAGTACGGAGTTATCCGCTCAATAAAGCACGTCCTTTCTCTCGATGGTATCGAGGCGGGTGACATTGCGTATCCCGGTTCGCCTCTTACTGATTGTGAGAAGAAGGGTCTTGTTGATGAGTTAACAAATGTTGGTTTCTTTACCGACTACAATAAATAAGGATTTTTAAGACTAATTATATTGAAAGGAAAGCAAACATGGCAGTAAAAAGTATCACCAGATTCGGTATTCAAAGAAAAATCGTGGCTAATATGTGTACAGAAAGCTGGCAGAATATTCCTCACGTTAGTTACCAGTATGAACCTGACGTTACAAAGTTCATGGAAGCATTCAAGAAGTTTTCTGCAGAGAAGAACGTAGAGGGTAAGGCTAAGATCACATTAAACTCAGTTCTTCTTAAGGCTATTGCTGAGGCTATCGAAGTTGATCCTATGATCAACGCTCATATCCACTATGAGAAGGGTCTCGTTCGCGGTAAGGTTACAGAGTACGATAACATTGACATCTCTGTTCCGTGGATTCTTCCCGACGGTAATATGATGACCATCACAATGAAAGATATGGGAAATAAGTCTCTCAGAGAGATTGCGGAATATCAGGCAGATATTAATCGCAGACTCGAGAAGACCAATCTTGTTGAAGCGCTTTATTCAGTTGCTTTCCACGATACCCTCGATAAGCTTAAGGGTGGTCATATCATCAGAGCAATTAAGAGACTCTACGGTGCAAACTCTAACAAGCGTCACAGAATCGTTCGTCTTAAGGGTGCCGAGAAGAAAGCCTACGATGCAATCCCTGCAACAGAGAAAATTACAAGAGATGACCTTAAGCAGGGCACTATCACCGTTTCGAACGTAGGTGCAGATACTCGCGGACTTTCCGGTCAGGTTGCTATGCTTATGATCATTCCTCCTCAGGTATGCGTTATCGGTATCGGTAAGCTTACCAAAAAGCCTATGGTTGTTACAGACGAGAACGGTGAGGATAAGGTTGAAATCAGAACGGTACTTCCTATGAATATTGTTTTCGACCACAGAGCTCTCGACTTCGGTGAGGTAAGACCCTTCCTTACAAAGATGGAGGAATTCTTCCAGAATCCCGAGCTTGTTCTTAACGACGAAGCATAATTTAATGAATCTAAGACTCCTTGGCTTGGCCAGGGAGTTTTTTAGTTTCGAAACAGTTTCGTTTGAAGAGTTTTTTTGTTTTAAATTCTAAAAATGTTATGCGCAGATGTACATTTTTTACAAATCGGAAGGAGAACAACTGTTTTGGTTGAAATGTTTATATTGTATGTGATATAATGCATATAACTATGTAAATGAAATGGTGAGTTTTTAATGCAACGTAAAATTATCGCTTTTTCTCTTGCTATTATGATTGCTGCGATTGGTTTCGTAGTGACAGATGCAAGGAAATTAAATACAACAGAAAATATATCTCAGGGTAAAGTCGACACGTATGGCGCGCCTAACGCAAAGGAGAATGTCGTTGAGGATTTTGCGAACGATCAGCTTGGTGCAGCAACAGATATCGGTGCCGTTGTATCCGATCTTTCCGAAATTGGCGGAGCGATCGTAGATAACGTTGGCGGAGATATTGGTTTAGGTGATATCATTGATGGTGCCGGAGACCTAATAGGTGGCATCATAGGTGACGGTAATGGTTCAGGTGGCTCCGGTGGTAATACGGGCGGTACGTACGCCCCGCAGGATACTACGGGTGGTTATATTACTCTTGTTCCCGCGGCTACAGACTACTATACAGAGCCTGATTCCAACCTTACCGAATCGTCAACGGGTGTTGTCGGTGAGACTGTTGACTTTGGTTCTGATGTCAATCCATATACAAAGCCCGCAGGTGAGCTTAAGGGTGGCGATACCGGTGACGGGGTACGATGGGTGCAATGGATATTCATATATACTCGTTACGGTCTCAAAGACGATGGTATAACAGGCGTGTTCGACGAAGATACCATGGCGGTTGTTAAGAAGTTCCAGAAGGAACAAGGCTTGGTTGTAGATGGTATCGTTGACGAAGAGGTTATTGATAAGCTCGAGTATTTCTATATGCAGACAATTGCTCCGGAGCTTGTTACATATTCACCTAATTCTAACAATACGACTACCGCTATGTATAAAGCGGAGAGTGAAGGTGATGAGGATATTTCTGCAGCGGTTATCGTTGCACTTGTATCTGTGGTATGGCTTCTTGCAATCTTGTTTATAATTATTGTAAGAACTATGAAGAAAAAGGCAAAGAACAGTAAAACAAACAGCAAAACAGGCTCTTCCCCAAAGGAAGAAAGTGAAAATAAATCCGCAAACGAAAATTCAAAATCGGACAAAACAGAAGACAAAACAGAAAACAAAACAGAAGACAAAAAAGAAAATACAAGCAACGATCGCTAAGGAGGATGCTATATGGATAAATATTTAATTATTAACGCAGACGATTTTGGTATGTGCCACTCTGCTAACCTTGCGGTTGCAGATCTTTTCGAAAAGGGCGGTATCACATCCGCTACAATTATGACTCCTTGCTCATGGGCAAAGGAAGCCGGTGTGTGGGCTGCACAGCATCCCGAATATGCGGTTGGTGTACATCTTACCTTTACAAGTGAATGGGGCAATTACAGATGGAGTCCTATCGCGCAGGGTGAGACCTCATCACTCAGAGACGACGAGGATTTCATGTATCACGAGTCAGATGAGTTTGAAGAGAAGAGTGATATTGACGAGGTAGAGACAGAAATCAGAGCACAGATTGCTCGTTTCAAATCCTTTGGTGTAGAGCCTTCTCATCTTGATAATCACATGGGCTCCCTCTATGGAATTGAGTCCGGAAGATTTGAGCTTCTTAATCTTACTCTCGATATAGCAGGTGAGGAGAAGCTTCCCTTCCGTTTCCCCGGTACCTTTGTTCCGGAAATGTTTGATAACGATACTCTCGAGGTTAAGATCGACAAGGATCTTATTGCAATGTTCTTCGGCAAGATTGTTGATCACGCAAACAGTCTTAAGGTTGCTATGCCCGATTTTCTTATCCCCGGAGAATGGAACGGTCCCCAGGATGAGAGTTATGAAAATTACAAGGAGTATATGTATGAGCTTTATCGTTCATTCCCCAACGGTGTAACGGAAACTTATATCCATCCTGCTCTTGAAAGTGATGAGCTTAAAGCGATTTCGGGTGCTTGGCATCGCAGAGTGTGGGATCATAGGCTTTTCGCTGATCCTCAGACGCTTCAGCATATCAAGGCTTGCGGTATTCAGCTTATAAATTATCGCGATTTGAAGAAAATGAGGAATTATTAATGAAAAAGGAGCTGCAAAAAACTTGCGTTTTTTGCAGCCCCTTTTTATATATTCTGTTCTATCAGTCTTACGGGTATATCCTTGTTAAAGTCGTTTCTCTTTATGTGCTTCATTTCGTGAGCAAGAGTTTTCTTTTTCGCTTCGTCTGACAGATCCATTTAAAGGAGAAGTAATGAAAAAGAAGGAAGATAAATTTGAAAAACAGATTCCTGCCACAACCAACGGTTTGTTTGGTGTGATAGGTAAGGAGGACGTAGAGAAAGCAACGGCACTCCTTAAAAAGTACAAGGAATCTAAAACTAATCTTGAAAACAGAATAATTGACAATGAGCAGTGGTTTAAGATGCGCCATTGGGAACAGTTGCGAAACTCAACGGGAGAGGAAAATGCTTCCGCGTGGCTCTTTAATTCCATTGCAAATAAACACGCAGATGCTATGGACAACTATCCGTCCGTAAGTATTCTTCCCAGAGAGCAGAGTGACGAGAGAGCGGCAGAGATTCTTTCTCAGGTATTACCCGTGATCTTCGAAAGAAACGGCTTCGAGAAAATATATAGTGATTGTTGGTGGTACAACTGATTTAGTGTATATGGCGGTTAATATACTTGCACTTTTAGGTGTTGTGGTTGACCCTACAACTGAAGGTATCTGTGATAGTGATAGGGCGATGACCTATTATACCGATAGTGACGAAAGAACGGTTTTGGAGGTGATTGAGTGAGTAGAAGAATTTACGTTTCTCCCAGTAGTCAGAGCGAAAATCTATATGCCGTAGGCGGTACAAATGAAAAAGAGCAGTGCGAAAAAATTGCCAAGGCTTGTGTTGCCTTTTTGCAGAAGTATGGATTTGAGGTAAAGACAAGATACAATAGCGATATGTACGTGCGCGTTGCCGAGAGTAACGCCTTTAATGCAGATCTTCATATTGCTATTCATACAAATGCTACGGCAAATCACAAGGTTACAGGCGGTACGTCTGTGTTGCTGTACAACTTGTCCGGCGAGAGAAAGAAGGCAGGTAGCGCGGTTTTCGACAGACTTGCACCGATTACTCCCGGAAGCAGTGCTGAAAAGATGATGGCATATCCCGGCTTTTACGAGATTAAGAATACTAAAGCAATCGCGGTATATTGCGAGTGTGAGTTTCATGATACCAAAGACGGTGCGAATTTTATTATCAACAATACTACCGCTATTGGTGAGGCTATTGCCAAGGGCGTGTGCGATTACTACGGTGTGAATGTTAGTGAGGAAAATAAAAATAATGCCTCATCCGAGGATGAGACATTATACGTGGTTCAGGCAGGTGCATTTAAGGATAAGAAAAATGCACAGAAGCTTCAGGCTGAACTGAAAAAATCCGGATTTGAGAGCTTTATTGCCAAGAGATAATTGTTATATAAGCTTAGCGGCTTTCTTGAGAATAAGCTGAACGTCACCGGTGTCGATCATACCGTTACTGTTAAGATCGATTATAAAAAATTCGTTTTGCGAGGGCTCGGTATCAAGTCCTGTTGCGATTCTTAAAACTGCCGTTGCATCTGTTGTGTCGATTGTTCCGTCACCATTGATGTCACCGAAGAGCGTAACCGATGAACCTGTATCTTCGAAAATTGCAGGGACGTTGAAAAGCTTAACGTAATTAGCACCCGCTCCAACAGAATTACAAGTAATGGTTATTGCGTGTGTGAATTCGTTGGAATTAGCTTCTCTGAGTGCGAAGGCGTAACTTCCGATAGAAGTAACGTTGTTTGGGATTGTTACGCTCGTAAGTGCTTTGCAATTTTCGAATGCGTATGCTTCTATTTGAAGCTCGCCACTACCAAAGGTAACGTCTGCGAGAGTGAGACAACCCTTGAAAGCGCTGTTTCCGATGTACGCAAGACTATCGGGGAAGGTTATTGAGGTAATGCCTATACAATCGGCAAATGCATAAGCGTCAATGTAAATAAGTGCGGGGCTCCAACGAATATAGCTGAGTTTTCCGCAGTTGGTGAAAGCGTTTTTTCCTATTACCTTAAGTGATTCACCACAGTAGAGGTCCGTAAGATTTCCGCAACCGTAAAACGCATATTCACCTACAACCTCGATATTTTGAAGATTGATGCTCGTAAGCGATGAGCAGGAGTTGAAAGCTTTTGCACCGAGAGACTTTACGTTTGCACCTATTTTTACAGAACTGAGATTTTTACAGCTGTAAAAAGCCATTGCGCCGATATATGTAACTGTATCGGGGATTACAACGGATTTGATATTTGACTTTAGCTGGAAGGCACCCTGCTCGATAGCGGTTACTGATTTACCGCTTATGGTAGAGGGGACTATTACAGATTCGGTGTAGAAATCCGTGTATCCTGTAATAGTATAGGTGCCGTTGTCGTTGAGCTCATATACGAAGCCGTTATAGTTTGCGGCCACCGCAAAGGGTACGGTGATTACCATAAGAGCTACGGCGAGGAATATACATAATACTTTTTTCATCTTAAACCTCCACAAATGATTATTGAGCAGGCGATTGCCATCTGACCGAAAAAATATGCACAGTATTTTGGTAATTGCGGCTTAAGTGCGGGTGGTGGTGACATCTGCTGACGTGTGTGAAGCAGTCTTGAGAAGCTTACTGCGAGAGCTCCCATTATAAGGGCACAGCTTACACTTTGCATAGCGGGAAGCCCTGTGTTCTGACATAGAATACCGAGATACAGCGCACCACCAAACATAAGCAATGTTGATATAATGCTGATGATAAGCGTGAGCTTGAACCTTCCGTTCTTTTTGCACGTGAAGGGTATAAGTAAGAGCGCAACGGGAATTGCTACTGAAATAAGTACTATCTTTGAGAATTCTGTGTGGAAGAGAGAACGAAGTGCCCACACGTAAGCTCCGAGATAAATAAAATTACTTACAGAGTGTGTCAGGAAGAGGGCGGTATCATTATCGTCCTCTTTTGCACTTGACACGATATCGCCTATAAACGATATTATCATACCGCAAAGAATGAGTATGAAATAGGTGTGTGTATGTGCATTTTCCATGGCAACACATAAAAGTACGTCTGCAATATAGATAAGAGAGCAAAGCATCTTGAATTTCAGCGCTGCTTGCTTACCTTTTCCGGTTTCTACCATCACAAACCAGACGGAAGCGAGTAACTGAATAAAGAACGTAAGCCCCAATAAAATGAGAAAAACCATAGCTTTTATCCTCATGAATTCGATAGTTAATTTATTATACAACATATTTATCCATTTGTACATAAATAATTTGTTAATGATTTTGGTGTATTAATATTCAATAAGGTGTATAATATTGCAAACATTTTAAGAAAAGGTGTTGCATTTTAACTTGTATAGTTGTATAATGCAAGCAATGAAACGGACAGTTTCAAATAAAAAGTGAGGTTTTAGAAATGAAAAAGATTTCAAAGATTTTAGCTCTTGTTCTCGCTATTTCAATGGTTGCTTGCTTTGCGGCTTGCGGCAAGGAGGCTTCAACAGACGTAAAGGTTGTTGCTATCGATCTTACATCAGAGCAGTACGCTTTCGGTGTTGATAAGGATCAGCCTGAACTTCTTGAAAAGACAAATGCTTTCATTAAGAAGATTATGGAAGACGGTACGTTCGACGAGATCTGCGACAAGTATTTCGGTGACGGTGAGCCTACAGCAGTTTATTCCGCAGTAGAGGATCCCTCAAAGGATCAGCTCGTAGTTGCTACAAATGCTGCTTTCGCTCCCTTCGAGTACAAAGAAGGCGATGCTTTCTACGGTATTGATATGGAGATCGCAGCTCTTCTTGCTAAGGAGCTTGGTCTTGAGCTCGTTATCAACGATATGGATTTCAACGCTGTATGTCTTTCAGTTGGCGAGCATAAGTGTGATATCGCTATGGCAGGTCTTACAATCAACGAAGAGAGAAAAGAGTCTGTTACATTTACAGATTCTTACTACGAAGCTTCTCAGAGACTTATAGTTATGGCAGACGATACAACATTTGATGCTTGTAAGACAGTAGAGGATGCTGAGAAGATTCTTAACGGTTTTGACAGCACAACTACTATCGGTTACCAGAAGGGTACAACTGCTCAGTTCTACGTTGAAGGCGATGAGGATTGGGGCTTTGCAGGTTTTGCTGTAACAGGTAAGGGATATACAAACGGTGCTCTTGCTGTTCAGGACCTTATCAACGGTAACATTAACGCAGTTATTATTGACGCTGCTCCCGCAGAGCGTATCGTTGAAAACTTCAACGCAAAATAATAGTTAAATCAATACTATTCGCAGTGCCTTGCTGGTATCAGTGAGGCATTGTTTTGTGAAAGGTGAATTTATGTCCGATTTTTCTCGTAAAATTGAAACTTTTTGGGAGATATTGATAGACAAAGGTGCGTACAAGACGGTTTTGTTAGGTCTCCAGAATACTATGACGATTGCCGTTGTGGGCTTGCTTATTGGTATTGTTATCGGTACGCTTATTGCTACGGTTAGAGTTTTACCTAAGTATAAGAAAATCGTCAGAGTGCTTGATAGCGTATGTAAGTTCTACGTAGGTATGTTCAGAGGTACTCCTATGGTAGTTCAGCTCCTTGTGTTCTACTACGTTCTTCTTCCGATTTTTGGCTTGCGTGTTCCGTCGGTAACCGTCGCAATTATCGTCTTTGGTCTGAATAGCGGTGCATATATTTCGGAAATTATGCGTGCAGGTATTCTTTCCGTTGACCCCGGTCAGCTTGAGGGTGCCCGTTCAGTTGGCTTCAGCTATTCCGCCGCGATGCTTAAGGTCGTTATTCCTCAGGCTATCAAGAATATTCTTCCTACCTTGGGTAATGAGTTTATTGCTCTTGTTAAGGAAACCTCGGTTGTATCCTTCGTAGGTGCAACGGACTTGTATCTTGCATTCCAGCGTATCGGTGATGCTACATATGAGTTTATGACACCTTACCTTGCAATGGCAGTTGTTTATATCGTAATAATCTGCCTTATTACGCTGGGTATTAAGCTTATGGAAAGGAGTCTGAGAAAAGGTGACAGATAATAAGATAATCGAAGTCATAGGTCTTCAGAAATCCTTCGGTAAGAACCACGTTCTTAAGGGAATTGATACCGTTATTGCAAAGGGTGAGAAGGTAGTTATTATAGGACCTTCGGGTTCGGGTAAGAGCACCTTCCTCAGATGTCTTAACTGTATGGAGGATCCCACGGGCGGTTCAGTAATATTCAACGGTGTTGATATTGCAAACCCCAAGGTGAATATTAACATTCATCGTCAGAAGATGGGAATGGTGTTCCAGCACTTCAATCTCTTTGCCAATAAGACTGTTTTAGAGAACATTATGATGGCTCCTATCTACGTAGGTAAAAAGAGACTTAAAAAAGAAAAGAATTATAACGGTGCAACTAAAAAGGCGCTCAAGGAAAGTGCTCGCGAGAAAGCAATAGAACTTCTTAAGAGAATTGGTCTTGAGGATAAGGCTGATGCATATCCCTCCTCTCTTTCAGGCGGCCAAAAGCAGAGAGTTGCTATCGTACGTTCACTCGCTATGGAGCCCGAAGTAATTCTTTTTGATGAGCCTACCTCAGCTCTTGACCCCGAGATGGTTGGCGAGGTTCTTGACGTTATGAAGGATCTTGCGAGACAGGGTATGACCATGGTAGTTGTAACCCACGAAATGGGCTTTGCAAAAGAGGTTGCAGACAGAGTAATATTTATGGACGAAGGTATTATCCTTGAAGAGGGTACACCCAACGAAGTGTTTAATAATCCTCAGTCTGAGCGACTTAAAACATTCCTTAGTAAAGTTCTTATATAAGCTTTTACACCGCAGATTAATATCTGCGGTTTTTTTATGATTTTAAAAATCTTCTTGGAATAGGGCGATATGTGTGATATAATATTTCTTGTTATTATGAAATCGATGAAAGGGGGAGAGCTATGACTAAGTCGGAGTACTTTGCAAATTCTGCCAAGCTTTTGCTTGTTTGCAGTCTGTTGCTTCTTGTTTCAAACTGTCTTTCTATATTTGGTGTTGACGGATCAAGGATGGCGGAAATATCATCAAAACTGTCAGATATCAGCTTTTACGTAGTTTTCTTTCTTTCCTTTATAGCCTTTAATGGCGAGGGTATAGGTCACAAGCGTAAGCGCGACTTTAAGCGTAAGAAGGTAACCACATTTCTTAAAATAGCGGTTTTGTTTCCGTTCGTTTACAGATTCGTCAAGGCTTACGTGATTGATTTCATTCTTTCCAATGCGGATGCAGGACTTCCTCACGGTGAACATATCATTCTTGGTGCAGTTAATATGTTCGCGACATATGGCTGGTTGCTTACGGTTGTATCAATATGGTATTTGTATCGCGATTCTTCAACTAAAGGGCTTTTTCTTTTAGAAGCGGTTTCGTTCCTCGTTGGTATGGCTTACAGTATATTTAAGGTCTTTAACTATGCTATTGAGTACGTGGTTAGGTATATTACGGAATATAACACTACGGGATACGAGATTTCCCGACTTATGAACTTATTGGAAGGTCCGTTTGCCAAGACCGATGCCTTAAATGCACTTTGTATTGCCCAGTACAGTATAAATGTTGTTATGTTCCTGGTGGCGGCTATCTATTACAATAAGATTGCCTCAACGGAAAAGGAAGAGTATCAGTCATCACAAAAAAAGCTTGAACCGTTATTGAGTATTTACAACACCGATTGTGTTGGTATTGATACTCTTGATGATGATTACGGAAAATAAGATTCGGTTGTCTGTGCAAAAGTGCAGACAACCGTTTTTGTTAATAAATTATAAATTCGTATTATATGGTATATATTTGAAGGTTCATAATTCCAAAACGGAAAATACAAGTAAAATATATATGATAAAATGACTATATATGTAATAAAAAGTAGATGTGTAGGAGGTTTTATGAGAAGATTTTTCAAGGCGCTCATTTGTATTATGATATGCGCTTCCTTCCTTACAGCCCTTCCATATGCGGAGGCTACATATGATGTGGATGCTCCAACTTACGCGGCATCAGTATATTTAGACGGAGACGTTAACGGTGACGGTGAGGTATCTACCGATGATGCCATACTTACCCTTAAGATTTCTATGAATTTAGTTTCGTACACTACGGCAGAAAAGACCCGTGCCGATATGGACAAAGATGGTGTTATTTCTACCGAGGATGCGAGACTTGTTCTGCTTGCGGCTATGAATCCCATGACTGACGATGAGTACGTGGAATATCTCGTTAATAAGGGGTTCCCTAAGTCATATACCGACTCTCTTCTTGCTCTTCACAAGAAATATCCCCGTTGGAAGTTTGAACCTTTTATTACGGGACTTACGTGGTCTGCCGCAGTAAACGGCGAGCGTAACCCCCATAACAAGCAGCTTATAGAAAACAACGTACAAGCTTCCTTTAAATGTACCTGCAGTTCTTGTAAAGGCGTTATCCAAGAGGCGTCAAACTGGGTAAGTGCTTCGCAGACTGCCGTTGAGTACTATATGGATCCCCGCAATTTCCTTAATGAGCAGTATATTTTTCAGTTTGAAAGTACGGAATTTGACTCGGCTCAGTCTATCGGTGCTATCGAGGCTATCCTTAAGGGCACGTGGATGTATAACAGTAATATTACTTATCTTGATGCTCAGGGCAACACTATCACTTATCTTGAAAACGAGAAACCGCTTAAATATTCCGAAGCCATTTTAAGAGCTGCCAAGGATAATAATATGAGTGCTTATTATCTTGCTTCAAAGATAGTTCAGGAGGTAGGCTCTGCTTCTGCATCTAATGCAGGCGGCTCTAAGGGAACCTGCGCTCCTTATAACGGAATATATAACTATTACAATATCGGCGCTAATACAGGCGCTATGGATGGTCTTAATTGGGCAAACGGCTATATGAAGACTGCTATGAATGCAAATCTCTATGAGGGTGCATCTACTGCTAAAAAGCTTTGCACAGTACCGTCGGGTACGTCTCTGTACTATTGCGGTGAGGCTAACGGCTTCTATAAAGTAACCGCAACCGTAAGCGGTACCTCATACACCGGTTACGTTGCTAAATCAACCGTTTCCGCCAAGACAACCTACGGCAGACCCTGGAGTAACCCGTATAAGTCGATTTATTACGGTGCACAGTATATATACGAGAATTTCTCGAAGTATCAGTTTACGGGATATCTTCAGAAGTTTAACGTTAATGCAAACTCAGGAAAGCTTTACTATAACGAGTATATGGCGAATGTAAGAGCTGCCGCAAGTGAATCGTATCATACCTATAAAGCCTACAACGATTGCGGCATTATGGACATGGAAAAGGTTTTTGCCATTCCCGTATTTATTAATATGCCGGGTGGCGATCTTACCGCTCTTGAACGCTTCCAAAGCACCGCTCCCATTGCTCAGTTCGATTCATCTACCGCAGGCTCTGTAACCATCGGTTGGGGCGCTATTGAAAATGCACAGGGCTATCAGGTCTATAAGGTGAACAACGGTACGGCGACCTTCCTTAAGGCGGTTACTGCCACAAGCTATACCGATACCACTCTTGCCTCGGGTCAATCGGCTACGTACAAGGTACGAGCATATCAAAAGCAGTCGAACGGTACGTATGTTTATTCGCAATTCAGTCCCGAGATATCCGTGATTGCATCTCCCGGTGCGCCTACGGGTCTTAAGGTAACTTCAAAAACTGAAAATACAATTTCCCTTAGCTGGACGTCAGTTTCATGCGACGGATATTACGTGTATAGAACCGATAGTATTTCGGGCGGGTACGCTCTCGTAGGTACCGTTACTACTAACTCCTTTACAGATAAGAATCTTCTTTCGGGTGTTAAATATACATATAAAATAAAATCCTTCCATAAGGTGGATGGAAATACCGCCGCGTCGGATTATTCAACCACAGTTTCAGCGGTTACAAACGGTACTGCCGTTTCTAAGATAGGTACTGTTAAGGTGAGCGATGCGCTTAATATCCGCGATGCCGCAAGCACAAACAGTAACGTAATTACAACTCTTCCCAACGGGCATAAGGTTTATATCATCGAGACCCTTAGTGGTTGGTATAAGATAACCTTTATTTCAAACGGTGCGGTATATACGGGCTATGCAAGCTCGGATTATATGACCGTAACCGATATAACATCTGCATCAAGTTGTCCGTACAGCGAGCCTACCGTAACCGTTCGTCAGGGTGACAGCGGTAACAATGTTAAGTGGGTACAATGGCACCTTGCTCAGTTGGGTTATCTTAGCTCCTCGGGGGTTGACGGCTCATTCGGTTCGGGTACTCTTGCTGCGGTTAAGCGATTCCAGACGGATAAGGGTTTGACCGTTGACGGCCTCGTTGGTTCAGGAACCAGATCCGCTCTTAAAAAGGCGGTGGGAGGCTGAGTATGAAGAAAAGTATAAGATCAATATTGTGTATCGTACTTGTTCTGTGTACGTTGAACTTTATTCCTGCCACTATTGCAAATGCTGCGGAGACTGCCGCCCTTGTATGGAAGGGTGACGTCAACGGAGACGGAGAGATACTTACAGAAGATGCGCGATTGGCTCTTTCGTGTTCTATAGGTCTTATAGAACTTAATGCTCTCGAAGCAGACCGCGCAGATATGAATTCCGACGGGCTTATTGATACGTCCGACGTAATAAATATACTTAAAAGCTGTGCTGATCTTTCTGTGGACTTTTTCGAACCGCTTACTCATAAGACACCATATACGAAGCATTCCTCTTCTCAAAAGGTGCAGTACTGCGAGACGATTGTGGAGTATGCGGAGACCTTCGCAACGGGGGTCAGCGGCGACAGATCAAATCCTCTCTATACTCCGCTTGTAAAGGGTACATATGATAGGGTTACTAAGGTTGATGATGAATTCGTGTACCTTGCATCGGGCAGAAAGACGTATAAGGATGCGGTCAAGGTATTTAGCGGATATCAAATGCCCAACAGTACGGTAACTCACAAGGATATAGTAGATTACAAGGACGAAAGCACGGACATTTATTTTGCGCTTGATTGGAAGGTTCCTTTCAACGTTACAATAGCTCCCCAAAGCTACGAAACGGGATATAGCAGCAGAGAATTTAATCTTGTAAATGATACCTTTACTGCTACGTATGTGGATATTAAGTTCTATAACATTAGCTCTACTGACGCTCTCGAGCATACGTATCCTCATAGCGACGTTATAAAGAGCAGTAAATGGATAATCGATTCTGCCAATAAAACGGCGACTCTGCGTATTTATCTCAGAGAGACGGGTAGCTTCTACGGTTATAAGGCGTATTATAACGAGAAAAACTATCTCGTTATATCCATAAAAGAAATGCCGTCGTCTCTTGCGGGAATGGTCATAGAGCTTGACCCCGGTCACGGCGGTAACGATCCCGGTGCTTGCAGCGGCTCTTATAAAGAGTGTGAGATAGCCTACGATATCGCTCAAGAGTTGGAAAAGCTTCTCGTAGCACAGGGTGCAACAGTAATATATACATATAAAGAGAACGTTAAGCCCGTTCCCGAGATAGTTGACAGACGACTGACCGCATACGAGCTTAATCCCGATATGTATATATCAATACACCTTAATTCATCTACAAGCAGCGGCGTGAAGGGAAGCTCCGTTTACTATTATAAGAATTATTCCTGCGAGCTTTCCAAATCCATTTCCGTTGCTTTGGCGGGTGCAGTTAAGAGCGGAGCGGGATATACTCTTGAAAACGACGGAAGTCATTTTTATCCCTTCCACGTAACCCGTATAGAGAATTGCCCCTCTGTACTCGTTGAATGCGGTTATATCTCCAACTCCTCGGAGAGAAGTATGATGACCTCCGCATCAGGCAAAAAAGCCATCGCCCGAGGTATATACAACGGCATTTTGAACTACATAAATGCACAATAAAGAAACGGATGAAGTCAAGGACTTCATCCGTTTTCTTTTTATAATATTTCTTTAATGTTCAACTCATCGTCAAATAAGATAAGGTCTGCGTCGTAGCCGGGGAGGATAGCGCCCTTTCTATCGCCGTAGCCTACGACCGTAGCGGGAGTAAGGGATGCCATTTTAACCGCGCTATAGAGCGGTACACCGATTACCTTGTACATATTTCTTACGCAGTCCGAAAGTGTAGCGGCACTTCCCGCTAAAGCGGAGCGGTCGGCTAACTTCATTACCCTGTCTTCATATACTACCTGCACACCGTTTTCCTGAGTGAAGACGGTGTTTTCTTCCATAGGAAATGCGGAGAATTCGAGACCGTCGGTAATGAGATACATTCCGTCGTCGCCCTTGCATTTGTATATGAGACGGAGAAGACCTTGAGGAAGATGTCTAAGGTCGCCGATAACCTGAGTAGTAAGCTCATTCAGAGTAAGACCGGCCTCAACTACACCTGCGGTGCGGAAAACACCTGTTTTAAAGCAAGATGAACAAGCGTTATAGAGATGGGTAACATCGGAAAAGCCGTGATTCACCGCATCCTCTACCTGCTCGAAGCTTGCGGCGGAGTGCGCAACGGAAGCGACTATGCCCTTGTCTCTAAGCTTATCGCCCAATTCCAATACTCCGTCGCATTCGGGGGCGGCACCCATTATGAGAACCTTATCCCATAAATCAAATAAGCTATCGGGCGGACAATACTTTGGATTTAATATATTTTCTGGACTTTGTGCTCCCTTATACTGAAGAGAAAGGTAAGGCCCTTCGTAATGAATACCGAGAATATTTGCTTTTTTACTCTTTTCGCTTGCCGCCTTTACGGAAAGAGTAACTTTTTTCAACTGCTCTATGGGAGCGGCAAGGGTAGTGGGTACTATTGAGGTAGTGCCGTATTTAAGATGTGCCTCTGCCATAGCGATTATATCATCGGGATTTTCGCTCATGGCGCTTTTGTTACCGCCGCCGTGAACGTGGATATCAACGAAGCCGGGGGAGAGGTACAAGCCCTCGCAATCTACGACGGTATCATTTTCCGTAGCATCAAATCTGTCGCATATATTTGCTATCTTGCCCGAATCAACCGCCACGACACAGTCGCGAATCTTATCGGGGAAGATAACCTTAGCATTTTTATAGTATTTCATTATTATCACCTTACTAAATTGTAAGTTTATTTAAGGGTGTTGTCAATATTTTTTTCACCGACTTCAAGCGACAAAAACTGCAAGGGTGAAGATATATAATGTTTCCGAGGTGGAGATTATGGTTGTTTATGCAGATGTGCTTGTTTGTATAAATATTATTATTACATATATCTTTCTCGTGTGTGTCAGAGTGTTTACCAATATTCCGACGAGTAAGGTGGGTATCGCCGTAGCATCTCTTATAGGTGGCTTTAGTGCATTTATAATCTTCTTGGGAGACATTGGTATTGTGTTATCTCTTCTGTATAAGCTGATTGTAGGTGCGGTGATAGTAACCGTTGGATTCTTTCCACGGAGATTCAAGTCCTTTGTAAAGGCTTTTCTTGCCTTTTTCGGTGTGAGCTTTCTCTTTGGCGGTGCAGTTTTCTTTCTGCAGGTTACAACCTCTGCACGTAAATTTTTCTACTACAACGGCACGGTGTATTTCGATATGAGCATCAAGTATCTCATCGGTGCGGTGCTTGTTATATACGGTCTTTTTCTTGCCTTCGATTTCTTTCTTGGTCGCTATACGGCTAAGAATAATATTTACGTGGTATCCATTACCTTTCGGGGTGTGACTGTGAAGCTTCGCGGTATGGTGGATACGGGAAACGGAATGAAGGACGGTATAAGCGGGAATCCCGTTTTCGTTGCGGATATATCGTCTGTTGTACCGCTCTTTTCTTTTGAGGAAATTGATTTTCTAAAAAGTGGCGATTTGCTATCGGTACCCGAAACGTTACGAAATAAATACCGACTGCTACCTTGTGCTACGGTTAAGGGCGGCGGACTTCTTTCAGGTTTTGTGCCCGATAAAGTGAGTGTAGTTATAAATAAAAACAGTTGCACTATACCGAAGGTGGTTGTAGCCCTTACTACGGAGAAATTGTCCGACGGAGAGTACGATGTTCTGCTGAACAAAAATATATACGATTATCAATGGAAAGAGGGGATTAGTGATGAGAAGATTTCGGTATCTTCTGACAAGAATAAGAATTAAAATATTAAAGCTGTTTAAAAAAGAGATCAATTATATTAATAGTCCGCAGGTTTTACCGCCCCCTCTTTCAAAGGAGGAGGAAGCAGACCTTACGGAAATGTATCAGCAGGGTGACGAGGGCGCTCGTGACAAATTGGTAGAGCATAATCTCAGATTGGTAGTGTATATAGCCAAGAAGTTTGAAAACTCGGGCGTAAATATTGAAGATCTTATATCTATAGGCACTATAGGTCTCATAAAGGCGGTCAATACCTTCCGTCTCGACAAAAACATAAAGCTTGCTACGTATGCTTCAAGGTGCATTGAAAACGAGATACTTATGTATCTTCGTAAGGTGAGCGGTCAGAAGCTTGACATATCCCTCGATGAACCGCTTAATACGGATTGGGATGGCAACGAGCTTCTTCTTTCCGACGTGCTGGGAAGTGACGGCCTGGAAATAAACGATAACGTGGAGCAAGAGGATGAAAAACGCATACTGTATAGCTGTATGGAGGATTTATCTGACAGAGAGCGCCTTATAATGAACATGCGATTCGGTATGTGCGGGGAGAAGGAACACACGCAAAAAGAGGTTGCCGATGAATTGGGGATATCCCAAAGCTATATTTCAAGACTGGAGAAACGTATTCTTCTAAAGCTCAAGCGGGATATTGAACGACAAACTATGGGAAAATAATTCCAATTGAGCAATAACCTCTTGATTTTTACAATTTTTTGTAATAATATGAACATAAGATGAATTATATATGAATAATTTGTTTTGAGGTGTTCATATGAATAAGGCGCAAATGGCTTTTAAAGCGGTTGACGGTATCTGTTATCCTACTCAGAATATGATGAAATTTCCCGACGTAGTAAGTAAACGTGACATATCCTACGGCGAGTATTCTATGAATAAGATGGATCTCTACTATCGCAAGGATATCCTTAACGATGGTCAGCTTCATCCCGTAATCCTCTATATTCACGGCGGCGGATTTATTATGGGTGATAAAAAATGTCGAGTAAGCATAAGCGAGTATTATGCCGATAAGGGCTACTTCGTTTGTTGCATTAACTATCGTATGCCTCCCGAGGTGTCTTTCCCCGAGATTACTCATGACTTTGTAAACGGCTTCAATTATATCAAGAAGTTATCGGAGAAATATAACATTGATCTCGATAATGTTTTTGTTACGGGGGATAGCTCGGGTGCATTCTGTACGTCATATCTTGCAGCGATAAAGTACAACGACGATCTGAGAGAGTGTCTCGGTGTACCCGAGTTGGAGCTTGATATCAAGGGCATTATGCTTATGTGCGGTATCTATGACGTGGAGGTGCTTCTTCAAGGCTCTAAGCTT
This sequence comes from Acutalibacteraceae bacterium, assembly GCA_045606645.1. GTDB lineage: Bacteria > Bacillota > Clostridia > Oscillospirales > Acutalibacteraceae > DTU089. The sequence continues at coordinate 6,669 of JAZUSK010000028.1, read as the reverse complement.
TTTGGAGTTATTCCCAAAACCGCGCAGATGTTGGTCGGAGATTTCCCTCTCAAAAAGGATCTGTCCAATTTCCGCGATTTCCCATTCTATAAAGAAATAGCACCGGCGAATTATGTCAATGAAAAGTGGTGTCCCGTATTTATCTGTTGGGCGGAGGATGACCTTGTGTGTCAGAACCAGGGTGAGCCTATGGCGGACAGATTGAGAGACGTTGTACCTTACTTTGATTCGTTCAGTGTAAAGGGCGTTCAGAATAACCATTGCTTCCATCTTGAATTTGGTCACAATAAGCTTGCTATGGAATGTATGGAACGCTCTGCAGATTTTATTTCAAAGGTTGTAGCAATGGAAAAGGTTACTAAATAATACATAAATAAAAAAGGTGTTTCGAGAAATCGAAACACCTTTTCTTGTTGGTTTATTTATCTGATGTTACCTGCCTGAGTCTTGAGTGTAACGTCGTGTGCGCCACCCTCAACGATACTTGTAGCACTAACGAGAGTAAGCTTAGCATCTCTCTGAAGATCGGGAATAGTAAGTACACCGCAGTTGCACATTGTGGACTTAACCTTGTAAAGGCTCTTTGTAACGTTGTCGTGGAGAGAACCTGCGTATGTTACGTAAGAGTCAACACCCTCTTCGAAGGAAAGCTTTGACTGACCGCCAAGGTCATATCTCTGCCAGTTACGAGCTCTGTTGGAGCCTTCACCCCAGTACTCCTTGAAGTATGTGCCGTTGATGTTGATCTTAGGTGTGGGGCTTTCGTCGAATCTTGCGAAGTATCTGCCGAGCATCATAAAGTCAGCACCCATAGCAAGAGCGAGAGTCATATGGTAGTCGTGAACGATACCACCGTCGGAGCAGATCGGAACGTAAACGCCTGTCTCTTTGTAGTACTCGTCACGAGCAGCTGCAACCTCGATAAGAGCAGTAGCCTGTCCGCGGCCGATACCCTTTGTCTCACGAGTGATACAGATAGAGCCGCCGCCGATACCTACCTTAATGAAGTCTGCGCCTGCATCTGCAAGGAAGCGGAAGCCGTCGCGGTCAACTACGTTACCTGCGCCAACCTTAACTGTATCGCCGTACTTTTCTCTGATGAATGCGATTGTGCGCTTCTGCCACTCTGTGTAACCCTCAGAGGAGTCGATGCAAAGAACGTCTGCACCTGCTTCAACGAGAGCGGGAACGCGCTCCTCATAGTCACGGGTGTTGATACCTGCACCTACCATGTAACGCTTGTCGCTATCGAGGATTTCCTGGGGATTCTCTTTGTGCTGGGAGTAGTCCTTGCGGAATACGAAGTACATAAGCTTGCCATTGTCATCTACAATGGGGAGAGAGTTGAGCTTGTTTTCCCAGATGATGTCGTTTGCTTCCTTAAGAGATGTGGTAGCGGGTGCTGTAATAAGCTTCTCAAGGGGAGTCATAAACTCGGAAACCTTAAGATCTGTAGCCATACGGCTTACTCTGTAATCACGTGATGTAACAACACCAAGAAGCTTGCCGTTAGCAGTACCGTCGTCTGTAACTGCCATGGTTGAATGCTTGAGTTTTTCGTAGAGGTCGATCACGTCAGCGAGAGTGTCATCGGGGCGAAGGTTTGAATCGCTGATAACGAAGCCTGCCTTGTGATTCTTAACCTTTGCAACCATTGCTGCTTCGTCCTTGATAGACTGAGAGCCGAAGATGAAGGACATACCGCCTTCCTTTGCAAGGGCAATAGCAAGGGTATCGTTAGAAACGGACTGCATAATAGCAGATACCATAGGAATGTTAAGTGTGATGGGTGATTCCTCTTCACCCTTTCTATATTTGCAGAGAGGTGTGCTCAGGTCAACATTATTAGGAATGCAATCGGGACCTGTGTAACCGGGGATAAGTAAATATTCGCTAAATGTTCTTGATGGTTCTGTGCAATAATGAGCCATTTATATCTCTCCTTTGTACTTTATCATTAAATTATATTTTACTTTTTATTTTGCCGAAAGTCAACTATAAATTATAACGATTTATGACACTTTTTTTGATATTAAATTATTGTAATATACTATATTCTGTGATAAAATTATCGTTATCATATCTGCTTCCATTTTTTGCAGGTGTATAAGGAGAATTTTATGGCGCATTTTGATATTGAGTTTCATGATAAAAATAGTGAAAGATATATGATAAGTAGCCGTATCAATCAGCTTATGAAGGACTTGTATAGCAAGTTCGTAATCGTTGATAGCGTTGATACGGGCGATTTTTATTATCGCGATGGTCAGTATTCCTTCGAGGACAGAGACAAGGGCGAGTGGATACCCTTTGCCGCGGGCAAGGATTTCTGGGGCTACAAGGAATGCTACTGTTGGTTTAAGCAGACGGTGAAGATTCCCGAATCATTCAAGGGTGAACACGTTATTTACACCTTCAAGCCCTACGTTGACGCATGGGATCACGGCACAAATCCTCAGTTTATTGTTTTCATAAACGGCAAGCTCGTTCAGGGTAGCGACAGTAACCATCAGTTTTTGACAGTTACACCTTGCGCAGAGGGTGGCGAAGAACTTGAAATATACATTAATGCATATACTGATTACCACGATTGGCGCGGTCAGATGCAGATGAAGGCTCAGCTTCAGGTATTCGATGACAAGGCATACGAGGTTTATTACGATATTCTTACACCTCTCAAGGCTGTAAAGCACTTTGGTGAGGATAGCGATGCCCGTGTGAATATTCTTAAGGCCCTCAATGAGGCGTGCAATATTCTTGATATTGATACATATGACAGAGAAGTATTCCATAAGTCTGCGGATAAAGCAATTGCTTATCTCGATGAGAATCTCTACGGAAGATTTGAGGAAGCTACCTGTTGGGCAGTAGGTCATACTCATATTGACGTAGCGTGGCTCTGGAGAATCAGACAGTCCCGTGATAAGGCCGGTCGTTCCTTTGCTACTGTATGTAAGCTTATGGAGGAGTATCCGGAATATAAGTTTATGTCATCCCAGGCTCAGCTTTATGAGTACGTGAAAGAGGATTATCCCGAGGTTTACGAGAATATAAAGAAACTTGTAAAAGAGGGCAGATGGGAGCCTGAAGGAAGTATGTGGGTTGAGGCAGATACAAACGTTGCCTCAGGTGAAGCCCTCGTGCGTCAGTTTATGGTAGGTAAGCGCTTCTTCCGAGATGAATTTGGTGTGGATAACAAGGTTATGTGGCTTCCCGATGTTTTCGGCTATTCTGCTGCCATACCTCAGCTAATTAAGAAGAGCGGTATGGAATACTTCATGACTACCAAAATAGGTTGGAGCGAATTTAATAGATTTCCCTATGATACTTTCAAGTGGCGCGGTATTGACGGAACAGAGGTTCTTTCTCACTTTCCCACGTCCTGTCACGCAGGAGTTGATGAGCGTAGGGAATGGCAGACCACATATAATGCAAAGCTTGAGCCTACATATGTTTTAGGCGGATACAAGCGATACTCTCAAAAGGACATCGGCAAGGATTACCTTATGTCTTACGGCTTCGGTGACGGCGGCGGCGGTCCCACAAGAGAGATGCTTGAATACGGCAGACGTATGGCAAGAGGTATCCAGGGTGTTCCGAAGGTGCGTCAGACACACTCTCTCGAATTCTTCCGCCATCTGGATGAGACGGTGTCGGGCAACAGACGTCTTCCTACCTGGTGCGGTGAGTTGTACCTTGAGTATCATCGCGGTACGCTTACGAGCCAGGCAAGAAATAAGAAATATAACCGTAAGAGCGAGTGCCTTTACCACGATATCGAGACTCTCTCTGCTATTGCAAATAAGGAGGTTTCTCTCTCTTATCCGAGAGAACGACTTCTCGAAAACTGGAAACTGATTCTTCTCAATCAGTTCCATGATATCCTTCCCGGCTCATCTATTATGCAGGTTTATGAGGATAGCAAGGAGGATTACGAAAAGGTTCTCGCAGAGGGTAATATTATGCGAAACGAGGCGGAAAATGCACTCGTCAGCAAGATCGACCTCAAGAGCAAGAGTATCGTAGTATTCAATACAACGGGCTTCGACAGATTTGATGTAGTTGAGGCTGATATTGAGGACGTGAACTTTGCACTCTTTGACGCAGAGGGCAGAGAGATTCCTTATCAGAAGTCTTATAACGGTAAGGTTATATTTACCCTTAGTGTACCTGCAAAGGGTTATACTACAGTAGAAATCAGAGACTGTGCTCCTTCTGTATTTAGTGATGTTTGTGCAGATAAGGACGGTGCAGATACACCTTATTTCAATGTTAAATTTAATGAGAAAGGTAATATTGCAAGTCTCATTCATAAAGAAACAGGCAGAAGCGTTGCTCCCGAAGGAATGTCTTTGGGTAAGATAAAAGCTTTCCAGGACAGACCCCATAAGTATGAAGCTTGGGATATTAAGTGTTACTATGAAGAGGTTTCGTGGGACCTTGATTTCAAGAACATGGAGCTTATTGAAAAGGGTGCTGTGAGAGCCGTATATAAGGTTGATTATACATTTAGAAATTCTACTCTTACTCAGTATTACAAGATTTACAATGACCTTCAGAGAATCGACGTTGACTACGAGTCTGATTGGAAAGAAGATCACGTAGTTCTCAAAGCAGATTATCCCGTTGACGTTAACACAGTAAAGGCTACCTTCGATATTCAGTTCGGTAATATCGAGCGCTCTACTACAACTAATACTACTTGGGAATTTGCTCAGTTTGAGGAGTCTATGCACAAGTGGGTAGATATGTCCGATAATAGCTTCGGTCTCTCTATTCTTAACGATTGCAAGTATGGTTGCGATGCTAAGGATGGTCATATTAGGCCCACTCTCTTCAGATGTGCTACAGAACCTAACACTATTCAGGACAGAGAGCATCATGCCTTTACATTCTCGATTTATCCCCACGCTAATAAGCCCTGCGACAGCGACGTTGTAGAAGAGGCTTATAACGTGAACTTCCCCCTTAAGGCTATCGTTAGCGATGCTCACGAGGGAACACTTCCCGCAGTTTACTCTCTCGTAAGTGCAAATAAGAGTAATATAGTTATTGAGACAGTAAAGGTTGCAGAGGACAGCGATTCTCTTATTGTCAGAGCCTATGAGACGTGGAACTCAAAAACTCACGCAACTCTCGTTTTTAACGGTGATATTAAGAGCGCTTCCGAATGTAACCTTATGGAAGAAGATGACAAGCCCGTTGAGTTTGAGGGTAGGATTATTTCCACAACCTTCAAGCCCTTCGAGATTAAAACATTTAAGATCAACTTTTAAGCGGTTATCTCACCGATACCGCGGAAAGGAACAGCTATGAATTACGGTTTTTTCGCAATGGTATCGCGAATGAAATATATCGACAGATGGGCGCTTATGCGTAATACGGAGAACGAAAGTCTTGATAGTCACTCCAAAGAGGTGGCGGTCATTGCGCACGCTCTTGCATTTATCGGAAATAAGCGCTTCGGTAAGAATTACAATACAGACAGAGCGGCGGTCTTAGGGCTTTACCACGATGCCCACGAGATAATCACGGGCGATATGCCAACTCCCGTAAAGTACGATAACGAAACTATCACAACAGCCTTTAAGGCTGTAGAGGATTCCGCCAATGAAAAGCTTCTTATGAAGCTTCCCGAGGATTTCAGAGACGGTTTTCGTCAGCTCCTTACGGGAGAAGAGGACGAGGAGCTTCAACCCCTTGTTAAGGCGGCAGATAAGTTGAGTGCTCTCATAAAATGTATCGAGGAGCGTAAGGCGGGTAACACGGAATTTCGCGAGGCAGAAAGCTCTACCAGAAAGAGAATTATTGAGTCCAATGTACCTGAAGCAGAGGTCTTTATGGATGAATTCTTACCAGCGTATGAATTAACTCTTGATATGCTTTAATATGAAAAAGAGCTTTGACTTCCACGGAAGTCAAAGCTCTTCTATTTTTCCCACTTAAATAACAGAATACCGCCGATTGCAACGGCTACGCCTACTAACTTGCGCCATTGAAAATCAACCTTATCTACTCCGAACATACCGAAAAGCTCTATGAAATATGCAATCAATAACTGTGCCGTTACGATTATCATAACCGCCTGGGCAGGACCAAGCCCCTCCATACTTTTTATGACCGTGTAGGTAATAAGCGCACCGAGAATACCGCCCAAAAGCATATATTTATTATCTATGCGAAACAGTGCCCCGACCGAACTGTCGCGCCCTGTCATAAACCAAGCGGCGGCACAGAATAAAAAAGCCGTCAGCTGTACAAAGGCGGCAGACAACCATACCGACGTCTGCTTAGTAACACCCTCGTTAAAAACGCCCTGCACGCTCATAAGCGCACCCGATATAATAGCCGTAATTATCGCAATCATAAAATCACCATTTATATAGTGCCCTACACGGAATTAAAAATTCACAATTCAAAATTCAAAATTCAAAAATTCGGGGCTACGCCGATTGAAAATGCTCGTCTGCGACTCGCGTGATATAAATCCTACGGATTTGTGATATACGCTAAGGCGTGTGATATGTCGCTAAAGCGACGTGATATATTTTGCTTTCGCAAAATGTTTCGGGGCTACGCCGTTATTATAAGCTTCGCATATAGTTGGGTTGTTGCGATAGCCGTAGGGGACGCATTTATGCGTACCGCGATATTACGATAAAGTGGTCT
>JAZUSK010000027.1:0-14082 GCA_045606645.1 Acutalibacteraceae bacterium | reverse complement strand
GCTTCTTCCAGCAACATATTGTGGCATTTGAACGAACCCTCATTCAATACGGACATCATACTACTATTGTCAAGCAACAGTAACGGTAAATCTTTATGTTCCATTCTTAAATCCTCCTTTATCGGTTTTGAATAAATTATTAAAGTATTTCTTACTTCATTCCAAAATTCTTTATCTTTATTATAATTATATTTACAAACTTTGGAATTGTCAAGTTAAAATGTATTTTACCATATATGGCAGACCGGATATTTTCACCATAAGTGCATAACATTCCAACAAGTTTTCACTATAACTATGGCGAAACCGCCGTAGCTGTGGTCTATGGAAATCTAATAATGTTTTTCTTTTTCTTCTCCGCATAAGTAAATGCTATCTTTGTATCCCACAGCGTTGCCCGACCGTTGGTAAGAGAAACACCCTCTTTTTGACTGCAATGTGATTGCGAATAATTTGGATATCTTCACGATAATTCCTCAATTCATTTGTAAATTTTATTGAATAATTCAAAAAAATGTGATATATTCGAATTAAGGTGAAAATAAATTTGAGGGGTAGATAATATGAAAAAATTAATATCAACCTTGCTATGTTTTTGTCTTTTATTTCTTTCCTTAAGCACGGTTGCTATGGCGTCCTTTGTTGATTCTCTTGTTATCACGGACGTAATTGAGGATAGCTGGATAGTTGACGTTAAGGGTGAAAATAACTTTAATTTAAGCGATACCTTTGATAAGAAATATTTCCTCCAAGGTAACGAGTATGCTTTTCATTACGACGCTTATTCTCAGTTAGACAAGGCTCAGAAAATAGTTTACGATGCCATCGTTTCTAACCCCGGCATATTGTCTTTTGAGATTAGCTTTGATGATGGTGTATTTGCGTATTCTGACTTCGAACAAAACTATTTTACCGAAATTATGAATGCGGTTTGTACCGACAGACCCGATATTTTTTATTATGCCGGTTACAACATCGGCGGAGGATATTTGTACAGTAACGGTAACTATATCCAATCGATTACTTACAACGTCGATGTTTATGATGAAACCATTTATACGGCATACAATTTGCCGAGTTATTACAAAGCTCTTATGACCGAGGTCGATAGGTTGATTTCTTCAAACACATTTGACCTTAGCAACAGATATAACTTTATAAAGTCTGTTCACGATTATCTTGCTCAGACGATTTACTATCCCGATCTTACAACTTCTGATTACGTTATGAGCGCTCACGATGCTTACGGTGCGCTTATCGAGGGCAGAGCTGTTTGTCAGGGTTATTCGGATGCCGTTAAGCTTATTTGTGACCGATACAGTATTCCTGCCGTTTGTATCTCCGGTACTTCAGGTGGCGCAGGTCATATGTGGAACGGTATTCAGATGGATGACGGTATATGGTATCTTATGGATTTAACTTGGGATGACCAAGATAATAACGGTACGTTTTATGATTTCTTCCTTGTTGGTACAGAAACAGGAAATACATATTTTGGTGGTTCAAAATTCAAAGATGAGCATATAAATGATGCTAATTTAGCTTTGCCTAATTTAAATTATTCCAAAGTGGAATATAATTCCTCCTTGAATCATTTTACGGCTTTTGGTGCTACGTACAATTCTCGCTTTGATAGCGAAAACGGTTACCTTGAATTGTCTGTTTTTGATTTAAATAAGAGTAAGGTATATTTTAACGGAATGTATGTCGGGGTAGATCCGTATCAAGGCGTGTCGTTCTCGGTCGAAGATGAAAATGGAAATATTCAAAATTATAACGTAGTTGTGGTAGGTGACCCTGACGGTGACGATGCTCTTACACGTTATGATTACAATATTGCCACGGATATAGCTATTGGCAGTGATAGGTTTGTTGATGACGTTGAATCTGCTGCTTGCGATGTTAACGGCGATGGCGTTGTTGATGCTCTCGACCTTGCTTTACTTCATCTTGGTGAAGAGGGTATAAACACCGAATATAATCTTGAAGGATAAATAAAACTCCTGCAGACATCAACCTGCAGGAGTTTTGTTAATTATATCAATACTATGAAGTATATGAGGATATCTACCGTTGAAATCTTTTTTACCGCTTTGATTTACCTCGATTATTTTACCAAGCGCGGGTAATACAGCTACCTTGATTTTATCAGTTTTTCCTTCTGTAAACAATCGTTTAGCTTTTTTGTACTGAGGTGTTTTCGGTCTTAATGAGTCGGGAATCTGAAGCGATGATGAGCAACTCAACAGGTCACAAAGCAGATATTCTTGTAATATAGTTGGATTCGACTTGCCTTTGAAATAGGTGTAAAAATGCTCTGCGTATTGAGATAACGTCATTTTACTACCGTTTATCATATTCCCAAAGTCATAGAATAAATTGAAAGGCTCAATATTACATTTATCTGTCAGATAATTAAGAGTCATAAGAAATCTGCCGCTGTTATATAACCTGTCTAAAGCGTCCTCGGCGTTTTTTAACGCTTTCAGTTCATCTTCGGAGATCCACGGTGTTGATATAACCTCGTAAGGTGGTTTTTCATTGAATTTACAAGGATATCTTTCGGGATATTCTCTCATATCGGCACCGTGTAGAAGCTTCAAAAAGCCCATTTGAAGCATATTGGCTTTGAGATTATATCCAATATTGAAACTGTTTCTAAAGCTTTCAAAATCCTCGCCCGTAAGACCTGCAATAAGGTCAATGTGAATATGCATATTAGAAAACGAAATAAGTCTTTTTATATTTTCTATTAACTTTTTTGTATTCGTTTTTCTGTTAATTGCCTTGAGCGTATTCTCGTTAAAGCTCTGCATACCGATTTCTAATTGAAACAATCCTTTAGGAGCAGATTCTAATATTTTGAAAGTATCCTCTCGTATAATGTCTCCGGCTATTTCAAAATGGAAACAAACGTCATTTGGTATGTTTTTTCCGTAGTTTTTAAGTATGAATGAAAGTATTTCATTTGCTCTGTCCGCTTTAGCATTAAATGTTCTGTCAACGAATTTTACAGTCTTTGTTCCGCTGTTTGATAGACGAATGATATCCTTCTTAACTTGTTCAATATCGAAAAAGCGTAGGTCAGAGCATCTTCCCGACAGACAAAAGGCGCATCTGTAGGGGCATCCACGACTTGTTTCGATATACGATATTCTTCCGTTAAGCTTTTCAAAAAAAACGTCACAATAAGGAGATGGGGGCGTCGATACGTATTCCTTTTCGGGGTTTGATATAACTTCACCATTACTCCTATACGAGAGACCGGGAATATCATAAACGGATTGTTTCTTACTTATTTTATCTACAAAAAGAGGATAGGTTTCTTCTCCTTCTCCCGATAAAACGTAGTCGATATAAGGATAGTTCGTTAAAATGTCCTTGGGTCTGTATGATACCTCGGGTCCGCCTAAAATTATTAATGCTTTCGTCTTGCTTTTTAGTTTGTTGCATAATTCAAGTGTCTTTTCGATATTCCAGATATAACAAGTGAAAGAGATTATATCGGGGTTGGATTCGAGTATTTTGTTTTCATGTTCGGTTGAATCAACGTTGATCGTTGATTCAATCACCGTGGCATTTATATTAGGATAATTTTCCTTGATTGATGAATAAAGACACCATGGTGCAAGTGAGGCGTGTATATATTTAGCACTCAGACAACATATACTGACATTCATTGTATAAACCTCCCTTGGAATTTTTTTGATATTGTATCACATAAAAACATTCTAATCAATTTACTTTTTTATTTTACTGTGATATTATAGTCGGCGGTGATTATATGACGAAATTAAGTAATAGGCGAGAGATAGGCGTTTTTACGTTTCTTTGCTCTGTCGTGTATTTTGCAAGCTACGTTTCCCGCATTAATTTAGGTGCGGTTTTCGTTGCTGTTGTTGAGAGTGGCTATTCTCCCGAAAAATCAGTTGCACTTGCTCTTACGCTTTGCTCGATTACATATGGCGCAGGGCAACTTATCAGCGGATATTTGGGTGATAAATTTAAACCGCAGAATTTAATATTTGCAGGATTTTTACTTACTGCCGCAATGAATTTCTCTGTAGGTACCGTCGGTGGTAAGGCACTTGTTGTTTTGTGGGCGATAAATGGATTCGCTCAGTCTCTTATGTGGCCGCCTCTTGTAAAGATTATGTCTTTGAATCTTAGCGACGATGACTACAAAAAAGCAGTTGTTAAGGTTAGCTGGGGTAGTTCGTTCGGTACAATCGCAGTATATCTTCTTGCGCCTGTAGTAGTGAGATTTTTCCAAGTAAGATACGTGTTTGTTATAAGTGCCGTTCTTGCTGTTTGTATGGCTGTTGTTGTAAAAGTCTTTATGAATAAAACCGATAGCGCTCCTATGAGTACTAAGGCATCTGCTTCTAAAAAAGGTGAAGAAGAAAAAAAAGGCTTTTCTGCATCATCATTTATCTTGATGATACTTGTTATGGTTGCAATTCTCTGTCAGGGTGCACTCAGAGACGGTGTTACTAACTGGACACCAACTTATATCTCCGAGATATTTAAGCTTGATAGTTCACTTTCTATCCTTACGGGTGTTATTCTTCCTATATTCAGTGTTCTTTCGTTTAGCTTCGTTTCCTTCGTTAATAGGAAGTTTGTCAAAAATGAGCTGCTTTGTGCCGGTGTCGTATTTGGTATAGGTGCTCTTTCTGCAGTATTATTGCTTGTAATCGGTAATGTTCATTTTATCGTATCACTTGTGTTACTTGCTCTTCTTGTTGGGTCTATGCACGGTGTTAATCTTATACTTGTATGTATGACTCCTGCTTATTTCGGAAGGTACGGAAAGGTTTCTTTTGTATCCGGTCTTATTAACTCATCAACCTACGTAGGAGCAGCAATATCAACCTACGGTATTGCTCTTTTCACAGAAAGCTTCGGTTGGAATAAGACTATCGCTCTTTGGGCGGGGGTAGCGGGTCTCGGTACTGCTATATGTATCGGTATTGCACGCAAATGGACAAAATTCAAAGCAGAATAAATTTATATTATATCGAGCAGGGGAGTTTAATCTTCTTTGCTCGATTTATATGTTATATTAATGACTTTGATAAACTTTTAACTTGACATAATTCTCCTAATTCTATATTATATACTTGAACATTTTTGATGTGATATTAATTAAAGGATGTGTTTTGATGAATTCACAGTACGAAGCATTGTTTACTCCCTGGAAAGTTCGTGACGTTGAAATCAAGAACAGAATCGTTATGTGTCCTATGGGCGGTACATCGCTTTTCGGTTGGTTTGAGCTCCGTGGTTGTCATTTCGATAAAGAAGCGGCTAAACTTTTCCTCGAGAGAGCAAACAACAATGTAGGTCTTATTATCCCCGGTATTGCTCCTCTTCGTGATACTATCTGGGGCAAGTGGCTCTGGCAGAATCCCAAGATGTTTGAAGAGCTTAAGGAGTTTATGGATGAAATCCATAAGACAGGTGCAAAGCTTTTCGTTCAGCTTACTGCAGGTATGGGTCGTTCATGGGCTATTACCGAGCTCATTGCACCTCTTCACAAGAAGAAATTTACACGCGCTATTCTTAAGCCCATTATTGATACTTCTCATGAGCTTGCTTCTCCCAGTCCTCAGCCTTCACGTTGGGCACACGATATTATTTGTCCGGAGATGACTGTAGAGCAGATTCACGAGATTATCGAAGCATTCGCTAAGACTGCAAAGCTTTGTAAAGATGCAGGCGTTGACGGTGTTGAGGTTCACGCTGTTCACGAGGGTTACCTTCTTGACCAGTTCGCTATCGAATTCTTCAACAAGCGTACCGATGATTACGGCGGAAGCTTTGAAAACAGATACCGTTTCGCTGCTGAGGTTGTTAAGGCTATTAAAGCTTCCTGCGGTGAAAACTTCCCCGTATCTCTCCGTTACTCTGTAGAATCCAAGATGAAGGGCTTCTGCGAAGGTGCTATGCCCGGTGAAGATTATACAGAAGTTGGTCGTGCAATGGAAGAGTCTGAAAGAGCAGCAAAGTATCTCCAGGATGCAGGCTACGATATGCTCAATGCTGATAACGGTACATATGACTCATGGTACTGGGCACATCCTCCCATGTATATGCCTCAGAACTGTAACCTTGATGACGTTGCTCATATTAAGGAGTTTGTTGATATTCCCGTTGTTTGTGCAGGTCGTATGGAGCCCGACGTGGCAGCTAAGGCTATTGCAGAAGGTAAGATCGACGGTATGGGTGTTGCCCGTCAGTTCCTTACAGACCCCGAATGGGTAACAAAACTTATTGAAGACCGAATCGAGGATATTAAGCCTTGTATTTGCTGTCATGCAGCTTGCTTCAACTTCTCTTCTTCAAAGGGTCACGCTAATACCCAGGATCTCTTTGATACAATGGGTCTTTCCCGTTGTGCTCTCAACCCCAGAACAATGCAGTCCAAGAAATATAAGATCATCCCCGCTAAGAAGAGCAAGAAGATTGCTATCATCGGTGGCGGTATCGGCGGTATGGAGGCTGCTCTCGTTTGTGCACAGCGCGGTCATACAGTAGATATCTACGAGAAGACAGATAAGCTCGGCGGTGTGTTTATTGCTGCAGCAGCTCCTTCCTACAAGGAAAAAGACCGTGATCTCATTGCTTGGTATTGCCGTGAGGTTGCTAAGTATGATGCTATTAAGGTTCATATGAACACAGAGGTTAAGGATATCGCTTCTCTCGGTGCAGATGAGGTTATCGTTGCCACAGGTTCTGTTGCTAACAAGATTCCGATTCCCGGTGTTGAGAAGAGCATTGAGGCTGTTGACTTCCTTCTCGGTAACAAAGAGGTTGGCGAGAACGTTACAATCATCGGTGGTGGTCTCACAGGTTGTGAAATTGCTTATGAGCTTTATCTTCAGGGTAAGAAGCCTACAATCGTTGAGATGCAGGATGACCTTATTACAACTCCCGGTGTTGCTCTCGCTAATACAAGCTACCTTCGTGACTTCTTCAAGACAAACAAGGTTCCTGTATATCTTGAGACAAGAACAACTGCTATCAATGACGGTAGCGTTACAGTTGCTACAAAGGACGGCAAGACAGAGACTATTCCCGCAGATAGCGTAATTCTTTCTGTTGGTTATAAGCCCGCTCCTATCGCTCAGAAGAGCAAGCACGTTCACGTTATCGGTGACGCTTTCAAGGTCGGTAACCTTCGTACAGTTATCTGGCAGGCATGGGACGTTGCAATGAAGCTGTAATATGTAATTTTACCGCCTGAGTATTATAACTCGGGCGGTTTTTGTAAGGGTGATTAAGTATGTCGATGGATTTTTTGACAGATGTTGCTGAGTTGTTTGAAAAGTATAATATACCTTTCGAGGAAGCGAATCGCTATTTGTATAATGAAGATGGTTCGTTAAAAAGCATAGATGATCCATTTGTTCGTGAGTTTATGGATATTGTACACAGTGTGTTTCCGATAAGAGATACCGCTTCTGCTACTGTTAAGAATTGTCCTGATATATCATCATTATCTGATGACGAGCTTTATGATAGACTACCCGATTTGCTTTGGGACGGATACTTTTCTAATGATATCGTTAAAACTTGTTTTGTTGTCTATGAGTTTGAAATGGAATTTGCAAACGGCGGTGTTGAACAATATTTTGTTAATACAAAAGGCGAGCATTTTTTTGAACTTATAGAATGTTTATCATTAATTAATGCTACCTCTTATGCAGAAAAATGTAAAAACTTTATTTCTAAGAATAATATTTCTGATACAACATTTTTAAAGTATGTTGATGATATTTCGTGTGAAGATATAGGAGATGCATATCCTTATGATGAACTTGAAAAGGATATTTTAACCGTATATTACGATGATCCTCTTTCGAAATATATTGTTGACTATGTCAGATTGAACAAAAAAGAATTTAATAAAAACTGAAAAAACAACCGACACAACTATTGTATTGTGTCGGTTGTTTTTATTTGAATTTTAAAACTGCATTATCATCGTCAATATCGTAATTTCCTGCGCTATTCTTTAAAATATCATATAAATCAGCGGGTTCACCGTCGATTGTTTTTACGTTAACCTTCTTTAATATGAAGTTAAAACGCTTTAAGACGTTAAGGAAAACGTCGCCCTCGGGTGTACCTTCCTTATATGTCTGGTTACCGCTAAATACGTTTCTAACTAATTTGCAGATATAATCCTTAAGAAGTATTTTCTTAATTGATTTATCGCATTTAACACAGAGGAGTCTTGCGGTTGTACCGACTGTTATTGTGTTTAGTCTCTTTCCTATAAATCTGATGATCGGCTTAAGCTTTTCGTTCTTTATACCGAATTTTCTCATCATTCGTTCGGGGTCATCCTTCATATCGTCGAGCATATTGAGAATCATACCGTCAAATAAATCAGAAAGATATTGCTGACAGCTTTTACCCTTTGTATCCCATTGGAAATCGGGAATGATCTCTGTTTTGATATCAACGGTGTTTTTGTCTATGATTTCAACGAATCTCATAGCCGAGGGACTTGCAATAATCGCACCGGTACAGACGTCGTAGAATTTGTTGCCTTTCTCGGTAACTTTGGCGTTGATGCTCTGATTGTGCATATGACCCGTGAAGACCAGGTGAACGCCTTCGTCGGCGAGCATTGTTGTAACCGATGTAGCATTTTTTTGTACCGCTGAGGGAATTATTGAAAAAATAGGCTGACCCGGAAGAAGAGGGTAGTGGTTCATAGCGAACATCATCTGCCCGTCTTCACGTGCTTTTTTGCATTGTTCTTTTATCCATTCCATCTGTTCGTCGTCAAAGCTTGATTTGACAGTATCCGAGCCGTCATTATTGAGTGCCAGAAGTCTTACACCGTCTGCTATCTGCGCAACGTAGGAAAGGTGCTTCTTATCAACAGCAATAGCGTCCTTGAAGCCGAATTCGTAATAGAGGTCGAAAAGCTCGTCTCTGCTTGTGGGCTCAACCTCAAATTTGCCATCATCTGTGGTGTAGCCGTAGCAATGCTCGTTAAAATCGTGGTCGGCTGTTACAACAAAAACACGCTTCCCTTTGCTCTTTAAATCGTTAAGAAGCTTTATGAAGCCTGCGTGGCTTTCTTTTTCGCCGTTAAAGGATAAGTCACCGGCGATAAGAATTGTATCTGTTTTGTCTGTGTTTCCCAGGAAATCAAAAACCGCATTATTAATAGCTTCGGTTTCGGCAAAGCACTTCTGCTCAAATCTCATAAAGTCATCGTATTCTTTTCCGTATGCACCAAGAGAATTTTTGAAGAAGTGTGTATCTGTGATCAGATAAAAGTTGGTAAGGCTCATATATATACTCCTTGAAGTTTATGGAAACAGTTTAACATAATATCATTATATGTTTCAAGAATCTTTGAGAAAAATGGCGTGAAAAGGTTAAAAAGATGTTTTTGTGTTGTCTTTTTATTTTTAATATGATATATTTACGTTATTAATAAAATTTGACGGAGTTGAGTTTCGTGATTTACAGAAAAGATTTAGTCGAAAATATTTTGCCATTCTGGCTCAAGGATGCCGTTGACTATAAAAACGGTGGTATTTATACCTGTCTTGACAGAGAGGGTAATATTTACGGTACAGATAAGAGCGTGTGGTTTCAGGGTAGAGCTCTCTGGGTTTTTGCGAAGGCATATAATCTCATAGATAAGAATCCCGAGTATCTTAAGGCCGCGGAATGTATTTATTCATTCCTTCCTAAGTGTACTGATACCGACGGCAGAATGTTCTTTACAGTAACGGAAGACGGTAGAGAGCTCCAGAAGAGAAGATACTACTTCTCCGAGACCTTTGCCGCTATCGGTTGCGCTGAGCTTTATAAAGCAACGGGCAGAAAAGAGGTTCTTGAAAGCGCTGAAAAGTATTTTCAGGTTGCTTACGAATGCTTTACAGGTGTAAGAAAGAATCAGCCCAAGATCAATCCCGCTAACCTTGACAGCAAAGCTCTTTCTCCCGTTATGATAATGCTCGCTACTGCTCAGGTAATGAGAAGTATCGACGGACTTTGGGATAAATATAATAAGATTGCATCCAAGTGTCTCGAAGAGATTCTTCACGGCGGTTTCCTTAAGAAGGACGCTCTTCTCGAGAGCGTAAATACAAAGGGCGAGTTCGTTGATACACCCAACGGCAGAATCGTAAACCCCGGTCACTCTCTCGAAGCTGCTTGGTTTATTATGGCTGAGGGTATCGTTACGGGCAACGAAGAAGCAATCAACGTTGCTAAGGATATTATCGATTTTACTCTTCCTCTCGGTTGGGATGAAAAGAATGGCGGTATAATTGCGTTTACCGATATTAAGGGTAAGCCTCCCGTTCAGCTTGAATGGGATATGAAGCTCTGGTGGCCTCAGTGTGAAGCGATGATCGCATTAAGACTTGCTTATCTTCAGTTTGGCGACGAGAAGTATAACGCTTTCTATGAAAAGGTTAAGGAGTATTGCGAAAAGTACTTCTGTGACGACGAGTGCGGTGAGTGGTATGGCTATCTTCATTATGATAACACCGTTTCAAATACTCTTAAAGGTAATATCTTCAAGGGTCCCTTCCATATTCCTCGTCTTTATATGATCATGGCATCTATGGACGATACAAACGGTATCGTTGAATATATGAAATAAGGTATTTTTCTATGGATTATGAATTAAAACAATATTCTTCTTTGGATGAATTTTCAAAGGAAGAATATATGCAGATGTCCTCGTACCATTGGGAAAGTAATCCGCCCTACAGACCCGATTGTTTTTGTAAAATCGGTCTTGTGGATGATGATATAGTTGCTTTTTTGAAGTGTTATGAGTCCGAGCCCCGTGCTATATATGAAAAACGCGACGACCCTATGTATCTTGATAGCTGTCTCGAGCTTTTTGTATCCTGTGTAGAGGGTAGAAAAGAATACGTTAACGTAGAGTGTAACTCTAAGGGTGCGTTTTTGAGCGAGTTTGGTGACGGGAAGTATGACAGATGCCTTGTGGCTTCTATTACGAGCCTTTCGCCGGAGGTTAGTAGCTTTAAGGGGTGCGATGTTAACGGCGCTTATTGGGGCGTACAGATAACGTTATCAAAGGCTTTCATTTGCGATTTGTATAAATTAGAAAATGATTTCAAATTAACCGACATAAAAGCTAATTTTTATAAATGCGGTGATGATTGTGAGATTCAGCACTACATTGCTTTTTCTCCTGTTACAACGTTACCGCCGGGCTTTCATAATCCCGATTGTTTTGTAGATTTCAAAAGGAGTATCATAAAATGAGTTCAGTAAATTTTAAGGTTGAGAATATAATTAACGCGTTTCCCGCATATGGTGAAGTAGTGGGTTACAGACCTATTACCGCGGGTCATATTAATGATACATACGTTGTCGAATATAAGATGGCTGACGGTACCGTTTCTCAGTATCTTTTACAGAGAATTAATACAGTTGTTTTCAAAAAGCCCGTTGAGGTTATGGAAAACGTTGTAGGTGTTACTGCTCATCTTAGAAAGAAGATTAAGGAAAATGGCGGAGACCCCGAAAGAGAAACCCTTACGGTTTATCCCGCAAAGGACGGTAAGAACTATTATGCATCCGAAACAGAGGGCTTCTGGAGAATGTATAATTTTGTAGGTGACACCTTCTCTATAAGTGAACTTACCAACCCCGAAGATTTTAAGAACGCAGCTCTTAGTTTCGGTAATTTCCAGAATCTCCTCGCTGACTATCCCATTGATACGCTTTACGAAACAATCGAGAATTTCCACTTTACTCCCGCGAGATTTGAAAATCTTAAGGCATCTATCGAGAAGAACGCTTCCGGCAGAAAGAACGAGGCAATTCCCGAGATAGAGTTTGCTCTCGCTCGTGAGAAGGATTGTTCTGTTATTACCGATTTACTTGCATCAGGTGATCTTCCTGTCAGAGTTACACATAATGATACGAAGCTTAATAATGTATTGTTTGACAACACAACCAAGAAGGGTCTTTGTGTTGTTGATCTAGATACGGTTATGCCGGGCTCATCTCTTTATGATTTCGGTGACAGCATTAGATTCGGTGCTAATACTGCTGCTGAGGATGAAAAGGATCTCAGCAAGGTTACTCTCAGTCTCGAGTATTTCAAGGCATACGTTGACGGATATCTTGAAGCGGCAGGGGAAAGCCTTACCGATAATGAGATCAAATATCTTGCTTTTTCTGCAAAGCTTCTTACATTTGAATGCGGTATCAGATTCCTTGCTGATTTCATTGACGGAGACGTATATTTTAAGACAGAATACCCCGAGCATAATCTCGTCAGAGCAAGGACTCAATTTAAACTTGTAGCCGATATTGAGGCGAAATATGACGAAATGATGCGCATAGTAGAGGAGTCAGCAGACACCATTTTGAAAGGCAGAAAAATTTTTTGAAAAACTTGAAAAAAGTTGTTGACAAATTCATTTGAATAGTGTATAGTATCTATCGTTGTCAGTTTGAAAAACGCCCTGACAACGAGCGCATGGGAGCATAGCTCAGCTGGGAGAGCATCTGCCTTACAAGCAGAGGGTCATAGGTTCGAGCCCTATTGTTCCCACCAAGAGGTGGCCCGGTAGTTCAGTTGGTTAGAACGCTAGCCTGTCACGCTAGAGGTCGACGGTTCGAGCCCGTTCCGGGTCGCCACTTCTTATGCCTCTGTAGCTCAGTTGGTAGAGCAGAGGACTGAAAATCCTCGTGTCGTTGGTTCGATTCCGACCGGAGGCACCATGGATGAGTCGTCCTCACGGCTCATTCATTTTTTATGCGGATGTAGCTCATCTGGTAGAGCGCCACCTTGCCAAGGTGGAGGTAGCGAGTTCGAGCCTCGTCATCCGCTCCAATTATATGGCGACATAGCCAAGTGGTAAGGCGTGGGTCTGCAACACCCTGATTCATCGGTTCAAATCCGATTGTCGCCTCCAAAAAATCCTGAATGCGACAGCGTTCAGGATTTTTACTTATTACCTATTACTTCTTCACTCTTCACTAAAATTCATTCAGGATTTTTTGGAAAGTAAGAAGTAAGAGGTAATAGTGAAGAAGTTTTTTTGCAAGGCTTCGAGCCTTGTTTTTATTGTAAGTTTGTATTATAATCAAAAATAAGGAGTGATTGTATGAAAAAACAAATATTATCAAGAATACTAATGTCGATTTCTTTGATTTTATCAGTACTAAGCCTTGCTTTTCATAATGATATAACATTGATTTGTGCGGCAATCTTGATGGCAATATGTATTGTTATTAGTTTTACAAAAAAACAGTAAATTCCAATTTATCGAGCTGTTTTGAGTGATTTCAATTTTTTGACAAAAACAAGTTGTAAACACAAAAAATTAAGGACTACTTCGGTAGTCCTTAATTTTTTTATCCATTGCGAAAGCAATGGTATATCATCACGCTTTAGCGTGTATATCATCAAATGCGACAAGTCGCATTTGTATCTCATCACCGCAGGTGCATAAAGCTTTCGAAATGATGATATACAACTTCTTACGAAGTTGATGATATGCAATTCCTTGCGGAATTGATGATATACAACGTCAAGCCGTTGATTTTTAAAATTCAACCTCAGGTTGAAAAATATCAACTTTTCTTTTATTGTATGCTTGGGAGTTGTCTGTTATAATTATATCAGCAAAGGAGCTGATATAATGGATAATACAAATATTGTTTTAGCGGCTAATATACAAAAATACCGTAAAAAATGTGGGTTAACCCAAGAAGAACTTGCTAAAAAATTAGGGGTAACATTTCAAGCAGTTTCAAAATGGGAAAATGCAAAAACTGCCCCTGATATATTGTTTTTGCCGACAATGGCTGATTTATTTGGTTGCTATATTGATGAATTGTTTTCTCGTGAAATTAAAACAGAAATTCACTATGATCATTGTCCTGAATTCCCGTGGCACGATGATAACATTATCCGCGGAGTTGTGTGCCTAGGTAAGAAGATTTTGCAGGTAACCGATAATATGACCGACAGGTTCACCTTTGAGGTTATCGGAGATGCAAAAAGCGTGCAAAGCGAGTGTAATGTTGCAGTCAGCGGATCGGTTTATG
>JAZUSK010000026.1:0-45042 GCA_045606645.1 Acutalibacteraceae bacterium | reverse complement strand
GGTATCTCTCTCGGTCTCGTTGGTAACTTCCTTGACCTTGGTGACATCGGCGACCTTCTCGGAGATATCCCGCTTCTCCTTAAGACATTGGTATTCGACTTGCTCGTTTACGGTTCTTACGGATACGATAAGGATGCTGAGGAGCTCGGTAATGCTCTTCCCGCTCCCATGAATACACTTGACGGCATGGTTAACAACGCTCTTCTTAACCTCCTCGTTAATCCTCAGGATTACGAATGGGAAGGCGAAGGCGATGCAGCTGTTAAGAAATGGGATATGGGTTCAATCATTTCTCCCAGCTTAAAGGCATACGTTGACTCTAACGGCAGAGATGCTGTTATTGCAGAGTTCAGCCCCTTATCCAAATCTCTCTTTGAGATTCTTGATTTCGCAGCTCCCTTCGCAATCAACGACATGGGTATCAACGCTCTTAATAACAACCTTAAGAAGGAACTCATGCTCGCTGTTGACGCAGAGCTTAACGAAATCGACGTTACATCTCTTCCTGCTGACGTTTATGAAGCATTCGAAGTAGATGCAGAAGTTAAGTCATATGAGACATATATCGCATATGACAAGCTTGCTAAATCAGGCAGCACTTGGTACTACACAACTCTCGAAACAGAAGTTGAAGAAGACTCAAACGGTGATCCCGTTCTCGACGATGAAGGCAACGAAGTTTCTGTAAGAGTTCGTAAGTACTTCAAGGTTAACATGGCTGCTGCTAACGAATTTGCTAGTCTCATCAACTGGGATTGGTACTTCGTTGAAGAAGGCGTAGATCCTGAAGAGGGTCAGACAGTACTTAGCTACAACGACCTTATTGCAAATGGCTCTATCGCTTCCGGTATCAACGACCTTATCGGTCTTGTTTACGAAACCGGTCTCACAGACGCTGCTAAGGCAGAGTTTGAGAGCTTCATCGGTGCTGAAGAAGGCGCAGGATGGGAGCCCGGTAACGAGGCCATCAATACTAACGTAGCAAACGTTACAAAGTATATTCTTGTTAACTTCGGTGACAGAGTATTCGGTTCAGATTCAGCTTATGCTAACCTCGAGTGGGATGCAATCGCAGATTACTCAATCATTGATCTCGTTGCTCTCATCGGTCCTGAGTTCTTCGAGGATGCAATGCCCCAGATCATTCTTCCCAAGAATGCTGACGGCACATACGCTTTCCATACAGGCACTCAGATTTGGGAGTTCGCAGCAATAGTTCTTCGTGAACTTGTTACAGGTATCGCTCCCAACGTTAACTATGATGCATACATCTTCGCAAACGGAGACGTAACATCTGCTAACGACAGACTCTTCGTTGAGCAGGATGCTGAGGAATGGTTTAATATCCTTCTTAACTTAGGTATTGATACAGGTCTTGAGTACCTCATCAACATCACAAACTTCAGAGATTTCTGTGCAGAAGAATACGGCACAGAGTTTGATCTCGATGCATACATCACAATGGGTGGTGGCACAGACGCAGGTCACTGGCAGGCAATTCTTGACGCAGCTATCCTTTGGGCTTGTGATTATGTAGGTAACCTGAAGACATCTTCTGTTCTTGAAGGTTTTGATTACACAACTATTAAGGCAGTTGACGGTCCCCTCAATAAGCTCAGCAAGATTCTCAACACTCTTCTTCCTCTTGGTATTGCTCAGGGCTACCAGAGTTCTACTTATGCATTAGACGTTGAGTTACTCGTTGAAGGTATTAAGGGTCTCCTTACAGACTTCGACCTTAACTACATCATCAACCTCTTCGGTAGAGGCGGCGATGCTTACAACTTCCTTGAGGACGTTTCACTTGTTGCAGGTGTTCTTGATCTCGTAAACGGTATCCTTAACCTTGTATTCCGTGCAAAAATTCTTAACGGATTTACTGTAAACCGTACATCTCCCTCTGTTGCAACGGTTAGCCTTGACACCGTTGTATCCAAGGCAAACCTTAAGACAACAGTTCAGACTCTTCTTACTCAGCTCAACAACATCAAGACAGCACTTCTTCCCAATGCTCTTCCCGTTGTTGGTAAGCTTATTAAGGGTTGGGGTACAGAGCAGAACTTCGCTGAACCCGAAATCTCTCTCTCTCGTACAATCGACCTTACAAACGGTGCTACAACTGAGGCTCAGACAGTTACTATCCGTAACGCTTCTGACGGTGTTTGGAGACACTACAGAGACGAAGCAGGTAACGAGTACACAGATGAACAGTACCAGATCAAGCCCACTAAGGTAGAGGTATTCGACCAGTTGGGTGAGGACGGCGCATCCGCATACGTATCCACATCAGAGCTTACAACCACTGCTATCGGTTACGGTGCATCCGGCTCCTTCAAATACACAGCAGCTAACGTTCCTGCAACAGGTGCTCTCGTTCGTTTCGTTGTTTCCTATCAGGTATATGACGAAGACGGCGCACTTATGGCTAACGGCAAGGTATTCAAGACTGCTGCTTACGCATGGCTTAACTACAATCCGACTAACGAAGATAAGTGGATTGAGTGGAATAACAATGGTTCTCTTTCTTATGCAAATTTGAGACCCAACCATTACGTTCCTCTTTCATCTGCTACTGATTACATCCCCCAGATGGTAACAGGTTCAATGGGTCGTGATTACAAGCTCTTCACATCAAACCAGGAAGCTGGTATCACAGCCGGCACAGCTACAATCGACGGTCTTACATTCGGTAGCGTTAGTATGAAGTTCGCTAACTCAAACAAGGGTAGATACTTCAATGACCTTACACAGTTTAAGACATATACGGTACAGGCTACTAACGAGGATGGCGAAGTTCAGCCCGGTTCCGGTGATGCTCTTACTGTTAGCGGTAGCGTTAACGCTTCTGCTTGGGAGGCTACAAATAAGACTTCCGGTTCTAATACAACCTTTAGCATCACACTTAAGGCAAAGGGTACTAACAACGGACCTCACAACCTTGTTCTTAAATACTACGACGATATTTATCAGTCAAGACTTGCATCTCTTGCAGGTAACGAAATGGATACAATGAGACTTGCATCCACATACAACCTTAACGGTACAGCTTACGCAAACGGTCTCCTCACAACAGCTAACAAGACTGATGATGAGGGCGAAACAATCTTCCGTGATTCTAACTTCACAACAACAGCTTGGATCGCTCAGGAAGACTGTGGTAAGTGGTCAGGCACTGGTGCTAACGGCTATACAAACACAGTTACCGAGTATGCAGAGGCAAACGTTCAGAACATCGTTGAGGAAACTGACGAAGACGGTAACGTTGTAGGCGCAACAGGTTACGTAATGGCAGGCGAAGAGAAGATCGCTGTAAGAAAGGTTACAAAGATCGACTGTGCTACTGCTATCAACGCTTACGTTCCTGCATTCATTAACGGTACTCAGGCTGGTTTCCAGGCTTGGAACGAAAACGCTGTTTATGATTTCGAAACTCGTTACGAAGCACTCTACGTAACATCTAACGACGTTGCTTACTGTGCTAAGACAACTGACCAGCTCGTTGCAGAGGGTCAGGGTGACAACACTAACGCAGCTATCGTTGCTCTCGAAGCAAACCTTAAGTCTATCGAAGAGCAGTACACTTACGATTACGACTTTACAGATTACAAGATGTACAGACTTAACCGTCTTAACGACGCTCGTGATGATGCTCATTGGCTCCTCCAGCTCGTTGACGATGCTAAGCCCGGTACTGTAGCAGAAATCGACGAATACTTCAACTACAACTGGATGGAAGAAAATGACTTCCGTGCTCTCGTTGCAGGTGACGAGTATGAAACATATCTCCTTGCTCTTCTTGAGAAGTTTGAGGATGAAGAAATCAAGGCTAAGGCTGAATGGCTCAACGACAGAAAGCTTGAGCTTGCAAGACAGACTCTTCTTGATATCGAAATGATGGATAACCTCCTCACTCGTACATCTCAGAGACTTCTTAAGAGAACATACGGCATTATCGACAGACAGCTCGTTGACGAAATCGCATCTGCTAACAACATGATTGGTACAGACGCATCTAAGTACACAGAGATTAGCTGGGATAGATACACTGCAGCTCTCGACTATGCTAACGACGTTGTAAACGCTAACGGCGTAGTTAAGTCTCAGAAGCACATCTTCGAAGCTAAGTATAATCTCCTCTGTGCTCGTAAGAACCTTGTTCTCGCTGACATGGAAGCAGATTACACAGAGCTCGAGGCTCTTATTGCACAGGCAGAGCACGCTCTTGCTAATGCAAACCTTTACAACAACACAGATAAGGAATTCGGTCAGGTACTTGCTGAGCTCGGTTACAATGAAATCGACGATGTTCAGCTCTTCCCCGGTTCCGCACTTCTTGTTCGTGCAGAAGGCTACAGCGTAGAAGACCAGGATAAGGTTGACGACGCAGCTGATGCACTCAAGGAAGCTCTTGCAAGACTTGAGTTCAAGAACACATCTATCACAGGTAACGGTGTATCCGTTTCCGAAAGCGTTCTCGTTGAAGCTGACGAAGAGAAGGGTATCGAAGCTGTTACAGCTACAACAGCATTCATTGCTGAGTGTCTCGATGCTGACGCTGTTAAGGCTCTCTTCACAGTTACAGCTGACAACGCAACAGTAGGCGCAGAAAACATCACTGTTTCTAACGACTACTACTACACAGTTGACACAGACCTTGAAGGCTTTGCAGGTACAGGCGCAGTTGTTACATTCTACACTGTAAATGCAGGCATCAAGATCCCCGTTGCTACAGTTAAGGTTATCGTTAACGGTGATATCAACGGCGACGGTGTAGTTGACGCACTTGATGGTGCTTATGCAGCTCTTGTTGAGTCTGAAAAGACTGAACTTAGCGAATGCTACCTCCTTGCAGGTGACCTTAGCAACAACGACCGTGCAATCACAGCTGACGACTATGGAGCTATCGTTAACCTCGTTGTTGACTAATTAAATTGTCTTAGTTTGCTTAAAGCAAATTTAAAAATCCTTTAAACTGATTGTTTCTTTATAATAACACTCACCCATCGGGGCGACCCGATGGGTGGGGATAAAAAAGATATACTATTATATATATAGGAAATCAGCTTAAACGGTGTGGTTACCGACCACAATTTGGAAGAAAATGAAAAATAAAAACCCAAGGAGGCAAACAAATGTCTAAAAAGATTCTTAGCATTGTGCTTGCTCTCACATTCGCTCTTTCCTGTTTCGCAGTTAGCGCTTTCGCTATCGGTGAAATCGGTTACGAAGATGAAGACAGCACATATTATCAGAAGTGGTCTCTTTCTGAGGCTGCAAAAGATGCTAGCGGCAACTGGTATGTAGAAGTTTCTCTCAAAGCTGACTACAAGGTTGGTGCTATGCAGTTTGCGCTTGAGTTCTCAAACGCAAATATCAAAATTGCAGACGTAGTTGCAGGCTCAGGCCTTACAGCTGACTACAATGCAGACATCGCTTTCGATGAAACAGGCGCATCTAACATCGTTGCTATCATCCCCAATCCTGCTGAGGATGCTGACGAAGCTATCGATGCAACTGCAGGTATCGTAGTATGTACAGTTTACTTTAATGTAGCTGACGGTGCTTCAGGCACAGTTCAGATCATTAATGACGCTAAGTCAAAGACAAATCCCGGCGGTTCTCTCTTCGCTGCTCGTATGAGCGACGGTATCCTTGCAACAGGTGCATCTATCATCGGTCAGGATACAACTATCGAGACTCCCGCTAGAAATATCGGTGCTCTCCCCGCAGATCTTGTTAAGACAGCTTCTGCAGAGGCAGGTATCATCATCGATAAGACACACACCTTCGGTGGTGATTACACAGGTGTAGTATACGGTTTCACACAGAAGGCAAACAATACCTTCATGAACACAAACTACATCACAACCAACCTTGAAGTAACTAACGGTGGTTCATATGCTTTCAGCCGTTCAATTGGTGCTTCCGGTTACGGTACTGGTACAGTTATCACAGTTAAGAATGCTGACGGCACTGTAGCTGCAACATACGTTGTTGTTATCTTCGGTGACGTTGACGGTAACGGTCTTATCAACACTAACGACGTTACAGCAGTTAAGAAAGCAGCTGCTACCGCTTCTACTTATGCAAACAACTCTGTACAGAGAATGGCTGCTAACTGTCAGCTTGTTGCTGCTGCAGCATTGATGCATACCATCAATACTAATGATACAACAACAGTTAAAGCACACGTTGCAGGTAAAAAGGTAGATCAGGGTGCTCTTGCTACTAAGATGGCTTCTCTTACTGGTAACTACAAATAATTAAATAATCCTAATTCAGGAGGAAAAGATTCCAATGAAAATTTCTAAAAAGATCTTTGGTGTAGCTCTTGCGCTCATCATGATTTTCAACGTTTTCGCTGTTGGATCATATGCTGCAGTACCTGCAGATACTGTTGTTAATCTTATGATTAGAACAGATAAGGATACTTATGCTCCCGGCGATGTAATTACATTCACTGTATCTATTGATGTTATTGACGACCTTACAGGTATGATGATTGGTGGTCAGTATGATATGGGTTACAATGGTAATGTTTTCGAATTAATCTCAAATCTTACATCAGAAACTGGTGCGCTTGATTCTCATGGTTTCGTTGCACTTCAGGCTGGTTATGATAGCGGTTCTTCCGGTGTTCAGATTCCTTCTTCTTGTGGTGTTTCTGAGCTTTATGATTGGACAACAGCTGTTACATGGAACGTTGCTGACGATATGACAACAACATATGATGCTCGTGGTGGCGCAGATGTATTTACTGTTCAGATGAAGGTTAAGGCAGATGCTCCCGACGGAACATACGTTATCGGCTTCAACCCCATTGGTTATGAAGGCTATAACGCATATGTTAACGATGGTATCGGTCTCGGTGGTCTTTATGGTGCACAGCCCGATACATCATATATGCCTTTCGATGAGACAAATATGTATGCATACGGCACATGCACAATCAAGGTTTCTTCCGGTCCTTCCGTAGCAGTTACTCACACCGGCGAACAGGCTAAGTGGAATGGCGGCAACGCTAACAACACAGCTGAAAACTATCTCTTCGGCTTCCTTGGTAACGTAGCAGGTCTTACTGTTGATACATCAGCACAGGATGGTCACGATGTTGTTACAAACATCCAGAGCATCGTTGCTACTGCAGAATACAACGGCACAACAGTAACTTCTAATGTTGTTACAATGTGGGAAGAAGCAGACGGTAGCTATGGCTTCCGTGCAGTATTCGCAGATTTCGATCCCGCTGATACTAAGAATGTTTCTGTAACATTCGCTATCACAATGAGCGATGGCACAACAGAATACACAACGCAGGAAGCTTCTGTAGATACACCTAATGCTATCTACCTTGCAGCTGTTGAAAGAGGTATGCCTGCTCTTGCAGCTTAATCAAAATGATTTCGAAAGCTTATGAAAAAGCCGATTTTACGGTAATTGAATTTGAGATAGAGGATGTTTTAACAGCTTCTTCTGTCGTCCATACAACCACTCTCCCGGCAACCACCTCCTCCGGAGGCGGAGTTACCATGGGTAACAAGGGTGATGGCGGTATTGAATTTAATTACTCCGACTTTTTTCAGCAATAATTAAATTCTATTTAATATATTGAAAGGGGTATTTTTTACAATGAAAAAATACATTGCACCTGAGCTCGAAATCATGGAGTTCGAGCTCGAGGATGTACTCACACTTACAGTTGGTTCTAAGGGCGAAGCAGACGGCGGCGGCTGGTATTAATCCACCACCCCGTGGCTGATGCCACCAACCGGTGAGTAAATCTCATTAGTTAAACATTATTACCAACCCGGGGCAACCCGGGTTGTGTAGTTTAATAATTAGGAATTAGGAATTAGGAATTAGGAATTAGGGATCGGTATGTTACCGATTATTAATTCGTAAGGCTTAATGGTGAATTGTGAATTTATTGAGGATAAGATTATACGTGCCTTACGGCACTATAACTCTCCACCAACGCTCCGTTACCCTACGCGTCGGTCCCCCTCTCTACACTAGAGAGGTCAGACGCAAGGATTCTTTTTTGTTCTGGGAGAGTTAATTAATAACCTAAATTTTATAAATGATTTCAAAATTTTTTGTCTTCATAAATTAAATATGAAAGAAAAAGGTGACGGTTATTTTGACCTCTCTAGTGTAGAGAGGGGGACCGTCTTGGAATAAATTTGAGTTTGGATTATAGTTTTAGACGCGTGAGTTGTTGCCTTGTGTAATGAAGTTCAGCGGAACGGTGGAGAGTTATAGTGCCGTAAGGCACGTATAATTGCAACGCAGTTCCGATTTCAAAGGAGTATTATAGTGGACAAGAGAAAGCCTTTGCCTATAAATCACGACTTGAAAAAATATGCAGTGAAAATGAGAAAAAACCAGACTGATGAAGAAAAGAAGGTCTGGTACCAGATATTAAAAGATAGAACACCCAAATTTCATAGACAAAGAATAATAGATAATTACATAGTCGATTTTTATTGCCCAAAATTAAAGTTAATAATTGAAATCGATGGATATCAGCATTTTTATGAGGAAAATACTGAGTATGATAATAAAAGAACAGCGTATCTCGAAAGCTTAGGCTTTTATGTTTTAAGATTTGAAAATACAGAGGTAAACAAGGATATAGAAGAAGTAAGATATATCATAGATAGAGTATGCGAATTGAGAGCAAAAGGAGTACCGATTGCTTCTGAATATCGTTAGATCGTAAATTAATTTGACGTTATTGAATAATTAGGAGTATTAAATGAGACTTATAGCAGCAGATCTTGTTATTGATATTGATGTTAAGGGCGAGTTGCTCAAGCAACGCGCTCAGCAATATTTATATGAGGGCGACAGAGAGCCGGATGTTACCTTTGACGAGGTATCTGAGCAGTTTTATATTGACCGTCAGGCACAATATCCCCACCTTTCTTTTGACGAGGCGGAGTACTTCTTCAGCGGTTCGTATTTCTACGAGCAGTTAACGAAGCACGACGGTATTATGCTCCACGCATCTTGTGTAGAGTATGACGGTAAGGCTTACCTTTTCTCTGCGAATCCCGGTACGGGTAAATCTACCCATACGCATCTCTGGATGAAGTATCTTCCCGGAGCTCGTATTATTAACGACGATAAGCCCGCTATACGTTACTACAACGGACAGTTTTATGCCTTCGGTACACCGTGGAGCGGAAAGACCGACGAGAGCCTTAATATAGGTGCTCCCATCGGCGGTATCTGCTTTATAGAACGTGGCGAGAATAAGATAAAAAGAATCCCCGGTGCGGCGGCAATCGGACTTTTTATGGAGCAGACTGCCCGTACAAGGGAGAAAGAGGTTATGGACAGGGTAATGGATATGATTAGCCGTGTGCTGTCGGAGGTGCCCGTATATAAGCTCTCCTGCGATATGTCCGAGGAAGCGGTTATGACTTCTTATAACGGAATGAAATGATTTATTAATTTTCAGTTAAAATTATTGTAAAACATAAATAATGATATATAATAGGTGCAGGTGATTTTATGTCAGATAAAGAAAAAAAGGTAACGGGTGCAACGGAAGAATTTACAATTCAGGCTCTTTCCGAGGAGGGTGCTGCAATTCCCGAAATTGAAAAGAAAAAGGATGTCAACCCCGTTGTAATCGATGAATCCGTTTATAACGATGACGAGCTCAAATCTGAATCTCAGCCCGAAAAGAAAAAGAAAAGCAAGGGAAAGCGCGCGGCTAAGGTGCTTATCTCGATAATATGCATTATTCTTGTAATAGGCGTGGTGGCTTATACGGGTGCATTTATGTATCTTAAGAGCTTGTCCAAAAATGCTCCCGAAGTGGTAGATACTATGAAATATGACTTCGATGAGGATGAGACTGTTCCTCCTGCTTTGGAAAACGATCCCGTATTCGAGACCATCTATGAGGGCGATGCAACAGAGCTTCAGGCTTCTATTAAAGAATGGGCAACTAACGGCGGAGATTTGATGTACGATAAGGATGTTATAAACGTTCTTTGTATCGGTGTTGATACTCGAAATCAGAATACTATCTCAGGTCTTACAGACTCGATGATTATAGCGTCTATTAATACTGAACTTGGTACTATATCCTTTTCATCTATTATGCGCGACAGCTACGCTTATCTCGAAGACGGTAACTGCTTCAATAAGATAAACTCAGCTTTCCCGTTCTACGGTGTGGAGAGCCTCATGCATACTATCGAGACTCATTTTAAAATAAAGCTCGACGGTTACGCTATGATTAACTTTGCGCTTTTCAAGGCGGCTATTGACGAGCTTGGCGGTGTTGATGTTCCCTTAACAGAGAGCTATGCATCATATCTTAACGATTTCTACCATTGGGATCTTCAGGCGGGTAGTTCCGTTACACTTAACGGCGACCAGGCTCTTGCTTATTGCCGTAGCCGTAAGTGCTTCGCAGACGGCGACGTTACCCGTACTCAGAATCAGAGAACTCTTATTATGAGCCTTCTTAGAAAGATGTCAACTATAGACACCTCTGAGATTACAGATTACGTTGCTAAATTCTATCCTTACTTCCAGACCAGCTATTCCGAAAGTGAGATTATTGGTCTCGCTACAAAGGCGGTCGTTGGCGGTTGGTTTAACTTCACTGTTCAAGAGCAGGTTTTCCCCGGAGAGAATGCTCGTACTCCCTATAGCGGCAGTACGTGGTACTGGGAGGTTGACTATCCCTTGGCAGCGAAAACTATGCAGGAATTTATCTACGGAAAGTCCAATATCGAACTTAACAGATAAAAATTAAAGGCTTATCGGTTTTGCAACCGATAAGCCTTTTGGTGTATTTTGGGTATTTAATTAAAACTCGGGAATCTCGATTTCGATTTCTCTGCCAAGGTCGGAGGAACGGCTGATACCGTCGATAATTGCCTGGTTGTAGATGATCTGGCTTGAGGGAACGGGTGAGGGAAGGTTGAACTCAATAGCGTCGATGAAGGAGCGAATCTTCTTGTCGAAGTTGTCGCCGTTGTTGTCGCACTCGGGAATAACTGTCTCAACACATTCGCCGGCAATATTGTGGTAGATAGTCATAGGTCCACCGATAGAACCGTTCCAGCACTCTGTTGAGGGGATTCTGAGACCGCCTTCTGTACCCATGATGATTGTATCACCGGGAGTGTCGCAATGCATTGCCCATGCAATACGGAAGTCGAGAGTAATACCGCCCTCGAGACGAATATATGCTGCAGCAAAGTCGTCAACACCGAATACCTCTGTATATTCGGGCTTCTGGAGATACTCGGGCTTCTTGCCGAAGATACCTGCCTTGAAGCCGGTAACTGTAAGGGGCTTCGGATAACCGATAGCATTAAGAACCATATCAAGTGAATAGCAACCGATATCGCCGAGAGCGCCGAGACCTGCTGTATCCTCCTGAATGAAGGATGTACCGAAGGGAGTGGGGATACCCATTCTGCGTCCGCCACCGGTCTGGATGTAGTAGATCTTACCGAGAACACCGCTCTCGCAGATCTTCTTAACCATCTTCATATTTTCGTCGAAACGGGGCTGGAAGCCGATGGAAAGAATCTTGCCGCTCTTCTTCTCTGCCTTGCAGATTTCAACAGCCTCTTCGATAGTAACGCACATGGGCTTCTCGAGGAGTACGTGTACGCCGTGCTCAAGAGCATAGATAGCGCAGGGAGCATGCTGACGGTTGTATGTACAGATAGAAACTGCATCAAGGTCTTTCTCGTTATCGATAAGCTCCTTGTCGCTAAGGTAATATCTGCCCTCAACGCCGTTTGCCTTAGCAAACTCTTCTGCCTTGCCGGGAACGATATCTGCAAATGCTACAACCTCTACGTCTTCGCATTTAAGATAGCTCTTAAGGTGTGCTTCTGCGATCCAACCGCAACCGATAATGCCGACCTTAATCTTCTTACCGGAATATGTTTTTGTTTCTACTTGCTTTTCTTTGAAAGCATCAAGAATATTTGACATAAAAAATACCTCCGTATGGGTTTTTACAGATATAGATTATCATATTAATTAAGCGGTTTCAACCAATAAAGTAAAACAATTTACTCTGTTTTAAGATTTTTTAAAAGGTGCATAAAAGAGGCTTTTAATACTTGGTGAATGTGACCAAAGGGAAGAAAAGGTGTTTCCAAAAAATGCCATTGTTAACAATTTGTTCACAAAGTTGCAACATAGACACAACATTGTCATGCTATCATAACCTTGCCAATACGATACGCAGGAAGATTGAAACTTTCTATGAATCAAGAAAAGACCGCCGCAAATGTCGGCGGTCTTTTCTTGCTCTTTTACATATACTGTTATTGCTTTTTCTTGTATATTAATGTATTATTATATGTGACGAATTAAGAGAAACTAAGAAAGGCGGTGAGAGTATGGTTATATATCCCGAATCATTCAGCGTGAAGCCAAATACCGAGGCAACCGTTGGATTCAGAAATTTATTTAACACCACTTCTCAGACCGCCGTTAATAAAAACCTGACTCTGCTTAAGGGTAACTACGTTTTCTGCAGTAAAAATGCAGAGGAGAGAGAGCTGCACATATCAAACACCGCTCCCGCCGATGAATATATCAAGAGCGAGGCTAAGAATGTCCGCAAATGCGCCATAGTGTTAGAGAATATTCGCAATATGGACATAGATTGCAGCTACTCAAACTTCATTATGGATGGGATTATGACTCATCTCGTAATTAAGAATTGTGAGAATATAAAGATTAAAAATCTCAGCATAGAGACTGTTAATCCTAACGTGCACAAAATTTCCGTGATGAAGGCATCAACCTTCTACGTAACGTTTAAAATAGAAGACGCCGATAGGTTTTCCGAAGAAAACGGCGAATATTTCTGGCACGGTACAGACTACAAGACTTCTCTTACCGAGCTAAAAAATGCATCATGGGTCCCCACGGCTACTCCCGACAACCTTAGTCACTTAACGAAGAGCAATCATCCTCTTCATGGTATGGCAAGTATAAAGCCCGTTTCCAAAGACGTTTTCAACGTGCGCTTTATTATGCCTAAGGATTTTGAAGTGGGACAGGTTTTCTATATATATCCCAATGTGCGCAAAGAGGTTGGTGTTCTTATAGATTCATCGAAGAATATCACCTTGGATAATATAAAGCAGACATCTAACTACGGCATTGGCTTAGTAGCGCAAAATAGTGATTTTATTACCCTCAACGGCTTGAATTTTGTGCCTAATACAAAAGCCGCTGTTGACTTTTGCTCTGTTTCTGATTTTCTTAATTTCAGCAGCTGTCGCGGAAAGGTTAAGGTTACGGATTCGACCTTCGATTCCGGGGGCAACAGAGGATGCGCTCTCTCGGGTGTGAATTTTAAGATAGTCAGATCCGATAAAAATAAAATGACCGTAAAATTCTGCAACCCTGCAACCTACGGCATCGACTGTATAAGAAATGGCGATATGATCGCCTTTATTAACCCTAAGACTATGCAGGATATTGCCTCTGTAAAGGTTATGAAGGCGACCCTCAGAGACGAATATTTCTACGACCTGGAGCTTGCCACCTACGACCCACCAATCGGAGAGGGCGGTATAGTGGAAAATCTCTCCGCAAATGCGGATTTTGAATTTTCGGGCAATACTCTAAATCGTATAAGCGGCGGCGGTGTGGCGGTTACTACACGCGGCAGGGTAAGAATAGAAAACAACAAATTTCTTAATACGGGAAAGAGCGGCATTATAATTGCCGACGACGTAACCGAAGCCTTTGAGGGCGGACCTATAAGAGATGCTGTTATCCGCGGTAACGCGTTTATGAATTGTGAGGAAAGCGCAATTCTCGTTAAGCCCGGTATCAGAAAATACGTATCTCCCGTTCATAAGAATATTCTTGTAGAAAACAATCTTTTCATTATAAATAATATATATGCATTTGCGGTTTTCGGTGCAGAGGATATTGTTATGAAGGATAACGTATATCGCGGACATCCCCTTAACGGTAATTGGGTTGTTGCTCATAACACCGAAAACATAGTTTTGGACATTACTAAGTAGCAGAGAAAAACACAGGTTGTTGAAAACCTGTGTTTTTTGGAATTAACCTATATTAGTAGGTCTTTGATTCAAATGACTGACAGCAGGTAGCGTCGGGATTCTTAACGTCGCAACCACAAGCGCCAACCTTAATAGCGTTCTTTGTGCAGTAGTTTTCATTTGCACAATGATACTTGCAGTTTTCTACTGTACAACCGATACTGTTGTTTTTCATTTCCTTCATTGTTTTTTCCTCCTTTTGTAGTGGACAAGAATAAATTGGGTGAAAAGCACCGAATTATACCGGTTTCAGGCAGCTTCGGAATACTCCTGTCACCCTAAGATAGGTTTTCCTATCTGTATAATATTCTGTCCCTTATACCATAAAATAAACAAGGAGAATTTTATGAAAAAAGAAGACGTTATCAAATCTTGTTATTCTGTTTTAAAAAGATATACGCCCCTTGATTTCGACTGCGGAAGACTTTGCAACGGTAAATGCTGTGGCGGAGACGAGAATACGGGTATGCTTCTTTTCCCCGGAGAAGAGAAGTTTATTGATCCCGATATAGCTGTCAAGGAATCGGATGACGGTACACTCGTTGCGGTGTGCGAGGGAAGATGTGACAGAAAAAGAAGACCGCTTTCTTGTAGAATATATCCTGTTTTTCCGCTTATAATAGAAAATGATGGAAAAGAATACGTAGAGGTTGACTTCGACAAAAGAGCCGATTGTCCGCTGACAAAAGGGGATATAACCCTCAACAGACGATTCTGCAAGGCGGTTAAAAGAGTGGGTAAATATCTTCTGCTTAACGAAGAAACTGCCGCGTTTTACAGAGGATTATCCGATGAAATAAGCGAGTATATAGAGTTGGAAAAAATTTTCTTAAAAAAATCATAAAATGTGTTGACAAATGAATATCTGTCTGTTATATTATAACTGTAAATAGTAATCGTTACTACTTAGCGAGGTGATAATATGAGAAGCTCGAAGCAGAGAGACGCAGTTCTCGAAGTTCTCAGAAATTCTTGTGACCACCCCACGGCAGATATGATTTTCGAACGAGTCAGGCAGGAGATTCCAAATATCAGTCTTGGTACAGTATATAGGAATCTCAATCAGCTAAAGGATGAAGGTCTCATAACGATAGTGGAAAGCAGCGACACAAAGGTCCACTACGAAGGAAACCTATCAGAGCATATACACTTCCTTTGCCAACGATGTCACAATATAACAGACGTCTTTTGCAAAACTCAAGTGCCACCGGCACTTACGGATATGGGGCTTCTGGTAGAGTCACAGAAAACTGTTTATTACGGCTTGTGTAAAGCTTGCCGATAATATAATTAAAATTATAATTTGTATTAATAAAGGAGTTATTTGTTATGAAAAAATGGAAATGCTTAGTTTGCGGTCAGATCGTTGAAGGCGAAAATCCCCCCGAGGCTTGCCCTCTTTGCAAGGCTCCCGCAGAGAAGTTCGTTGAAGTTAAGGACGAAGAAATGACTTGGGCAGCAGAGCACGTGCTCGGCGTAGCTAAGGGCGTAAGCGAAGAAATCATCGAAGGTCTCCGCGCTAACTTCCAGGGCGAATGCACAGAGGTAGGTATGTACCTCGCAATGGCAAGAGTTGCTCATAGAGAGGGTTATCCTGAAATCGGTCTCTACTGGGAAAAGGCAGCATACGAAGAGGCAGAGCATGCAGCAAAGTTTGCAGAGCTTCTCGGTGAGCTTGTAACTGACTCCACAAAGAAGAATCTCGAAATGAGAGTTGAAGCAGAAAACGGCGCAACACTCGGCAAATTCGAGCTTGCTAAGATGGCTAAGGAGCAGAACCTCGACGCTATCCATGATACTGTTCACGAAATGGCTCGCGACGAAGCAAGACACGGCAAAGCATTCGAAGGTCTTCTTAAGAGATATTTCTCATAAAAACTTATGACAAAATCGGTTTATAAATTGTAAGAACTGAATAAAACCTTGAAAAACTTATGAGATTTTTTCTCATAAGTTTTTTTACTTTTTGTTCTTTATTTGTGCTAACATAAAAAAACAAATGTTGCTTTGTGCTATTTTTTGTGCTATTATAATTTTAGGAGTTGATATTATGAAAGATTTTCTTGAAGATGTTAAATTGGAATGGCTCCCCCCTGAGGAGATTATTATCGAAGATTTTGATGATTTGAAACCTATAAGAAATGTTCCTAGTGAAAAAAAACGAGCAAAAGGGCAACTTAACAGGAACGGAATAACCTATTATAAGTGTAAAACTAAATATATTTATCGCTCTATCAAGGGACATTATGCATATCGCTTATATGATAAAGATTTGAAGGTTAATACATTTATTGATGGTCATTTCATGAGCGAAAAACAAGCAGCAGATGCATTGAAGAATCACATCATTGAGTTGCACAAAAATATTACATACAAAAACAATAAAATAACATTCGGTGCTTTCTGGGAAGCATTACAAAACAAACTAACCAAAGAAGAAAGTACAATGAAAAAGTATAACTCGGTTTATAATCAGCATGTAAAACACGAGTTTGGACACAAAAAAATACAAGATATTACTTATGCTGATGTTAATAACTATCTTGAAAAACTTTATAAATTAGGTGACGGACGAGGAACAAAACAAAATGGTTATTCTTATTCTTATGTTGAAAGCATATTAAAATTTTTTTGGTTGGTATTTAACAATGCTTTCGCAGATAAAATATTATCGGCAGATGATCTAAAGGTTTTAACAGATAATATAAAAATGCCAAAATGTCAAGAAGAAAAAGATATAAGAATATTAACCTCCGAAGAAATACAAAAGATATATGAGTTATTGAAGGATACAGATTATCTTTTACCATTCTTGATAAGTTTATATACTGGTGCAAGACCAGCAGAATCATTTGCAATAAGGTTTTCTGATTTCGATTATGAAAAGAAAACTCTTAACATTGATAAGCAAATTGTAGAATTCGACGGAACACTTACAGTTAAATCACCTAAAACATTTTCGAGAGTGGTTGACATTCCAGATGCTTTAATTACAGAAGCAAAGAAAAGAGAAACACTCATAAACAAGGCAAAAAAAGAAAACCCTCTTATATTCAAAGCGAATAATAAGAGAGTATTTTATGATTTTAAAGATAAAAACGGACTTGATGATTTATATGATGATAGCATAATGCTTGATACCAAAGGTCGTTATAATGCCGCTTCATCATTTCAGTATTATGCTAAAATAATCAGGAAAGATATATGTCCTTATGATTACAAAAAGGAAGATTTCAGTTTTTACACATTCCGAAAAACTGCACTCTCAATTATGGCAAGTCATAGCATTCCAATAGGTGCTTTAATGCGAATAACAGGGCATAAAAAGAACGAAACACTCTTTAAATATTATTATTCAGATGAGAACGAATTCGCCCAAAAGAAAATACAAGAAAGTGTAAGTTCAATGAATGACCTTATAAAAAATTAAAGCATTAAATATTTGTTGTTTTTTGAAAAGTATTATAACATTTACATAAAAAGATAACAGCACAAATTTCATCTGTGCTGTTATCTTTTATTCATCTAAAATTGATGAAACAAGTTCATCATATTCTTGTTCTGCAGGTTTTTTAACGGTTTCTTTAATAGGTGTTACCTGTTTTATTAGTTTACTTAAAAAACCTTCCTTACTTCTTCTGCGAAGTTCTTCTATATTTGCATCTTTTCTATTTGTGTTATTGTTCATTAGTCAATATCCTCACTTGTTGTTTTCTCGTTTTGTTCTTCTATCAATTTTCTTGTTTTTTCAAACATTGGAATATCAAGGTCTGCTTTTATAAATTCTCTCGCATATTCTTCCTCAACAAAAGAGCCTTTTATATAATCTTCATAATATATGTATAAATCGTATTCGTCTACAGTATGTTCTATAACTTCTTCCATTGTTGTTAATCTTAATTCTTTTTTTAATTTGTTTACATCTAGTCCTACTACATGTTCTTTGATGCCATAATTTTCAAAGTATATATAGAAGTTTGTATATTCTGGAAATCGCAAGTCCGTTTGTACATCCACATAAAAACGAGATGAAACTTTATATGTTTCTGTTATAATATTTGTTTTTTCTATTTTCATTTCAGCCACCATTTTTAACTTTTCATCTTTCTTCGTCATCGTTGCATATTTCTTCATTTTCTTTATCTAAATCAATGTCACACAATTCTCTAACAGTTCCACGAGAATATAAATCTCTTTCGATTCCAAGATTGTAGGGGAGTCTGAGATTTTCTAATTCTGAAAGCATTACATAACCCCATTCCCATTCTTGAATGTGGCAAAAACCAAAAAGCAAATAATCTCCGTCTGGTTGCTTTTCTGCTTCTGTAATAAGCCAAGTTCCAGCACCAATAGGGTTGAAATACTTAACCAGCACTTCGGCATCGTAACCTTGTCCATCTTTTGAATAAAGTGGTGTTTCATCGAATTTCTTTTCTAACTCTTTTGTTAATAATTTCATAAATCATTGTCCTTTCTTCGCACCCAAGGAGTTTTAGGGTTTTAAAATTTATAGATTACCTAATGCGATTTGATTTACAAAACAAGTATGTAAGAAGAGAAAATTATTAAATTTTTTGTCATAACTTTTTTCAACTAATAAAAAAGTGAAAAATGCAGGCACGAATGTGCCTACATTTTTTTATCATCAAAAGTAATAGATTTATAAGAAATAATATGTTGATTTTTATAGCGCAGTGCGCTATAATTTGTTTGTAGAATTTGGGGGTGTAACAATGATTGATATTGAAAGACTATGGTTAAAAGATATGACTTTTATTGATTTATTTGCTGGTTTGGGTGGTTTTAGATTAGCATTACAATCATTAGGTGCAAAATGTGTCTATTCAAATGAATGGGATAAATTTGCACAACAGGTATATAACGATAATTTTGGTGATATACCAGAAGGCGATATTACACAAGTCGATGAAAAAACTATACCAGACCACGATATTCTTTGTGCCGGTTTTCCTTGTCAGGCATTTTCAATAAGTGGTAAACAACGAGGTTTTGAAGATAGTAGAGGAACATTGTTTTTTGATGTAGCACGAATTGTTAAGTGTAAAAAACCTAAAATTGTTTTTATGGAAAATGTTAAAAACTTTGCTACACACGATAATGGTCATACATTAGAGGTAGTTCAAAACACGATGGAAGAACTTGGATATACTTTCTTTCAAAAAGTTCTTAATGCAGTTGACTACGGTGTTCCACAAAAGCGCGAAAGAATATATATGGTTTGTTTCAGAAATGATTTAGGAATTGATGATTTTGTTTTTCCTGCACCTTTTAAACTCATAAGGCATGTTGAAGATTTCCTTTTAGATGAAAACGATGTGCCAGATAAATTATATGTACAGCGCGAAGATACATATATGGAAAACAAGGTGGATAATAAGTATAGCAATAAACCCATTCGTTTAGGTATCGTAAATAAAGGTGGACAGGGTGAAAGAATTTATAGCACGAAAGGAATAGCGATAACTCTTTCTGCCTATGGTGGTGGTGCTTTTGCAAAAACAGGTGGATATTTAGTTAATGGTAAATATAGAAAATTAGCACCCCGAGAATGTGCAAGAATTATGGGTTATCCTGATACCTATAAAATTATTTCAAATTACAATCAGGCATATAAGCAATTTGGTAATTCCGTTGTTATAGATGTTCTTCAATATATCGCAATAGAAATAGGTAGAATATATCAAGAAAAATGTTATGGATGAGGTAATGTTCAGAAAGTGGTTGTTGGATAATAAATACAACCCAAAAGTTGTAAGTGATACAATATCACGGATAAAGAAAATAGAACATTCTGTCAATAATTGCGACCTTGATTTAGAATATAAGAAAGATAAGTGCCGATATCTTCTATCATTGTTTTCTAATAAAGGAGAGAACGAGCAAATGCTTTCTTTAATTGATAATGAGTTACCAATCGGAAAATACTATTTGAGTACATACAAATATGCGATTAACACATATTTAAAGTTTAAACAAGAAACGCAGAATGGATAAACCATTCTGCGTTTAACTTTTCATTTGCTTATAGCAGTTATGAATTTCTTCAAATCTTCGATATTTTGATGTGCTTTTAGTTTAATTGAAAATATAACATTAGCATTATGGGTGTTTGATAGTCTGCGAATATTATATATTTGTGGTTCTGTTCTTTTGAATAAATAGGTGTAGTTACTTCCAGTAAGTTTTAACCCGTCAATATCGTTGCTTGTTTTAATATATATTTTATTATCGTCTATAACCAACTCAAAAACAAAACCATTATTTGATAATATTTGTTTAATTTCATCAATATTAGATTTGGTAGGGTTACTTGAACCACTTTTTTTAACTCTGTATTTTGCAGATGCCGAAAAATACCTATCAAACTGTTCTATTGGAAATATTATATAATCTGTGTCTTTGGTTATGAAAAAACGAACCTTTTTTGAATAATAATAATTTTTTATCCAGTTATATACTATTTCATTGTCAACAGGAATATCTACACCTCTTGTTCCAGCATTTGCGAAAATCTCAAAATTATCATTCATATAATCAATTATCGCTTTACTATATTTATTTAGTTCGCTTTTGTTTTGTTGTGAATAAATAAAAGTCCTTTTGTTCGTATCTGGATATAAAACAAATTGACCACATTGTGCGAGACTTTCTTTCGTTTCAATATAAAATTCACTATTATTAGTTAAAACTTTAATATCAGACATTGTTGAATCTGATTGACCGAGTGCTTCAAATTTGCAGTTTTTTCCGTATGTTTCAACAAGATAATTGTAACAGGTATTTTCGAAATCTTTCCAAGTTTCCATTTTAATCTGCTCCCTTATCAAATTTATTGTATATAGAAATTAGTTCATTAAGGTTGTTAACATCTAATAGTTCTGAAAAACCATAAAAAGCAGACTTTGTACCTCGTGCTTTTAGGTTAGAGTCTAATATGAAATCATCTGTTTGATATTGACTTAAAACAGATTTACTTGCATATCCGAAAAGTAAAACCTCATTGCTTGTTCTTTTAATACAAATTAACTCAGGACGAGGAGGTTCTTTATGAACTATTGGAAATTTCCATACTTCAACGGTTTTTACACCAATGTTCAGTCCGATTTTTTTCATATCGGCAATGTTATAGGTGTTTGAACTTCCGACAGAATAATCAATTATTTGTATGTCGAAAAATTCTTCTATTGCTGCTTCTCCCAACAAACCAGTATATTGTCTTTTGTATTCGTTTAAACCATCTATTAAATGATGTTTTTCTTGTGTTTTAGCATCAGCGATTTGTTTTGCTAATTTTTCAATTTTTTCAATTTTTGCTTGGGGTATGATTATTCGTTTGCTGCTATCTTTTGCTGGTGCATATGGGACAACAAGTTTTTCATATTCTTCTTTAAATTTATGTTTCATAGGAATTTAAACATTCTATTATGGAATCGCCTAATGCTTTAATTACATTAACCGTCATAGCATTTCCACTTTGTAATAGTAAATGTCTATTAGTCACCTCATTCTTAACACGATTTGCATACTCTTTTGGAAAACCTTGTAGCAGTAATGCTTCATATCCAGTTAGATTTTTTAATTGTCCATCTTTAACATAAAATATTCCGTCTCTTTGTGAACGGAGAGTGGGGACTTTACCACGATATAAGCGCAAATCAGACATTCGGGTATCGATAATTAAAAAATCTTCCGTTATAAAATCTTCAATTTGATATTTTCCTTGATTGGTAGGGTTGTTTAAATATCGATTGAATCGCTCTATTTCTTCGTTGTTTAGTTCATTGTTTGTATCAATTAAGTAATCAGATAATGGTGGTGGGGTTTGTTCAAGTAAAGGGAATTTATAATTGTTTATCGCTTGTTCTGAAACAAGATTGCGGTTGAAGCCTATAAAATAAACTCTTTGTCTCATTTGTGGAACACCATAGTTCAAACTTGTAAGAACTTTATACTCTACGGAATAACCGATACTATTTATTTCATCAATGATTTTTTGTATGGTTTTTCCTTTGTCGTGTGAAACAAGACCACGAACATTTTCAAGTATAAAACATTTCGGTTGGCACTCTTGTATTAGTCTTATTAAGTGGAAAATTATTTGACCTCTACTATCCTCAAACCCCGCTTTTCTTCCAATTACAGAAAAGGTTTGACAGGGAAAACCGGCAATTAGCAAATCAAATTTAGGTAGTTTTTTACCATCAATTTTTTTGAGATTGCCATAATTGATTTCGTTGGATGTGTCGTGCATCAACTTATATGTAGTCACAGATAATCTGCTGGTATCTGAATATCCAACAGATTTCATATTGCATTGTTCAAGACCAAGTCTCCCAGCACCGATACCAGAACAGAAATCAAAGAAAGTGTTAATACACATTGCTAACTTATCCTTTACACATAACTATACTTACATATGTATAGTCTAACATTATTGTTTGATTTTGTCTAGTGTAGGAAATACAAGTGAACATATGATATTGAGCAACATTAAAGTAAAGGTAGTTCTTATGTTAGAAATAGTATTGAGATAATTCTTACCTATAATTTTTAGAACCCAACATGGTTTTCTTTATAACCCGAATAACTGTCAATTATCTTAAAGTCATATATGGGTATAATATAATACTTTACGAACATATTTGATGAAAAATAGTCTCAAAAAAACCATCTCACAAACGTGAGATGGTTTGATTGGTGTCACTATACCGAATAATAGTTTTATTTACTGAAATTCCTTTTTTATAGTTGCATTTCACTTCTTTTTTCTGTTGCATTTAAGTTCATAAAAGATGTGTAGTTTTGGAATCACCCAATCTTCCATATATCTTTCTATATAATAATCTACATAATTATCATAAGCGATATTATCAAATACAATTTCTTCAATGTCGGACAAATCATAGTGTTTATCTTCACATTCCTGATATTCAGGAAGTCCGAACATATAATCTTTTATACCTACTCTTTCGTGTCCTAGGTAACATTCATAATATTTTCTTTTTTTATCAAAGTTTATTTCAGCATAAAAACCGTCGTTTAGTTCGTATCGATATATTGTAATTCGTGACTTTTTAACTTTCATTGTATAAATCATATTGGTTGTTCCTTTCTTTTGACTTTTAATTTTAGTTAAAAGAAGAGATAATTATTCAGTTATTTCATATATGTGTTCAATATATTTTCTTAAAATAGTTATTTCTTCATCTGAAATTTTATATTTATTATTTTTGTTGAATTTTTCGATTTCGTCATTCGTCATATCTTCAAGTTCATATTTTGAGTAATAATAGTTTTTTGAGTTGTATCTTGGTGCTCTTATATCACCAAATTTTAATAAACAAAAACTATCATACTTCTTGGCATTT
Source organism: Acutalibacteraceae bacterium (assembly GCA_045606645.1). Lineage (GTDB taxonomy): Bacteria > Bacillota > Clostridia > Oscillospirales > Acutalibacteraceae > DTU089. The sequence goes on along the minus strand of JAZUSK010000026.1, from coordinate 21,572 downwards.
TTCTTTGGTTTTTTGTTAAAAAGATTTTTCCATTGAAATTCGGTATTATGTTCTCTAATCAAATAAACACTATATTTTTTTAATATCTCTTCCTGCATTTTCATTTTTGCAAAAAGTTCGTTTTGTTCTCTTTCTTGTAACATTTTTTTTGCTATTTCTTTGTTATATTCCATTTCTTTTTCGTAATATCTTACGACAATATCTTTACCGAGAATAATTCCCCAACCAACATTACTTCGGTGTATTACACTACCAATCGCATTTTGTTTGGGAACATAACCCTTTTTTAACCAAATTAGTAAGGTTTTGAAATCTTCAAATGGGTCTGCATAAATTTGACTATTAGTCATAGAAGACAGTCTCCTTTCTATTTTTATTTATATAAGTTGTTTCGTACCATTCGATATTTTCTTTATCGCATTCTATTTTTTTGCGAATTGCAGAACCTAATGCACATTTTTCATCAATAGAAAGTTGATCAAATTCGTGGTATTTTTTGTATAAATTTTCGAGAATTTCTACTTCTTCAAGATAATATTTTATCTGCTCTTTTGCGAACTCAATGTTTTCAAATTCTTTATTAATTTTTTCAACTTCTTGAACTGCTTCTTCCATTGTCATTTGAATACATTCTTGATTGTTATTAAAATTTTTCATATTAATCACCATTTTTTTATTCTTTCTTTTAATTTAATCATAAATCGATTTCCTTTCCTCGCACCCAAGGTTTTTAGGGTTTTAAAATTTATATATTACCTATGCGAGTGATTTACAAAATAAGTATGAAATAAAGGTGAAATGTTCAATTTTTTCTCATAACTTTTTTTGTTCTTTTCTCCGATAATAAGTTGCTCTGCTTATGCAGAGAGTTTCCCACGGTTTTTCTTCTGAGTTTTTCTTGTTAGTTTCTTTCGCCAATCTGTAAATGGTTGATGTTGAGAGTCCGACTTTTTCAGAAATTGTTTTATAACTTTCACCTTTATGTAATAAATCTCGTGCTATCTCTTTTTGCTTCTCTTTCAATGCTTTTCGTTTCTGAATTTCCGAGTTCCGTGTTAGGTTCACAGATTGCTTCGAATATTCATTTTCAAACCTTTTCACATCATCTTCTGTTGCTCCGAGTTTTTCGTAAAACACATTACTTCTGATATGAAAAGATTTCTGAATTTCTTTGAAAATATATTCGATACTTTCAAGTGGTTCAGAGAATGTTTGATTTAGTTCCTTACACCATTTTTCTGCCTCTGGGGTTATCATTATCTCTTTCGCAGAATTAAAACCGTAATAAATTAGAATATCTCGTTTACCGATAACATCATCTAACTCCAATGACCACCATTTAATGAAGGTAAGTCTTTTTCTATGTAGGGCATCATAAGAACCTCGCTGGTATTGTGTTTTTTTTCCTTTGGCAGCACTCTGATTTTTCTTCTCATAATTACTTTTTCGCTGTTCTTTTTTTATAAGATATTCTTTTATCACAGGGTGTTCTCGAAGTGATTTATTTAGTTCATTGATGTCGAAACCGTTTTTATGTAATATTTCTGTTTCTGTTTTAGTTTTTGTATGTGTGTTGAATGTATCAAATAATCTGAATAAACCCACTTTGTTTTTACTTGCAGAAATATCTATTTCAATGTGTTCTGCAAGTTCTGGATATTCACTTAAAAAGTCGTTAAAAATAACCCCAAAATATTCAATAATTCTATAATACAAAAACAATAATTTATCCGATGTTGAATGTATATGCCACCAAAGTTGACAACCTCTTCCAGTTTTATGAATTACATTAGGAATCGGAACTTTAAATTCTCCTTGAATAAAAAATAAATCTCGTTTTGCTCTCCACACAAATTCCTCGATTAACTCTTCTCGTAGATAAGGGTTCATTCTTTCGTGAATATCAAAATCTAAAACAATGTTATTCAATGCGAATATGTTTTCGCTTCTTCTTTTTGTGAACGGATAGGTTGAATTTGCAGTTATGTAATAATTCATACTTTTGATTATTTTTAAAGTTTCAATTCTATCTGGTAAATCTTTCGGATAATAACTACCAAGACTTTTCATTTCTTTCTTTTTATTTAAAACAGCAAGGTGAATCATACCTTGGTATTTTTCATCGGGTGGAAAAAGAATTTCATAAACAGTCAAGCAAATTACTCCTTTCAAACTTATTTGAAATAAGAATGAAAGATTTGCTGATGAAAAAATTTACTCATAAGCAAAATTGCTTATGAGCAGTTTTTGTATAGTATTCTTTTGTAATTAGCGACCTGCTGTTTATTTAGATACCCAAACTCATCACAAACGAATAATAGCATTTGGCACATTCCTCTTGTTCGGGTTGAATAATCAGTTTCTTCGTTGTTGTTTTTTGCAGTTAAATAAACTGCAATTGATTTAACAAGGTAGGCTTTAAGAAATAGTTTGTGATAGTTTAATTGCTTTCCTCTACTTTTCAATTCATCACGGGTATCTTGGTCTTCGAGCCATAGCATCACTTGATTTATCATTTTTTCATTTTCCATAATAACCACCTTTATTTTAACTTTTTGACTTTTTCTATTACATCACTTGACTCAATTTTAAGGTTTCGCAACTCTTTATCAAGAAAAGATATATCGCAGAACTGTACTAAACTATCTCTGATAAAACTTCTAAGTGAAGTGTTTTTTGCTTTTGCCATCATCTGTAATTGTTCTTTTGTGTCGGGGTCTAAATAAACTTTAATTTCTTTTAGTTCAATCTTATTCTTATTATCCATTGTTGTTTTCTCCTTTCAGTAATAATTTTAATTCTCGTTTTCTTTGTTTAAGGGTTTCTCTTTCGTTAGGTGAGAGGGTAGCACTATTGCTTAATTTCGATAAAATCACATTTAATTCTTCCTGTAATTCTTTTTCTGTATTAGGTTCACCAAATTCTCTTTGAAGAATGTCATTCAGAAGTTTATTTACAGATGTGTTTTTATTGAGAGCAATTTGCTTGATTTTCTTTTTGAAATCTGCCGACACATAACATCTGATATCTACTTGTTTGTTCATCTAATACTCCTTTCTTATTTAAAGTAAAGTTGCTTATTTGCTTAAATTAAGAATGATAAATATCGTTCTTAATCGAGATAAATGTACTGTGCGAAAGTTATCCTCTACGGAGTAGCACAACACGAATGGCTGGCACGGAAATTCGTAATACTGTGTTATTACCAAGTCAACAGACTTTGTAATAAAAAGAAAATAGTCATACTTATTAATAAGAAAGGAGATGGTATTGTGCCATACAATTTGACAGCAAGTTTTCATAAAGGAACCTGCTCATCTGCTCATCTTGGTCACAATCGTAGAACTATTCCAGTTCCACATTCAGATGCCAGTAGAAGAGATTTAAATGTGTGTTATATTGATATGTCGCTCGAAGATGCTTATCATCATTTGTTTGATAAAGCATTAGAACAATATAATGAAGGTAAAAAACCGAGTAGGCAGATTAAAGATTATCTAAAACACATTACAGAGCAGTACGAAAAAGGAGAACAGAAATTACAAGAAGCGAAATCTCGTGGAGCAAGTACAAAGGAACTTGCAAGAATAAAATCTCGATATTCCAAACCTTTTTATGAGATTGTTATTTCAGTTGGAAATTGTGATGCTTATGATGGTGCTTTTAAATGTGGTGGCGACAAAGAGCAAATAGTAGTGGATGTTCTTAACGAGTATATGGCAGGTTTCCAAGAAAGAAACCCACATTTGTTTGTGTTTTCCAGTCACCTGCACCGAGATGAAACTGGTATTAAAAATACTAAAAGCGGAAGTGTCACGAGTAGCAAAGGTGGAGTTCCACATATCCATTTAGATATGATAAGTTGGACAGATTTAGAAGGTAGAGGTTTACCTGTTCGAGTTTCCGAAAATGGTGCTTTTAGGCAACAAGGATTGACTTCTGGTGCAAGAGGTGATAATGGTTCGATTGCATTTCAAAACAGGGAAAGAGAGATTTTAAGTGAGATTGCCAGAAAGCACGGCATAAACATTGTCGAGGGAAAACATTCAAAAAAACATCTGCATAAGGAAGAGTATATTTTGATGCAAGAAAAAGAAAAAAGCAAAAACGACCAAGCACTTATTGATGCTAAAGCAGGGGAGTTATTAAGGTATCAAGATGAATTGGTTGAATATCTGAAAAATAATGGAATTGAAAATGCTTTTTCTGAACACATCGAAAATCTTTCTCTTAGAGCAGATGCTGCAGAATATCGCAGTCAGAATGAGCGAATAAAAGAAGTCCTTGCATTTTCGTGGGAAGAATACAAGGACTACACGAGTACATATTTTGAGTATTACAGGCAGAACAAACATATTCTATGGGATGAAATTCAGAAAGCAAGAAGAACATCATATTTAGAAAAGAAGATGATTGCCAGTATTTTAAATGAAATTGCCAACAGTACAGATTTTATAATTATAAAAGCATTTAAACTGTTGCAAGTTTTGTTTATCGCAATATCGAATTTTCATCACGAAAACGAAATAGAAAAGTTACAGGAAGCAAACAATGAACTTAAAAACCAAGCGAGAAATATTATGTCCTTAAGTAACGATGTTTCTTCTGTTTTGAAAACTAAACAGTTAGATGATATCGAGCAGTCTCTAAAATCATACGAAATTGCTCTCGAAAATGCCGAAACCTTTATAAATGAAAAAATGAAGGTTTTAGATGTTATCCAAGATTTAGAGAAATAGTTTAAATTAAATGTTTCGTAAAATTTTGATTTATCTTATTTACAATATTATTATATAATGGTATATTAGTATTAGAAGTGACAAAATAAAAGAAGTTATATCGTATTCGTTACGAGTATTTTTTGTCATAACTTTTTTTACTTTTTGTGCTTATTTTGTGCTAAGATGCTTAATGCCCTTGATAAATAAGGGTTTTTAGTTGACGAAGCAAGACACGGTAAAGCATTCGAAGGTCTTCTTAAGAGATATTTTGGTTAATAGAATAGAATTTGTAAAAAGAGTGACCGAAAGGTCACTCTTTTGGTTATGCAAAATGCAACACACATTTAATTGATGTAATAGCTCTATGTGTATATCAATTACCAAGTAATATAGAAGTTGATTCGTACATCACCATCGTTTTGGGTGTATAATTTTAAGTACATATCAGTAGGTCGTGATACATCTAGATCCTTCAAGGGTATTTCTAAAGTGAAACTTTGGCTCTCGTATGCAGACCAAGACTGTTTCTCGTATTCTGCAGATACAGGAACAGTTTTATCAAATGAGTCAGTTATGGATGCGATTCCAATTACTTTTCCTTCGTCGTATCTATCTTGCCATTCCATATCGCATCCAAAAGTTACACTATAGCATTCAATATACAGAATCCCATTTTGAATGTATGGTGTATAAAATTCCCAATCGTCTTCATTATATGATAAAAACCACCATTCTGCTCTTGAATCACTTGCCTTTATATATGAGGGACCTTCCGAAATATATATAGTGATCTTGCTGTTTTTATCAACTAATGTACCAATGTCAGGGGTTGTTCTAATTACATTACCTTCTTCAATGTTATCGCTATTCTCATATTTAACAATGGGGATTAATCCGTTAGATGAAAGAACATTTTTCGCAGTAGCCTCATCCGTATCAATAATGTCAGGGATGGAAATTCTGTCATCGGGAACGACGGTTTCACCACAAGAAGATAAAGATAGTACCAAAATACAAACCGAAAGAATAAGACATATTTTTTTCATTTTTAACCTCCGTAAAATAAAAAAGTGTGTGCAACACGAAGTCACACACACCGAAAAATGCCGGACTCCGATTTGCTACCACACAAAAAACTCTCGCATTCAGAAATGGAAAAGTTGAAGTCAGCACTTTTACCTAAGTAAAATGCCCACTTCTGAATGCAATAATTCATTATAGAGTTTTTGTGTGGTAAGCCTATTGTAACATAAATCGACAATAATGTAAAGAACGTGCAGAAATATCAAAAATGTATATAGAAAATAATAGAGCTATTTTGGTTAATTAAAATAAAATTCACCCGCTTACCTTGTGGTAAGCGGGTGTTGTTTTTGAGTTGATTTTATTTTATCATATGAGGTCCTTTACGTAAGCCTCAAGACCGGTACACTCTACCTGGAGAGCAAAACCGCCCACGGTGTCTGCTTCAACGCAGAAGAAATATGCTTCGGTTTCAAAGTAGGTATATTCACCTGCGGAATTTCTTCCCTTAAGGGTCATTTTTGCTACGTAGTTGTATTCGTCAATTTTGGAGTATTCACCCATTTCGTAATCAACGAATTCGTAGTCGATATCTACGTTCTTATCCTGCTCGACTTCTATGATCGTTCTGTTTGCTCTCGTTAAAGCCAACTGACCGTTGGGGCAAAGTCTTCTGTCGTATCTGCCGTCAAGCTCAAAGCCGTCTTCAAGAACCATTACCATAGTTTCATCAAGAACTAATTTACCTTCATTGCTCTTTGTGGGATCGCCTTCAGTTAAGACGAAAACGAAGAAGCCCACTACAATAATGCAGACAACAACTGCTGAAATTATATAAGAAATCTTTTTCATAATAACCGTCCGTTTCGTTATGTATTATTATATCTATCAATTAATTGTATATCGCTTTTTAAAAAAAGTCAATAATCACGGGTTAATTTCAAACAATAGGATAATAATATGGATATTATTAAATTGTTGAGGAGGGCTTAATATGAAATACGTTTGTCCCTGCGGATATGAATATTTCCCCGCAAAGGGCGACCCCGAAAATGGTGTTGCACCAAACACTGCATGGGAGGACGTTCCTGATGATTGGGTTTGTCCTATCTGCGGTCTCGGTAAGGAAGCTTTCGAGGAAGAATAAAGGAAATAAACTCATTCGCGAGAATGAGTTTATTATTTACATACTTCAAACAATGATATATAATAAGTTAAAAGACGTATGAAAGGATATGTATTTATATGGATAAAACTGCTTTATTTAAATTATCATACGGTGTTTACGTGGTTACTACGTGGGCAAAGGGAAAGGCTACGGGCTGTACCGCAAATTCTGCTATGCAGATTACTTCTACTCCCGCAACAATTGCTGTATCAGTAAACCACGACAACTATACTAATGAATGTATCAAGGATACAGGCGTTTTCGCAATCAATATTCTTGGCGAAGGCGTTGATCCGATGATTATCGGCTCCTTTGGTTTCAGAAGCGGAAGAGACGTTGACAAATTCGAGGGTATAGAGCCTCTCGTTAAGGGTTATCTTCCCGTATTACCTCAGGCGATGAGCTATATTACCTGCAAAGTTATAAACACTATGGAGACGGCGACTCATACCATTTTCCTCGGCGAGGTTACGGATGCGGGAAATCTCAGCTCTGACACACCTATGACTTATAAATATTATCATGAGGTAGTAAAGGGGACAGCACCGAAAAATGCACCTACCTATAGCGGCGATTGATAGGGGGCAGACATAATGACAAATAACGTTCCTCAGTGGATGCTCGACAGTACTACTGCACCCACGGAGCAGAATAAAGAAGTAGATATGATTGTTGCCGAGTTTATTGGTGCTTTTCGTAAGCGCGGGTTTGACCAGCAACAGATAGGAATACTTATGACGGGAGCGTTTCTCCTGCCTCTTGAAGAGATGGAGAAGCGTCTTGATGCGGTGCTTTCCTGCGCCGAAGATGGTAATGAAGACAGCGCGAGAAAGCTCTGTGCATATCTTGCTCAGCAGGGGGTTCTCTTCTCAACGGAAGACACAGACCCTTGTGAAATAATCGGGATATTAAGAGATGCTTACGGTAGGGAAGCCGCCTTTGAGACACTTCTTACCTTCCCGAAGCTTCTTTTGGTATGGAAAAAAGAGGAAGTAAGAGACGACGAAAAATACATAGAGGAAAAAACACGTGCGGAAATCATAATCCACGAGGTTTCAAGTACCTTTCCGCAGCTTGGTTGATTTTTAAATTATCTGCGGTGAGAAACAAGAAAATATATACAAATTAGCAAAAAAACTTGTATTTGTAGAAGGTTTTTTCTTGACTATTGTACCAAGATTTATTATAATATACGAGATGATGTATTATTTGTGGTAATAGTACACTATCCGTATTGTATGATAATGGTTTTGTTATTTATATATATTCATTTTATTTTTTATATATTTTCTCATAAAAAAGAATATTTTTGTGTTATATAGATATTTTTGCACGCATGTGAATGCCTGCCACAAAACTTTTATTATATATGCAGAGTGTTTCTCTGCGTTCAATGACGGATGTGTAATCCGTCATTTTTTATTTATTTTGAATTAAAGAGAATTTTACGAAAGGAGTATTTTTATGGTGCCTTATATTATTACCGCGGTCGTTGCCATTATTGTCGGCGGCGTTGTCGGTTTTATTGCAGGCGGCGCTCACCGTAAGAAGGTTGCGGAAGCCGCTATAGGTTCTGCTACTCAGGAAGCGGCTCGTATCGTGAATAACGCTATGACCGAAGCCGAGCAGAAGAAAAAGGAATCAATCCTTGAAGCAAAGGATGAAATCCATAAGTTGCGTTCAGAGACCGAGCATGATCTTCGCGAGAGACGTGCAGAGGTTCAGCGTCAGGAAAGACGTATTATCCAGAAAGAAGAAAGCCTTGATAAGAAGGTAGAAGCCCAGGAAAAGAAAGAGGAAGCTCTTGCTCAGAAGCTTAAAGCATTGGAAGAGAAGGAGCAGGAGGTTGAATCTCTCAAGAGAAGTCAGTTAGAGATTCTCGAGAGAATTTCCGGTTACTCAAAGGAGCAGGCAAGAGACGTGCTTCTTAAGAACCTTGATGAACAGCTTACACACGAAAAAGCTACCAAGATCTACGACTATGAGCAGCAGCTCAAGGATGATATGGATAAGCTTGCGGGAGAGGTTATTTCAGGTGCTATTCAGCGATGTGCTGCCGACCACGCGGCAGAAGCTACAGTTTCTGTTGTTACTATTCCCAGCGACGAGATGAAGGGTCGTATCATCGGTAGAGAGGGTAGAAATATCCGTACTATTGAGACAATTACAGGTGTTGACCTTATTATCGACGATACTCCCGAAGCAATTACAGTATCCTGTTTTGAGCCCGTACGTCGTGAGATTGCTCGTCTTACACTCGAAAAACTCGTTTCCGACGGCAGAATTCATCCCGCTCGTATCGAGGAAATGTACGAAAAATCAAAGCGTGAGGTTGAAAACACCATTCGCCAGACAGGTGAAAAGGCAGTTATCGATGCAGGTGTTAACGGCCTTCACGGTGAAATTATTAAGCTTCTCGGTAAGCTTAAATACCGTACGAGCTACGGTCAGAATGTACTTAACCACTCTCTCGAGGTTTCATATCTTGCAGGTCTTATGGCTGCGGAACTTGGCGCAGACGTTAAGATGGCAAAGAGAGCGGGTCTTCTTCACGATATCGGTAAGGCTCTCGACCATGAGAAAGAGGGTACTCACATCGAGCTCGGTGTTGAGGTTGCTCGTAAGAACAAGGAAAGTGAGCAGGTTATCCACGCTATTCAGGCTCACCACGGCGACGTTGAGGCAAAGACAGTCATCGCTTGTCTCGTTCAGGCGGCAGATGCTATATCCGCTGCAAGACCCGGCGCAAGACGTGAAAACATCGAGTCTTACATTCAGAGACTTCAGAAGCTCGAGGAGATTACAACATCCTTCGCGGGCGTTGATAATGCCTTTGCTATTCAGGCGGGTCGTGAAGTAAGAATTATGGTTAAGCCCGAGGCAGTTTCCGACGATCAGATGGTTCTCCTCGCTCGTGACATCGTACAGAAGATCGAAGGCGAGCTTGAATATCCCGGTCAGATCAAGGTTAACGTTATCAGGGAAAGCCGCGCGATTGATTTCGCAAAATAAAGAAAGACAAAGCGGAACCCCGACCCCTTGGTGGTTTCGCTTGTTTTATTAAGCCTTGCAAGAATAAATTGGGTGAAAAGCAGGTTTAACGATAGTTCGGATTACTCTTGTCACCCTGAATCTATATATAGAAACGACGGTAAAAATTATGCGTTTACTTTTTGTGGGAGACGTAGTAGGTGAGGGCGGTTGCGAATTTCTCAAGAGAAAGCTGCCTGATTTCAAGAGAAAGAATAACATTGACGTGTGTATTGCTAACGGAGAAAACTCGGCGCAGGGTAACGGTGTAACGCCTAAATCCTTGGGTGACGTTTTTGACAGCGGAGTTGATATGATAACCCTCGGCAATCATACTTATAAGAGATTTGAAATAATGGATCATCTGGAGGATGCGGTAAACGTAGTGCGTCCGTATAATTATCCCTCGGGTGCTCCCGGTGTGGGTGTAGGTATCCTTGACAAGGGTAGATACCGTATTGCGGTTATCAATATGCTTGGTACCGTTTATTCTGAGCCTCTCGGCAATCCCTTTAACGAAATTGATAAGGCTCTCAAGGAAATCGACGGTTGTAAGACTGTGATAGTAGATTTCCATGCGGAGGCTACCGCAGAGAAACGTGCTATGGGCTTTTATCTCGACGGCAAGGTTACGGCGGTTTTGGGTACTCATACTCACGTGCAGACGGCGGATGAGCAGCTTTTACCAAAGGGTACTGCGTATATAACCGACGTAGGTATGGTTGGTCCTCTTCAGTCTGTTTTGGGTATTGAGCCGGAGCTTACTATTAAAAAGTTTAAGTCGAATCTCCCTGTGAGATTTATGAATGCCACCGGTGAATATTCAATGAATGGCTGTATTATTGAAATAGACGAGAAAACCGGAAAGGCTTTATCAATAGAAAGGGTGAATGTCAGAGGATGAAAAAAATTGTTGCCTTAGTGCTTGTTTGTTCCCTTGCTTTCACTTTGAGTGCGTGCGGTGATAAACCCCCCGCTACTACTACACAGACAGAACAGTATATTCTGCCTACGACTATAATTGATGCGGATATATCGCTTCCTTATACGAGTGCAGACAGCTTTAAACCCTACGAGGCAAAGAGTAACTTTAACAAAGATCTTATGACGGTGTTGTATGAAAGCCTCTACGTGCAGTCTGACGATGGTATGGGTAAGAGAGTTTTGGCATCCTCAGAGACTGTGACGGATAATACGGTTACAGTTAAGCTTTTGGGTGGAGTTAACTTTACAAACGGCACGGTGCTTACTGCAAATCACGTAAAGTCATCATATGAATTAGCATCGTCAAATGAATATTTTAAGGCTTCTTTGTCAAATATCTCATCGGTGAGTGTTATTGATAATAATACGATTTCGTTTCAGCTTATTAACCCTGACCCGATGGTTTTGAATACCCTTTGTTTTCCTATTGTGTGTACGTCAGGTGATGACTATGCCGGTAGCGGTAAGTATTATATCGATTATCTTGAGGGTGTGCCTTATCTTGCGGTAAATACGTCTCATAGAGAATATAACGCTGCTTGGAATAAGCAGATAGCCCTCTACGATATGGCGGGTATTTCAAGCCCCATATATCCCTTCAAGGCAAATGAAATAAGTATTTACAGAAACGATCTCAGCTCGGGTGAATACACGAATCTCTCCTCGGTTACGGTTTCGGAGCAGATGAATAATCTGGTTTATATCGGTCTCAATTCAAATTGGGCGGGTACAGTGGTATCGAACGATTGGTTCAGACAAGTGCTTAATATAGGTCTCAACAGAACCTCTGTTGCATCTACATCTTTCTTGGGACAGACTGATGCTGTATCAACCTTCTACAGAGAAGAGTTTTATATGCTCGAAAACGTTGAAAGACCTTTGCTTGACGGCGATACTTTAAGCGCGATTGCCATTCTTGAGGAAAACGGCTATTCTTCCTTTAACGGAGAAGGTGTAAGAACAAACGGAAGTAATTCATTGAATATTTCTATTCTCGTTTGCAATATGAATCCCTACAAGGTTGGCGTTGCGGAGTCGGTTAAGAAGTCCCTTGAGGCTCTCGGTATAGGTGTTACCGTGAGAGAGACGGAGACTATGGAGGATTACGTTGCCGCTCTCGAGGAAGGCTTCTTCGATTTGTATATTGGTGAGACACAGTTGACGTCTAACTGTCTTCTTGATGAGTTCTTTTCTGCGGAGGGTGCTCTCAATTACGGAATAAGCGAAGAGTTCTATACGACCTATGATGCGTATAAGCGCGGCGACGTCGGTATATCGGAATTTGTTGCCTCCTGCAGCGAATCTGTTCCCGTAGTACCGCTTTTCTACAGAAGGTCTGTTGTTTCCGTTAACCCCAACGTTACGGGTGCGGATTCCTCTTCATCTGTATATAGCGGAGTTTGTAATTGGATTTTGGAATAATGTTAATAAATTAGACTTGTTTTTAAACGGTCATTAGTATATAATATAGTTTACTATTTTAAAGGAGTTGTCACAATGGATCCTATCAAGGTTGACTTTTCCGGTAAGGGCAGACCCAAAGAGGTTGTTATCCCTCCCGAGAAGAAGACATTAAAACTCATTATCTGCATTATTGCTACAATTATTGGTGCGGCTATTGCATTTTACTTTATGCTTCCCGCAATCAACTTCAAGGCAATAGAGTTCTACGCATATATCGGTGTTGTTATTTTAATATATATCGGTATGACTATTCTTACAACGAAGGTTTTTGCGAAGCCCGAATACGTGCCTTACGTTAAGAAAACAGTTAAGATTCCGATTATTATCGGTATTGCTTTTGCCGTTGTTTTTGTAGTAGGCTATCTCGTGTCAGCACCTCTTTTCCGTGCGGACGATTATAACAAGCTTATTGACGTTAAGGTTGAAAACTTCGGCGAGAGCGATGATAGTATCACTACCATTACAAGCATCGAGGATTTCCAGAGCGTTCCTATGATAGACAAGGATGCGGCTCTTGTTCTTGCTAACAAGACTCTCGGTGAGCTTCCCGTTGCTTCTCAGTTCGTTATTGACGAGGCATATTCAACTCAGATCAACTACGATGGTAATCCTTACAGAATCTTCCCTCTTAAGTACGGCGATTTCTTCAAGTGGCTCAAAAATACCGATGAGGGCTTCCCTGCATACGTAAAGGTTAATATGTACACTCAGGATGCAGAGGTTGTTATCCTTAAGGATAACGGTCTTGACAACATTAAGGTTGCCACCGGTGAGTACCTCAACGAGCGTCTTGACCGTGTTCTCAGATTCAAGTACCCCACATACATGTTTGGTACTCCCTCTCTCGAGATTAACGAGGATGGTCATCCTTACTGGGTTTGCGAGAGAATTGATAATACTATCGGTCTTCTCGGCGGTAAGGACGTTATCGGCGTTGTGCTCGTAGATGCTTGTGATAAGAACAATACTGAATATTATGACCTTGAGCAGATCAACAACGATCCCAGTATTGCTTGGATCGACCAGATTTACTCTGAGGATCTTCTTGTACAGCAGTACAACTACTACGGTAAATACGGCAAGGGCTTCATCAACGGCTATATCGGTCAGGAAAACGTTGTTGTTACTACAACGGGCTCCAGCTGTATCACAAACGGCGATGACGTTTGGCTTTATACAGGTGTTACATCAGTTGTAAACGACGACTCAATCATCGGTTTTGCTATCATTAATCAGCGTACTCACGAGGCTGTTTTCCAGAGAATCGCAGGTACTACCGAGGTTGGTGCTCAAAATGCCGTTCAGGGTAACGTTCAGGCTCAGGGCTGGATGGCTACATTCCCCGTGCTTCTTAATATTGACGGCGAGGCAACCTACTTTATGGCTCTTAAGGATGCAAGTAACGTTGTTAAGAGCTACGGTATGGTAAGCGTTGAGCGTGTCAGCGACGCCGTTCCTACAGAGGGCGATGCTAACCCCGACCTTGCATCTTGTCTTACCGCATATATAGAGACTGTTAAGGCAAGTACAGGAGAAGAGCTTCAGGTTGATTTCGGCGCAGGCGGTAGTACCCCCGCACCGGACGATACAACCCCCGATGTAACTACCGCAGAGGTAACGGGTGCTATTACCGATATCCGTACGGCAGTTGTTGACGGTAACAGTATCTACTATATCAAGCTTGATGAGAGCGAACTCTATTTCGCTATTTCCGCATCTAAGGATGCTAACGTTGTAATCCTTAACAATGGCGATACGGTTAAGATTACCTACGTTGTAACAGAGGGTGCAGCAATAGTGAATGCAAGCTCCGTGACTGCACAATAACAAATGAAAAAGGATATGGCTTTCAAAAGCCATATCCTTTATTTTTATGTATAAAATTTATTCCTTGATTCCAACGGGCTTCGGTCTGTGCTTTGCGGTGAATTCTGTAATATCAAGTCTTATTACGCTTACGGCACTGACAAGTCTCTCGTTAAACTCAAAGTCGATTCCCGTCTGGGTCTTCATAAAGATAGTAAGTCCGTTCATTTTGTCTTCTGCTTTGTCAAGTATCGTTGCAGTACCCTTGCCCATTACGGAGTAGTAGGAGGTGCCGTACTGACAAGCCACTCTGCCCTCGAAGGGTGAGATATCGCTCTCTATAGAGAAGAAAATCTTGGGATTAACTCTCATTATATCAAGCTTTCTGCCCTCGGTTGCTCCGTGAATATAGAGTGTAAGCTTTTCTTCCTCTAAGGTGTAGCCGTAGTTCATCGGTACTACGTAGGGCTCATCGCCGTCAACAAGACCGAGATGAAGAACGGTACCCTTGTCTAATATTTCTTTTATTTCATTGATGTCGGTTATTTGTAATTCTCTTCTCATTATTCCTTGAGCCATATTTATTCTCCTTTTGTTTGGTTTAGTAAAGCAACAGACTCGACGTGCGCTGTCCTCGGGAACATATCAACGGGAGTTACCTCTTGCACTTCATAGCCGAGAGGGAGAAGCCTTGCGCAGTCTCGTGCGAGAGTTGCGGGGTCGCAGGAAACGTACACTATTTTCTTCGGGGCGATGTCTGCTACAGTTTTAAGTAAATCCTCTGCGCATCCCTTTCTTGGCGGGTCGAGGATTACCGTTTGCGGTTTAATTCCTTCGTTTCTCAGCATATCTGCCGCGTGTGAGGCATCGCCACAGATAAATCGGGTATTTGTTATATTGTTGATGCGGGCGTTTTCTTCTGCGTCCTCAATAGCCTCGGGGATAATTTCCACGCCAATTACGGATTTCACCGTGTTTGCCATTGAGAGACCGATTGTACCTGCTCCGCAATAGAGGTCGAGAATATCCTCGTCGCCGTTAAAAGAGGCATATTCACGAGCCTTGCCATAGAGAAGCTCTGCTCCGTCTCTGTTGACCTGATAGAAGGAGAGAGGAGATATCTTGACTCTGACACCGCAAAGGATATCCTCGATATATCCGTCGCCGTGTATGGTTTTGCACTCTTTGCCCAACACAACGTTTGTATTTTCTCTGTTAATATTAATAACGAGAGTTTTGAAGCCTTCGATTTCCTTGAGTCTGTCAAGTAAATCATCCTGCGCGGGAATGGTTGTGCCGTTTATTACAAGACACACCATTATCTCTCCCGTAGCGAAAGCCTTGCGGAGATATAAATGACGGATAAGACCTTTTTCGGTAGTTTCGCTATATACCGTTACACAGTTGAAGTTGATCCAATCGCGTATGATTTCGGTAATCCGAGTGAATTCCATAGGTTGTAATAAACAGTCACCACCGTCAATTACGCGGTGGCTTTTCTTTGCGTAAAAGCCGATATTGAGAGTACCGTTGTCACGCTTTACGGGGTACTGAGCCTTATTTCTGTAGCGCTTTGTATTGGGTGAGGGGATTATGGGTGAGAATTGGGGAGATAATCCGCCGATTCTCTGAAAGGCATCTTTCACCTTTTGCTCCTTAAGAGAAAGCTCCTCTTCGTAGGTGATATGAGAGTATGAGCAACCGCCACACATATTGGACCAGTCACATTCGGGCTCGATTCTGTTTTTGGAGCGTTTGATAATCTTTATAGCCTTGCCTACGGCGTAGGTCTTTTTTGCCTTTATAATATGGCAGAGGATCTCATCGCCGACGGCAGTATTCTCAACGAATATAGCTTGACCGTCATATTTACCTACGCCGCCACCCTCGGAGGTGTAGCCGGTTATTTTAAGATTGAATTCATCATTCTTATTGACCATAGTTAATATCCTTAATCGATTTCTTTAATCGCTTCTTTGTATTCCTCGTAGGTTAAGAAGGTGTTTAATATCTGCACGAGAGCGTTTGACGTTAATCTCTCGGGCAGGTCTAAGTGCTTTAACAGCTTTTTTCTGAGGGCATCACTGTCGGGCTTACCCGAAAGTCCATCCTCGTATAAATCAAGCTTTGTGATTTCGCGTCTCGGTGTATTGGCAGTCTCCTCGCACAAAACACCGGCTCTTTCAAGAGCGTCGATGATTATATGTATATCTACGCCCTCTACACCTAATTTGCCTTCCTTAGACGGCTCCGTCTTGCGTTTTTCCTTACCGAATATATCGGGTATGTACGCGTGGGCAATGTGTTCTGCAGGGACTATACCACGAATAAATGAGCGTATTTTAAATCCTGCAGAATCGCTATCCGTAAGTATAAGAAGCCCTTTAGTTTCTGCAAGCTTTCGGATAAGACGCTGCTTTTCCTTATTATTAAAAATACCGAAACCCTCTGTTTCGATTATTACGGCATCGAGAATAGATGAGAGCTTTATCTTATCGTATCTGCCCTCTACTATCACAACTCTGTCGATTTTAATCATTATAATCTCAACAACCTTAAAATCAATTCTTCTAAAACTGTCTTACCGTCTTCGCTTGTTGATTTAAGACGGCGGTCTGCATCGGCTAAAATATCAAGTGCGTTTTTTAATTGAGTTACGGAGTAATTCTTAACGTCTGAAGATGCATTATCGAGAGTGAATAACTTGTTTTTATATACGTTCCCGGGGAATTCGTCTGCCATTTTTGCGTTGGAAACACCTGCTTCTTTTGCCGCTTTTACTCTGTACATATCAACAAATGACTTTGATAATACGCTAAGTATTACTATGGGCTCTTCTCTCAGTTTAAAGAGATTTGCAAGATTTTCGTATGCATTGTCTGCTTCGCCGCGTACTACCATTCTTGATAATTGGAAAATCTTGGCTTCAACAGATACGATAACAGTCTTGTCAATATGACATTTTTCGATTTCGCCTTCGTTTACGTAAGCGCAAACCTTATTGAGCTCGTTTTGAAGGGTGCTCATATCCTCGCCTACGAGGTCTATTATGTAGTATGCGTTTTCTCTTGAGAGAGCGCAGCCCTTCTTTGCGGCAGATGATACGAGGAGCTTTTCGAGAGCGGCACGAGTACGCTTGTCTATCTTGGCACAAACGCCCGTCTCATCGAATATTTTAAGCACCTTAGCCCATTTCTTATCCTTCTCGTCAACCTCCATAGTATCCATCCAGAATACGAGGATGGAGCTTTCGGGGATATCGGAGATTACGTTTTCAAATTCACTGTCAACCTTTGCTCGGTCACCAATGAAGTTGTTGAGAGGGAAGTCCTTTACGAGAGTACAGGTGTATTCGCTCATCATGGGAAAAGCAGAGATACAGTCGTATATTTCATTGAGGTTTGTATCCTTGCCGTCAAGCTTCTTAAGGTTGAAATCCTCGAAATCCTTATCCACAGCCTTAGAGCATATAGTGTTAGCGTAGAATTGCTTAAGATATCCTTCGTTGCCGTAGATAATATATAATCTTGAAAACTCGCCGCTTTTGATTTGCTTTTTCAAGGATTCTTCGTTGAATTGAGCCATAGTATCACCTTCTTATAGTGGTATCTGTACTGTACCGCTTTGGGCGGTAATATAAAATTTGTTGCAATTATTTTGTATGTATTCAATATCGGGATTTGTTAAAGCCGTAGCATCTGCGCTTATAATAACCGTATCTATTCCCCGAGGGATAACAGAGGGTACGATACTGTTTGTAACTATCGCGTCGCAACCGCTCATATATTGAAGAGAGTCGGCGTCAAGCTTTCCGTTCAGATGAACAAATACCGATTTTTCATTACTCTTTATTATAACATACTTTATACTGTATGTGTCAATTATTTCAAAAGTTATTTCGTCGGATAAGACGTATTTATCCGCAATTTCTATGATAGTGTTAGCGGGTAAAGAGACACCTTTAGATATAAAGGTCTGGTACGTATAGTCGGAGACTCTCACTTCTTCGGGAGAATACCGTTGATTGACATTTCCTATATCATTTAGCGCACTACCCGAAAGGTATGTGGGTATATAATATTTCAGAGTTTCGCAGGTTGCTTTCGGCAGGTAATCGTCCTCGTTTTGAGCACTATCCGAGGCGTTTACTATATACGCATAATCGGTACCGTCGCGGATAACAAGATATAGATTATTTCCCGATGATACCACCGTAAGAGTAGTTTTGTGTGGCGGCACGGTCAATGGAATGAGAATGCTTATTGTGAGAACAGCGAGGGATAGTACCGCAATGGCGCCCTTGAAGTATTTGTTTTCAAATTTCTTTTTGTATATTACGTATCCTATAGATACCACAAGGGCGATGACAACCAATCCTAATAGTAAATATGACTTATGTACGGGAACGGTTGCTATGGAGATATTTCCTATGGTCTTTGCAAATGCGGTGACTAAATCCAATATGAACTCTGTAAGATTTATTAATGCAAAGGAAAGAGCCTTAGTAATAGCGGTAGGAATAAAGGAGATTCCGATACCTGCGAATCCAAACATCATTCCGTAAAAAGCTAAGGTTACACAAAGTATATTGCCTACGGGTGATAAAAGATTAAATACTCCGAAATGATATGCAGATACGGGAAGTGTGAAAATTGAAGCAAAGACGCTTACACATACACTTGCAAGTAAACTGTTAACAAGCCTTCGTAACGGCTCTATGTGGATGTGACGACAGGTTGCGGAGAAAAGCTTTTCCTGAAACTGCATTGAGTATAATACGCCGAAGGTTGCAGCGGCAGATAACCGGAAGCTGATACTCAGTACATTATAGGGATTGCTTATGAGAAGGAGCGTAACTGCAAGACCAAGGCTATTGAAAGGATCGCCTCTGCGATTAAACAGAGGTGCAATAAGCACCGTTACCATCATAAGCGCAGCGCGGATAACCGAGGGAGTAAAGGCGGATATTATTACAAAACCTACGAGGAAGATGATACATACTACCGCACTTGTCCGCTCCTTTGCTTTGAGAGCTTTTAAAACAGAAAGAAGGATACCGCACCATAAAGAGGTGTGAAGTCCCGATACTGCTAACAGATGAGCAATACCGCTACTGCGAAAAGCAAGTGTGGTTTCGTAGGAAAGACCGGTCTTATCGCCGAATAACATTCCCTTTAGCAGAGCTCCGCTCTCGTCATTCATAGTGAGATCGATTCTGTCGGTGATTAGCTCCTTTAATCTGAGACAATAGTAGTAGGGGGTGCGGTCTGCATCGGATAAATAAATCACTTCGTCAGTATAACCCGTAAGCAAGGCGCCGTCTGCAACGGAAGTAAAGTCGTAGTCAAGCTTGTGGTCTAAAGGAATAGCGATTTCGGCGTTTCTTATGTAAACCTCATCGAAAAGCTTGATTTCATTAAGCTCACCCTCGGAGACGAATATTTCAATTTTATGTTTTATCTCTTCGCCGTCTATTTCAGTTGTTTCAATAATGAATTTAACGTTGCCGTAGCCGTCGGCTTCGGGCGTAGAGATAACCTTACCCTGCAGATTACATTCCGTATCGTGATATGGTATGCATGGCTCTATTTTCGCTTTGTAAAATGCGAATGAAAAGATGACGGATAATAAAAGGCATATTCCGATAGTAGGAATGAATATGTTTTTTCGTATCTTTTTAAAGAGGGATAAAAATAAGACCAATACTGATATGGCAAGAATAACGGCGGCGGCTTTGGGAACTGTGGTAATAATTCCCATTGCTACTGTTAATACTATGCCTGATACCAGCATTGGTCGTTTCATTTTTTATTTTCTTCCCTTCGGAGTATTAGCCCGGAGGCCATGTGAAATCTCTGCCCGCCATAAGGTGGAAGTGAATGTGCTTCACAGTCTGACCGGCACTGTCACCGCAGTTGTTTGTAACGCGGAAGCCGTTGTCAAAGCCCTGCTCTTTGGCAATTTTTGCTATTACCTCGAAAATGTGTGCTATCACACCGCTGTTTTCGGGAGTAACGTCTGCAACAGATGTGATGTGCATCTTGGGGATTACCAAGATATGAGATGGAGCCTGAGGCTCAAGGTCATAAAATGCTAAAACGGTGTCATCCTCGTAAACCTTGTTGGAGGGGATTTCGCCGTTTGCAATTTTACAGAAAATGCAATCCATAGTTATTCTCCTTTATATAATATTTTTGTATGCCATTTCCATAGTGCGGGACAAAGCGACCGCCTCGTCAATGCCGTAGGGGATATCCTCACCTTCCGCAATACCCTTGACCCATAAGTCGATAGGTGGAGCAATATCATCAGGAAGGGTAGGCGTTATCCAGCCGTCGCCGTTGTTGTAGGTTACGGTGTTGTTGGGACCGCCTGCGAAGATAGTACCCTTATCGCCGACTATTTCAATAGTGTGAGGGTTTTGGGGAGCTAAGAAAGAGGTTTCGTTTATTCCGATAGCTCCATTTTTGTAAGTGAAAACAGATACGGCGTTATCCTCCACCGAATTTACTTTTACGTTAGTAAAGACTGAGGTTGCCTTTACGGGATCACCAAGTATCCAGTTAAGGAAGTAAATGCCGTGAGCACCTAAATCCATCATAGCACCGCCGCCGCAGGTAACGGGGTCGTAGAAGGTTTCGGGAAGCCAACCTGCGATAGTGCCGTTGTGAGCATTTCTCATACGGCAATAGTTTACTTCGCCGATGAGACCGCTGTCAACAGCTTCTTTGATCCAAATAAATTCACCGCGACTCTTCCAAACGAAAGATATGCAGAATTTTACGTTGTTTTCTTTAACCGCTTTCGCCACGTCGAGAGCGTCTTCTTCGGTAAAGCAAAGAACTTTTTCTGTGAAAATATGCTTACCCGCTATAGCAGCTTTTTTAATGATAGAGTGATGAAGGTCTGTGGATGCGCATACCATAACGGCATCTACGTCATCGCGTTTTAACAGCTCATCATAATCTGTCACAAGCTCACAAGAAAACATGTCAGCGTATTTCTTGCCTTGTTCCTCGTCAGGCTCCCAAAGAGCGGTTATGTTACAAAGCGGATTGTTTTTTATTGAGTTGGCATACCCTTCAAAATGAACATGCCAAGTTCCTACAAGAGCAACGTTTATCATATATACACCTCTTGTCACCCTGAATTAGTGTTACCTATAAAACAGATTATAAAATAAATATATATCTATTTCAATATAAAAAAAGGACAAAAAAGTGTGAATATAAATAGTCAAAAAGACTATACAAATTTGAGTAAAAGACAAACTCCACCTAAAAAGGTGGAGTTTGTCTTGGCTTTATGAAACTTTTATATAATTCACTTTATTTCCCGCTTAGCGCTTAATAGGGGTAGGGTGACAAGAGTAATCC
>JAZUSK010000025.1:0-38005 GCA_045606645.1 Acutalibacteraceae bacterium | reverse complement strand
AACAGCAAAGTCAACATCCTGAAGAATATTGGGGATCTGAGCTGCTTCAACCTCCTTGAATTCGATACCGTGGGGATTTTCTACGATATCAAGGATAGTTGCTGTGATACCTGTGCCCTCCTTGAGCTTGATGAGTCCCATATCCTCGAGAAGAAGAAGAGCACGGGCTTCATTTGTGGTATCATTGGGAACTGCGATAGTAAATGTTTCTGTCTTATCCTTTGAGCAGGCGGCAAATACGCCGAGAGAAAGAACAAGAACAAGTGCGAGAGCAATAATTTTTTTCATAATAATTTCTCCTTTTTATTTTTATGCCCAAGGGTCTTCCTCTACAGGTACACGGATATCTGCAAGACATTGAATTTCAACAAGGAACCATTGTCCTGTTGAAGGCTTCTTGCGAAGTTTCATCGGTCTTGGATTATCTGCACCGCCACTTTGAACATAGAGTGTTGCCCAGTTTTCATTATCAAAAGAATAGGGATTTTCAATAACTGTTATTTTATAAGGAACATTTGGCTTATAGCTGTTCTGTGGAGTTGCACCCTCAAAAAATGAACGTGCTTTATAGCCTTCAGAACCAAGGTGTTCTTTGATAAACTGCTTTTCAAATCCGCTGATTTCACCTGGACCTTTAAGGAAACCCAGCATTTCTATTGTGGCATCAGGATTGTGCTCATAATTGCACAAAACTGCAAGAGTAAGTGCTGTTGTTTTAAAAGCAGAATCAAGATTTGATTCGGGAAGTGCTTGAAGTTCAGCAATATTTGTAGGAAGTGATGCAAAAGTAAAAGTTTCAGAATGGTTTCTTCCTTTTGCAACAGATTGAGTAGCATTATTCACTGCTTTGTTTATCCCTTGCGAAACCTCTCTTTTGATTGTAGATTCTGCCTGCCTTTTAAGCGAATCAAAAAGTCCCATTGGGTTCCCCTCCTTAAAGATTATGGTTTAATTTTTGTTTTCCTGCTTTGGTTTTGGTGTTTTATCAAGATTTTTATAAAGGAAATTGTCATAACTGCCTGTTACAACAAAGCTTCCCGGTCTTGTATAAACAGTTGCATTTGTCTGCATTCTTACAGACTTGTTTTTTGATGCTATGGCAAGAATGATGATAAATCCCACAACCATACCCACTACAATACAGAGAATGATTGTTTTTACAGGACTTTTACTGCTGTCTGTTTCGTTACCCGTTGTATATACATCTGTGTCAGTATCTTTAATTTCATTGTCATCGTAACTCAACGAGTTTTCAACAACTTCATAAAAATCTTCTATTCCACCGAAATAACTATTGTTTGAATCATAGGCATCTTGCATTTCTATTAAGTCAAATGTTGATTTTCCAGATTCAGTTATATAGTAGTGATACATTTCGCTTTTTATATTGTGAACGAAAATAATACCGTTTTCATTATCTGTGTATGTATCATAAATGTTTTGTGCATAGTTTCCATTTGTTTCATCATCA
This sequence comes from Acutalibacteraceae bacterium, assembly GCA_045606645.1. Taxonomy (GTDB): domain Bacteria; phylum Bacillota; class Clostridia; order Oscillospirales; family Acutalibacteraceae; genus DTU089. The sequence continues at coordinate 36,534 of JAZUSK010000025.1, read as the reverse complement.
GTGATGCAGAACATTACACAGTAGCCGTATTCATTTTCAATTCGCTCGGCTGTACTTTCCAACTCTTGAACTTCGTCATAGGAAAGTGCATTTACATAATCAAAAACATACTGTTCAGTATATGCCGAAACTGAAATTATCGAACAAATGCAAATTGTGGTAATAAGGAAAATAGTCAGTAATTTTTTAATCATATCCGACACCTCCTAAATCCATCCGAGCAGGAATGATAAGCCACATAAAACTGCACTTATTCCTGCACCGAGCAACAATGACGCCGTTACAACTGCCTTCTTATCAGTCGGAAGATTACCTACAAACTTACCTGTCTGTCCGTTCATTGCAAAGGTGAATTTCTCGCCGTTCCACGATGTATTAAGAATCCAAACGGGATAAAGAGCATATTTATAAAATCCGTTTGCAACATTCATATTCACAATGCGTGAATCGATTGAATCGTAACCTTTAACTGTTTCTGCAAGAGCATCTCCCACACTTGCACGGATCCTCTCATTTGCTCTGTTCATACTTTCTTCTGCCGTAACATCATATTTATCTGCAAGATAACCTGCTAGATATGCAGTATTGAAATCAACTGCCTGTGACAAGTCAAAGGGCTCTACAGATTCCATAAGGTCATCTGCCATTTTTGTTGAACCGTCAACAGGAATGTTGTCAAAGCTAATGTTTCCGCTTCTGTAAACATCGTAGTATGATGTTTCTTTATAATTGTAATTGTTATCAGACCATCGTCTTTCCTTTGTTGCCTTGAAATTGGCATTTCCTATTGCATCACAGGTGAAAAGCCAATGAGGAACATAAACACCTTTGATTTCTTCTATTCTGTTATTGTCAAGAAATGCTTTAGGAACGAACTTCTTGTCAGCAAGATGTTTTTTCAATGCTTCCTTGGCGGCTTTTTTGTCAAGCTTGAAAGGAATAACCAAATCGGGACGCAAGTCACCTGAAAACTGGCCTTTCATTACAACGGGATTGTCACAATACGGACATTTTGAAGCACCTGTTGTACTGTCAGCAATTATTTCGCCACCGCAAGACTGACAGGAATAAACATTCATTCCGTCAGTTTCACCCGATGACCATTGATTACCCTGTGTAGACCAGTTTATTGAATCAACATTGTCAGCAGTTTCTTGATTTAACTGATTGATTTCAAACTCAGTTTCACAATAGGGACATTTAAGTTTTTGTGCACCTGCGTCAAACTGTACTCCACCGCCACAACAAGGGCATTTTTGTTCAGCAATTGTTGGCACTCTCACTCATCTCCTTAGTCAAAATTTTCACCATTCATAGTAATCTGATTTTGGGGTTTATAGACCATTCCGTCTTTGTCACGGACAATCATCACATTTTTTACATAATATATAACTCCAATTAAAATGATTACAAGAATAATAATTATTGCGAGTATAGTTTTATTTTACATTATTTATCCTCGTGGTGTACCACAAGCCATACAGAATCTGCCACCCTCATTTGTAGCATTACAAGCAGGACAAACCCAAGCCTGAGATACAGATGTTTGCGTTTGAACAGGCTGACCATAAGCCGGTTGCTGATTGTAACCGTTATTCATCGGTTGATTGTAACCGTTATTCATTGGCTGATTATAGCCATTGTTCATAGGTTGATTGTAACCGTTGTTCATTGGCTGATTATAGCCGTTGTTCATTGGCTGATTATAGCCATTGTTCATAGGTTGATTGTAACCGTTGTTCATTGGTTGATTGTAGCCGTTATTCATACCCATATTCATACCCATGTTAGGCATTGCCTGACCAGGTGTGAGAGTATTGATAATTTCCATTGCCATCTGCTGGAAACGGTTGTATTCCATTGTACCCATACCTTCAACACGGAAGTTATTAAGTCTTACTGTGAAATCATCAAAATAAGGATGATTTACGATAAACTTAAGGTCGAAGTTGTAGTAATACTTATATCTTGGTGGAGTATAGCTTACTCTCTGACCATCTTTACCTGTTGTATAGATTTCATCTCTGTCTTCATCAACATCAAGGCTCAAAGAACTAATCTGTGAAAGTTGAATTACGTCAGGATTTTCTTCATTCCAATTACCCGGTGTATATCTTGAAACAACAAATGTACCATTTCTCTGGTCAAGATAGATTTTTTTATCTTCACCAAAAGTTCTTGTAGCACAGAAACCCGCAAGAACCTGTTTATTTTGTTCTCTGTAAGCGAGTTGTTGTTTAATCTGGTCAACTGTTGAATGTCGTCTTTCATCAAAGAAAGGTGAAAGTTTCTTTGCACAATCCTTACACAAATTTCCGTCTTCAAGTTTTCTATTGCCTAAAAGGCCTATTTTTTCACCACATATATCACAAAATTTTTTATCAAAAAGACCCATTATATTTTCCTCCTAATAATTATTTAGCATCGTTTACATCAAAAATGTCGCCACATTCAGGACAAAATTTTGGCGGATTGTGTGGGTCAGCAGGTTTCCATCCACATTTATCACATTGATAAAGAGGTGCACCGGCTGGTTTCTGGCTACCGCAATTCTGACAGAATTTTCCTTTATATACTGCACCGCATGAACAAGTCCAGCCTTCATCAGCAGGTTTTGGTGAACCGCATTCAGGACAGAATTTTCCGGTTGCTGTTGCACCGCAGGAGCATTTCCAGCTATCTCCCGCAGGTTTAGGTTCAGGTTTCTTGGCACCGCAGTTAGGGCAGAAATTGCCTGAAACTGTATTACCGCAAGAACAACTCCAGCCATTCTGTACAGGTGCTTGTTGCACAGTTTGTTGCTGTCCCATAGCGAAAAGATTCTGTGCATTCATGCCACCACCTGCATTCATTGCCATACCCATACCCATAAAGCCTGTCATAGCACCTGCTTCATTCTTTGCAGCATCCTGCATAGCCTGAGCCTGAGCACCAACGAGTGTTGCAGCAGCCATTGTCGGGTCACGCATAACAGCATTCCTCTGAAGCTGTTTAATCATATCTTCGTCTTCTTTAGGTGCTGTAATGGAATTGATTGCAACAGACACTACTGAAAGGCCACGAAGGTTTACCCATTTTTCAGTAAGAACTTCATTCATCGCATCGGACAATTCCATTGTGTGACCGGGTAATGCACTGTAACGGATTCCCATATCAGAAATCTTTGCAAATGCAGGTTGTAAAGCATTTAAAAACTCTGACTTTAATTGAGCATCAATTTCTTCTCTTGTGTATTCTCTTTCAACATTACCGCATACATTTGTGTAGAATAAAATTGGGTCACTGATTTTATATGAATATGTACCGTTACAACGAACAGAAATATCAATGTCTAAACCGATATTTCTGTCAACAACTCTGAACGGAACGGGATTTGGTGTGCCGAACATATTGCCCACAAGCTCTTTTGTATTGAAATAGTAAACTCTCTGGTCTTTTCCTGTATCCCCACCATAAGCAAATCGTTTGCCGATTGTCCTGAAAGATTCTTTTATGCTGTCACCGAGTTTACCTGAGAAAATACTTGGCTCAGTTGATGCATCATAAGTGAACTCACCGGGTTCAGCACAGATTTCAACAATCTTGCCCTGTTCAACAATAATCATACATTGTCCGTCAGCAACTGCAATGCCTGAACCGTTCGAAATGATATTGTCGCTTCCTTTTGTGTTTGAGGAACGTCCGCCTACACGCTTTGTTCCTTTTACCACCATTACATCCTTGTCTATTGAATCACAATAGAAAAACTCTTTCCATTGGTCAGCAAGAACACCGCCGAGTGCTCCTACGCCTGCTTTAATAAGTCCCATATTTATTTCTCCCTTCAACTAATTATTTTATTTTTCAGCACAGTTTTTACAACATAGGCCTCCTTGAAGGTCCACCCCATATACCGTGCATTCTTCACACACCATATTTCCGCAAATTTCACATTTATTAAGCTCAAGTCGTACTTCGTTGTTTGCACGTTCATAAGCTTTTCCGTGGTCATTTGCGTAAATGATTGCTCTTGCTTCTCGTTCATCATTACTTAAAAACTTTTTATCTTTGAAACCTGAAACAAATTCGTGTATATCTGTTTTTATCGGTTTACCGCAACAGTCACAATAGAACTCAAACTCAAACTGCTTTATTGTTGACTTGTCAGTAAATCTTTTTGTTACAGCTTTCAGCATAACACAGCCCTCCTTAGTACTATATTACAATATAATTTTATCCTTTATATATGCATAAAATAAGTAGCCCCATAGGTTACTTTCTAAAAAAGAAGGCTACCTTTAGGGCTACCATGTCAAAAAGCAAACTATCCATTTGTACATATTGCATAAACGAAAAGATATATAACACTTTAATGCAAAAATTGACATAAATTTCAAATTATGCTATATTATGATGTATAAAGTTATGGAGTTAAACTATGAAACTTGATATAAAAAACTTAAACTTTCCAGAATAGGTTAAAACTGTTCGCGTACTTTTACAACTGACACAGACTGAACTTGCTGAGCAAATCGGCATTTCATATGCAACTGTCAGCCGTTGGGAAAGAGAAAACAGAACACCACATCTTGCAATGGTGGGAAAATTCTATTCATTCTGTATGCGTAACGGAATTGAAATTAAGACGACAAAGGAGGAATAATATGACTACACTTTACGGTATTATTTTTGTTATTTCTCTTTTGATGATTATTGCGTATTTTGTAGTTGACAGAAAACGTGATGTTTGGTTGCTGCTTCTTTTTGTTTGTGTAGCAGTATGTGATTTAGGTTATTTTCTTCTCTCCGTTGCAAAAAGTCTTGATTTTGCTTTATGGGCAAACGGAATTGCGTACCTTGGAAACATATTTCTGCCTTTTTCCGTACTGATGATGATAATGAATCTGTCAAGATTCACTTATCCAAAATGTTTGCCGGGTATTTTAATCGGCAACAATATGATAATGCTTTTCATTGCTTCAAGTGGCGGATGGTTGCCAATTTATTATAAAAATGTTTCTTTTGAAATTATAAACGGTGTTGGTACACTTGTTAAAGATTACGGTCCTTTACATAAATTATATAAGGTTTTTTTGTTTGCATATTTCTCTGCAATGATTGTAATTATAATATACACAGCCGTTAAAAAGACCGTAGTATCTATCAAACACTCTATTTTTCTCGCATTTGTTGTTATCGGCAATATTGCAATCTGGCTTATTGAAAACACCATAAAAGCAGGATTTGAATTTATGTCCATATCCTATATAATCACAGAGGGCTTAATATTATTCCTGTACGGGATTTTACAGGATTACGGTCTTGCAGATACTCAAGGAATTTCTGCCGAATCTGTTGTAATTCAAACCGAAACAGCACAAACTATTTCTAATGAAGAAATGGCAAATATCAAGTATTTTGAGCAAAATCAGATTGATGTTATTTTTGAAAACTGGGAAGAAATCCGTTCTCTATCTCAACGGGAAAAAGAGGTTTTAAAACTGATTATGCAGAATAAAAAGCGTAAAGATATTGCTGATGAACTCTTTGTAACAGAAAGCACAATCAAAAAACATACATCAAGTATTTTTAAAAAGCTCAACATCAACAATCGTTCTGAATTGTTTGAAAACGCAAAAGATTACTTTAAAGAGTAATGAAAAACCTCTTTTAATTATTTTGAATTTTGATGCAACGCTATCTCAAAAACGACGAATTGTATTAAATAGCGTAGTTAATTCCAATAACAAAACGGACACCATTAGGTGTCCGTTTTGTTGTTTTCTGAACCATATAACAGCAAATATGCAAGCGATAGGGATAGTGTGTTTTTTCCAAAAGATAAGACAGTACTTCTGTACACTCCTGCTTAAAATAGTGGTTATGTTTCTTTATATCCTTATTGTATATGCAAAATAACCATAAACGGCTTGTAATTTTTATATAGTAGGACGGTCGATATTATTTGAAAAACCTCGATATGTGTGATAAACTGAAAGTTAAGGATATATACGTCCTAAAAATGCATAAGGAGTGTCTATATGGAAAAGAATCTTATCTATGACATCAATGACAAACCAAAATTCGGACAAATGCTCATTTTTGCGTTACAGCAGGTGTTGGCGATTCTTGCCGCTACCATTGCCGTTCCCACAATCATCGGCATTCCCGTACAGATTCCCGCCGCCATTTTCGGTGCCGGTGTTGGTACACTTATTTATCAGCTGTTCACAAAAAGAAAGAGCCCCGTTTTCCTTGGTAGCTCCTTCGCATTCCTCGGTTCATTGGGCGTTGCCCTCTCCTACGGTTATTGCGGTATTATGCTTGGCTCAGTTGTTGCAGGTCTCGTTTACGTAGTTCTTGCGCTCATTATACACTTTGTCGGCACAAATTGGGTAAACAAGCTTATGCCTCCCGTTATTATAGGACCCACGGTTGCCCTTATCGGACTTTCTCTCGCAGGCAGTGCTATGGGTGACATTGTAAAGGCAAATGCGGCACCCGAAATGTACTCAGGCTATAATCTTATCTCCCTTTTCTGCGGTCTCGTTGCATTTGTCGTTATCATCATTTGCTCCACTCAGAAAAAGGTTAAGATGGCTCGTCTCATCCCCTTTATCCTCGGTATCTTAGCAGGCTACGGCATTGCCGCTGTATTTACAGTAATCGGCAAGGTAGCAGGTCTCGATTATCTTATGATAATCAACTTCCAGCCCATTATCGACAACTTCTTTACTGCAGACGGCACGTTCAGAGGAATCGAAGCATTCTTCAGTGTTCCCTCTCTTGCAATCACAGAAGGCATAAAGGAGCTTACATCCGGAGAGTTATCTTCAGCAGTTATTGAAGCAAATACTGTTAACGAAAGAACCTCACAGCTTCTCAATATGGGTGGTGTAGCGGAAGTTATAATCGCATTCCTTCCCGTGGCTCTCGTTGTTTTTGCAGAGCATATTGCAGACCACAAGAATCTCTCCTCCATTATCGATAAAGACCTTATAAAAGAGCCCGGTCTCAAGAGAACTCTTCTCGGTGACGGTATCGGCTCCATGGCCGGTACAATCTTCGGTATCTGCCCCAATACCACGTACGGTGAGTCTGTTGGTTGTGTAGCTATCACAAGAAACGCTTCTGTTGTTACGATTACCACCACGGCAATCATGTGTTTAGCTCTTTCCTTTATCAGCCCCCTTATGGCTATTCTTCAGACAATCCCCTCTTGTGTAATGGGCGGTGTTTGTCTTACTCTCTACGGCTTTATCGCTGTTTCCGGTCTTAAGATGTTCAAGGATCTCGACCTCAACGAAAACAAAAACTTGTTTGTTGTTGCAGCTATTCTCATATCAGGTATTGGCGGTCTTTCAATTCAGATCCCCTACCAGTTCGGAAACGACGGTTCTATCGCAAATACAATCCAGATCACCTCCATCGCTACAGCACTTATTATCGGTATCATAACAAACGCTATTCTCACTAAGGTTGAGAATAAAAACGCAAAGGAAGGCTAATCATGAAAAACTACGAAAACGTAACAATATTCAATCACCCTCTTATCAATCATAAAATCGCCATTCTTCGTGACGAAAAAACGAGCATGAAGGAATTTCGTGAGCTCATCGAGGAAATCACAACTCTTATGACATTCGAATGTCTTAAGGAAGGTGTACCCACAACAGAGAAGGAGGTTAAAACTCCTCTTGAGGTGTGCACACAGAGAGTTGTAAAGGATAATTCTATCGTAATCGTACCTATTCTCAGAGCAGGTCTCGGTATGGTAAACGGTATTCACGTACTCTTCCCCTCCGCAAGAGTCGGTCATATCGGTCTTTACAGAGACGAAGAAACTCTTCAGCCTTGTGAATACTACTGCAAGCTTCCCGTAGGTATCGAGGACAAGCTTGTGCTCGTAGTTGACCCGATGCTTGCAACGGGCGGTAGCGCTTGCGATGCTATCACAAAGCTTAAAGAAAAGGGATGCAAAAACATTAAGTTTATGGCAGTCATCGGTGCACCCGAAGGCGTAAGCAAGGTAGCAGAAGAGCATCCGGATATCGAGATTTTCGTTTCTACGCTGGACAGATGTTTGAACGAAAACGGATACATCCTCCCCGGTCTCGGTGATGCAGGCGATAGATTATTCGGAACGAAATAACACAACTGAAATAAAGGCCAAAAGCGGTCTGTTGGTTTTGCCAACAGACCGCTTTATTTAATGATGATGGTGGTGATGTCCCTCGTGTTGCTTGGCTTCTATACGACAATGTTCCTCTTGGCAATGCTCATTTTCATCCTCCAATTCGAGGGTTGCATGGCAAATACCATGCTCCTTTAATTCTTGGCGGACAAGCTCTTTTATCCTATGATTATCGCCCTTTGCAACTATATGCATCGTAGCATAAGTGTTTATTCCGTCAATGCTTCTTACGTGAATATGATGAACACCAAGAACCCCATCTATCCCCAAGAGATGATCTTTTATCTCAGCTATATCAACACTATCAGGAGTTTTTTCTAAAAACACAACAAGTATATCCTTAAGATTTTTATACGCGTTTACCATTATGAAAACTCCAACACCTATAGACATAAGCGGGTCGATAAGTTTAAAATCAGTAAACCGCATAACTACCGCACCCAAGAGGACTACTATCCAACCAAGCACATCCTCAAGCATATGAAGATTTACCGCCTTCTGATTTACTGAATCGCCATCTCGGGTAAGGAATGCCGCAAGCAGATTGATAAAAGCCCCTATGACGGCAAATATTATCATACCGTTGTAGTTTATATCCTGCGGTTCAAGTATTCTTGATACGGCGTTATAAATAACACCAATTGAGCCGACAAGAAGAATAACGGTAGTTATGAGTCCGCCTACAACGGAATACCTCAGATATCCGTAGGTATATTTATCGTCGGGTTGCTTTCTGCTCTTTTTCTCCAGGAAGAACGAAAAGCCTATACTTACCGCATCGCCCATATCATGGACAGCATCGGAAATAATAGCAACGCTACCCGTAAACATACCGCCCAAAAACTCAAAAACCGAAAAACTCATATTAAGAATAAACGCTATAAAAATATTTTTCTGTATCTTCATGGTATCCCCCTATTGATTACAGCAAAAAAGTATGATACACTAAACTCGTTTCCGAACACATCGTTCGGTTAATTATATTATATTTATTTTTTATTTACTCAACAACATATATTTCCCGTTCTTTGTTCACTACTGAACAAATTCTTGAAATTGTATGGAGGACCTATGGATAGACGACAGAAGAAAACGAGAAATTCTATATTTGCAGCATTTACAGATCTACTCAATGAAAAAAATTATAATCAAATTACCGTCGGAGAAATTATTGAAAGAGCAGATGTTGGCAGAGCAACATTCTACGCACATTTTGAAACTAAAGATTTTCTGCTAAAAGAGATCTGCGAAGAGTTATTTTGTCACATATTTGATTCTGATACAGGAGTCGATATAGCCCACGAACACATTTTCAGTTGTGATGCTCCTGACTCCGTTTTTCTTCATCTGTTTCAACATATAAAGAAAAACGATAACAATATCACGTCGCTCCTTTCTTGCAGAAACAACGATCTATTTCTTCAATATTTCAAGGAAAATCTTATTAAACTTATTAACAAAGCCAATTTAATCAACGAAGAAAACATTCGCAATCTTCCTTATGATTTTATTGTAAATCACACCGCGGCTACTTTTATCGAAACCATTAAATGGTGGCTCGAACATCAAATGGATGAGTCGCCCGAAACAATCACCGAATATTTTTTATCAGTTATACAGCAATAAAAAAGGCTTAGAAACCATAGAGGTTTCTAAGCCTTTTTCTTAACTTAATCACCCATTACCATCTTTGCCGCGGCGCCAACGTTCACCATGGGATAAGTGTACGTTTCGCCTTCAATTTCACAAGATACGTTTTCTTGTGCGGAGGACAATATTATCTCTCTTACCTCTGAAACTGTCATATCGGGGTCAAGAGACCACACAAACCCGATACTTGCCGTCACAATAGGTGCCGCCATCGAAGTACCGTCACAATAGTCATATATACCGTAATCCGTGTTCATGGTACTGTAAACCATCGCACCCGGAGCACAGATATCTACAGTATCGCCGTAATTTGCGAAGTATGCCATTTCATAAGTAACGTCGTCACCATAGTAGAAATGATCTGTAGCTGTTACGTTGAATATTCTCTCGTCAATAGAATCGTACGATATTCCCTTATCACTCAGATATCCGATGACTTTTTCATCCATATTATTATATACACTCTCGGTAACGCTACTGAAAAAACCGTTTGTAATAGAGTCCGCCGGCTCAAGAGTATAGCCATAATATCCGTTACCTGCCGCCTGAACGAAAATCATATTCTCGTGACCCGAGGCAATAAGTTGACTCATCATAACAATGGTTGCCTCTGCTGTGGGTGTAATTTCATAAACTCGCGCCTCTCTCCACTCGTCGTAAGAAAGCGAATTACCCTCGCTCAACTCCTCGTAGTAGTATTCATCAAATACGTAGCATCCCCAAGAGTTATTGATAACCCTTACGTCGTTATACGCCATATTATTGTATATGGCCATAAGCTCACCGATCGTATGGAAGGAATCATCACTATCTGCCCCCGTCCATAAATCGGCACTGTAGAGATTCAGTTTATCTGCTATACCACGTATGCCAATATCGTTATCATCTGCCGACATAATACCTGCTACGTGAGTACCATGATCCATAGAGTCGATTGTGTTTTCGCCGATAAAGGCTACCTTGCCATACAAATCCTCGTGATAATCATCCACACCCGAATCAACGATACCGATATTAAGCTCCTGACAATAATCGCTATACTCCCAAGCAGTATATGCACCTATAGCCTCCGCCCACCAGTCAGAGCCAAAGGGGTATCCCTCGTCACCTAACTGATCACCGGCCTCCACATCCCACGGGTTATTGTTCTGCGCACCCATTATCTGCACAGGAAATTCTGCACAGGCATACATAACGAGCTCATCTTCCATAAGCGTTTTTGCAAGGGCTTCAAGACCGGCTAAATCGGTATCACTCACTCTCAACTGAACAGAATGAATACCGCCCTTTACAAGACCCACTACTTCACCGCCGACTAAACCGGCGATATAATCAAGTTCCGTTTGATTAAGGTCATTGAAGGTATAAACTATCAACATATTATTGTAATAAAGCACGGCTCTTCCGTCATCAAAGGTAAGGTGTGAGCCGTCAGGGGTATAGAAGGTATCTCCGTTTTCGAGAGCGCTGTACTCTTCTTCTGTAGGTGCGGCATCGTGGTCATACCAATCTATATAACCAATTTCGGGTTCGTCATCATCTTTATGATCAGTCTTTTTTTCCGTTGTCTCTACTTCATTGGGCTTGGAAAAATCAAGTGAAAAATCAAAAACTCCCACAAGAATGATAAATACAATTGCAATTATTGTAGCAAGGACGATAGAAATTGATAATATAACAGTCTTCTTATCCTTCATAATCACACCTCCGATTCTTTAAATTCATTTTATATCATAATGCTCGTAAAATCAATAAACAAACGCAAACAATATCGAATACATTTATCTTATAAAAAGTTGAAAACCGAAAAGCTCTGTGATAAGATATAATTGTATAATTAAAACACAAAAAAACACTTGGGGAGTTATTTATGAAACCTTTAAGATACAGACAAGTTCACCTTGACTTTCACACATCCGAATGTGTGCCTACTTTAGGTGATAAATTTGATAAAGCGCAGTTTCAAAACGCTTTGAAGCTCGGATATGTAAATTCTATTACGTTATTCTCAAAATGCCATCACGGATGGGCATATCACCCCTCTGAAGCAAATGAAATACACCCCAAATTAAAGTTCGATTTGCTCGGTGCACAGCTTCAGGCGTGTAAAGAAATAGACGTCAATGCTCCCGTATATATTTCTGCGGGATATGACGAAAAATACGCAAGAAAGCATATCGACCACATCAACAAGCCGTCACCCGATGATGGTCCCGACTTTCTCAACAAAGCATATTACAAATTACTTTGTTATAATACGCCTTATTTGGACGTTCTCTGCGCCCAGATTGAGGAGGTTATGCAGAAATATAACCCTTGCGGTATATTCCTCGACATATCTTCTCCAAGAGTTTGCTACTGTCAGTACTGTATCAACTCTATGAGAGAAAAAGGATTAGACCCTCACAACCCCGAGGATGCAGAAAAATTCGCCGACATTGTGTATATGGAGTACTGCAGACGAACGGAAGAAGCCGTAAGAAAATACAACTCCGAAACTACGATATTCCACAATGCGGGCAATATAACGAGAGGTCGAAGAGACCACGCTTATTATAATACTCATCTCGAATTGGAAAGTCTTCCTACGGGTGGTTGGGGTTACGACCATTTCCCCTTGTCTGCCGCATACGCACGTACTCTCGACAGAGAATTCCTCGGTATGACGGGTAAATTTCACACCACGTGGGGTGAATTCGGCGGATACAAGCACCCTAACGCCCTTCGTTACGAAACTGCACTTTCTCTCGCAATGGGTGCTAAATGCTCCATCGGTGACCAACTTCACCCCACCGCAGAAATGAATGAATCCACCTATAAACTCATAGGTTCCGCATACAAAGAAATAGAGGCTAAAGAAAAATATGCCATAAATGCAGTTAACATTTCCGATATAGCTATTCTTAGCGTAGAAGCATTTTCCGGCAAGCCCAACAGAGATTGTCTTGATGACATAGGCGCATCACGTATTCTCTTAGAAGGAAAATATCTTTACGATATAATTGATAAAGAAACATCTTTTGATTCATACAAGCTTCTCGTGCTTCCCGACTCAATCAGAATCGATACAGAGCTTAAAGAGCGAATTGAAAACTTCGTTTCAAATGGCGGTAAGCTTCTTCTTAGCGGTAAATCCGGCTTATGGAATAATAAAGATGAATTCGCTATAAACATCGGCGCTACCTACGACGGCGAAAGTGCCTTCAAGCCGTCATATATGGTACCTCGATATAACGCGGTGAACGGCGATACATCTTACGTAATGTACTCATCACGTCAGAATATATCTGCTGATACTAATATCATCGCATATGCGGAAAACTCCTATTTCAACAGGACTCCCGAGCATTTCTCTTCCCATCAGCACACACCCAATAATACGGAAAGCAAAACTCCTGCCGTTGTTGTTACGGACACCTCTGCATATATTGCCTGGGATATTTTCAACGAATACGCAGAAAAGGGCTCATTCCATCTTAAGGAGCTTGTTCTTGAATGTATCGGTAGATTGTTACCCGAGCCCTCCGTTAAGGTTAATCTTCCCGACAGAGGCGTTGTTTCTCTTGTCAAGCAAGACAACCGACTTATTACTCACCTCTTATTCGCACACACTACAGTAAGAGGTAAAGGCATTGAGGTTATTGAGGATATTATTCCTATTCACGACACAAGCGTATCCGTTAAGACAGATAAAAAGCCCACACGGGTTTATAAAGCAGAATATATAGACGACGAATTAAAACTTGAGGATTTGGACTATAGCTTTGAAAACGGATACACCCATACAACGGTTGACAAATTCTCTTTACACGCAATGATAATTTTAGAAATTTAAGGTGATTAGAGTGAAAAAGGCATTAGCTTTAATATTTTCTATTTGTATGATAATCTCTTTGCTGAGCACAGTTGCTTTCGCTACCGTACCGCAGAGTGATATTATTCTTTACGTCTCTCCTGACGGAAGCGATTCTGCCGAGGGCACTACAGAGGCGCCTATGAGTCTCACTGCCGCAAAGGATTTTCTTAAGACCAAAAAGGAAACCTGCTCATCTGCTACAGTATATCTTATGGGTGGTACATATTCATTGACTGAAACTTTGGAATTCAATTCCGAAGATATGAGTAATGTCACCTACTGTTCGTATGATAATCAAGAAGTAATATTCTCCGGTGCTACGCCTATTACAGGCTTTACTGAAAGCACAGCAAACGGCATCAACGTATTTAAGACGACTGTTGACGTTTCCTCAGAGGACAAGATTTTCAAAACCCTTTTCAGCGATACACACACTCTCACAACTCCCCGTTATCCCGAAAGCGGTTACTTCACAGTAAAAGCACTTGCTCCCGAAGACGACTTATGGACAGAGGAAAACACAGAGTGGGAGTACACTCGCGGATCACGCTCATTCTATGCCGATACCGCTGACATAAAGCACGATTTTCATATCGTTACCGATATAAATATCAGAATCCTTCATTATTGGCACGACGAGCTTATGAACGTTACATCATACGACAAAACAAGCGGTAAGGTTGGTCTTTCAAGACCCTCATCCATGCTTATTGCAGAGGGCGACAGATACTATTTTGAAAACGTATTCGAAGAGCTCAACGCCCCCGGTGAATGGTATCTCGACAGCGTTTCAGGCGAGCTTTTCTACGTTCCCTTCGAGGGTGAATCGGCAGAAAGCCTTACACTCTACAGTTCTTACACAACAAAGCTTATTGACATAGTTGATGCAAACGGAATAAGTTTTAACGGGATCCGTTTCACAAGAACAGATTGGGAAAAGCCCGTTGCGGATCATTTGTACACAGGATCATTCTGGGAAACCAACGACATGGATTTTCCTCAGGCAGCTATACTTGTTGACGGAGTAATCGCTGTTGAATATTCTGAAAACATTAATTTCACAAATTGTGAATTTACAAATCTCGGCGGTACAGCTATAAAAATGATGTACGGCGTCAAAAACTCATCCATCGAAAACTGCTACTTCGAAAATATTGCCGCTTCCGCAATATATGTTGGCGGTACAAACTGTTACCCTCAGGACAGGGATTATACCGCAAACATAACGATCAAAAACAACGAAATATACAAATACGGCAGAAAGTTCCACTGTGCAATAGGTATCCACATTACTTATTGCGACACCGCTTTGATACAGAATAACGAAATTCACGACGGTTACTATACCGGTATCTCTGTTGGTTGGATATGGGGTTATGATTACCACGTAACCAAAAACATTACAATAAACAGAAATCTTATATACAATATCGGTCAGGGTTGGCTCTCCGATATGGGTGGTATATATATGCTTGGCAGACAACCCGGTACTGTACTCAGCGAAAATGTTATTCACAACGTTGCCGCAGACCCCGGTGAAGGTGGCTACGGCGGTTGGGGTATATATCTTGACGAAGGCTCATCATTTATGACAGTCGAGAAAAACCTCGTATATTGCTGCGGTAACCAAAGCTATAACACCCACTACGGTGAAGGCAACGTTATAAGAAACAATATCGGTGCTTTCAGCGGAGAAGGTATTGTAAGCCCCACATCGAGACCCGAAGGTCATGCTACTGCCTACTACTACAACAATATTTTCATCACTAAAGATAAGGCTCCCATATATATCCATATGCATTCCACCTCAACCTTCTATGATAACGGCAATCTTATGTGGAGCGTTAGCGAAGGTGACGAGCTGTACTGTAAGGTATGGGAGGACACTGTCACACTCAAATATGCCATCGATAAAGGTTTCGTTCACAATGCTACCATTGCAGACCCCGGATTCACGGACCCGCTCAACTTTGACTTCACTCTTAAAGAGGATAGTATTGCATTCACATTGAACTTCGAAGCATGGGATTATTCTCTTGCAGGTACTGTAAAGGGCTCTACGATAGGTCTCGGAAGAGACGGCGGTATGACTGCATATAACGATGAAGCCGCTCTTCAGCCACCCTACGAAGCATCAGGTGTAGCTATTGAAAACGCCATTCCGACAATAGCTTCTGTGATTGCTATTCCCCTCTTCCTTCTCTGGTTCATTGTTTGTATTATCAAATGCGATAAGAAATATATACTCCCCCTTCTCTCATCCGTACTTGCAGTTACGATTATCCCCGTTCTGTATAACGTGTATATGGAATGGACTCCTGCTATTTATTTCCCGCTTGTGTTCATATTGGGAGCAGGTGCCGCAATCGTACCTACAATGACCGCAAAAATAAAGGAGCGAAAGAAAAAGAGAATTATTTTAACCTTTATTCTCAATTTCGTATTATCAAGCGGATTATTCCTTGGACTTGCGGGTATATTCAATATGTTGCTTGAAGCGGGTTCACCGCCCGTAATCGGTCTTACCATATTGGCTATGATTATCTATATGGTAGTCAATACTATCGTGCTTCTCAGAAACATTAATAAAACCACCAAGAAGAAGGATACTAAAAACGAAGAAGCTACTAAAGAAACAGCATAAAACGGAGGCAGCTATGACAGATAAAGAAAAAGAAATAATTGAACCAACAGAAGCGCCCAAAGAACATGATTCCGAAAAAATCTCTGAAGCCACCAAAAAGCTCGAAGAGGCAAAGGTGAAGCCAAAGAAGAGGCTCTCAAAGGGTTTATGCTTTGGTATAATTGCTATTATAGCGGTAGCATCCTTTATTGTAGGTATTCTTGTAATAGACGTACCTATCAAAGAGCTTTTCTCTAAAACAACTACCTTTACGGTTGAAGAAATGAGTATTACGCTCCCCAAGGAGTTTAATCCCTCAAACAGTCTTAGCGGCTTTACGGCTTGCTACGTCTCAGAAGAGGTATCTGTATTTGTTACCAAGGAATCCTTTGCAGAGAACAGTAACCTTTCACTTTATAGCTTGGAGAATTACAGATTAAACCTTTTGCACCAAAACGGTTTAATGTACAATGACCTCCGAAACCCGGAAAGCAACCCCTATTTCGTTTATGATTATGTAAACCCAAACACTACCATTACCTATTCGTATTTTACGTTCACCTTTGAAACCGCAGAGGGCTTCTGGATAGTTCAATTCGCCACAGAAAAAGGAAACGCGGCAAAATATGAAAATCAGATAATAGAATGGGCTAATACAATAACCTTTGCAAATACTACGGAGAACAGCTGATGAAAAAAATTCTCGATTTACTTAGTAAGCACCGTGAGATAATCGTTTATCTCATTTTTGGTGTACTTACTACGGCGGTAAACCTCGCCACCTTCTACGCAATGGAAAGTATAACGGATATTTCGTATCTTATTAACAATGCCGTTGCATGGGTAGTAGGCGTTATATTCGCCTTTGTAACAAACAAGATATTTGTTTTTCAATCAAAATCATGGAAACCGTCTGTTGCGATAAAGGAAGGAATAGAGTTTTTAGGAGCCCGTCTTTTCAGCTTCGGTGTAGAGGAATTTGGACTTTGGCTTCTCGTGGATATCATAGGTCTCGCCTCCTTTTCCAAGCTTATTTTCGGTTTTGAAATTAGCGGAGAGCTTATTGCCAAGGTAATTCTTGCTATTGTCGTGGTTATTCTGAATTATATTTTTAGTAAACTTGTAATATTTAAGAAAAAATCATAATTTTATTAAATATTCATCTTGACAAAATCAGGTAAAAATGGTATCATCACATACGGTTAGCGGAGGCTAACCGTATGTGAGGTGACTATATTTATGACGTTAATGGATGCCATCGAGGGTCGTGAATACACCATCAAGGATATCTTCACAGACGACGAAGAGCTTGATGCCTTTCTCTTCTCTCTCGGCTGCTACGCAGGTGAACCTATAACCGTCATCTCCCGATTAAAAAGCGGATGTATCGTATCCATCAAGGATGGCAGATATAGTATTGACAAATGTCTCGCCGCCTCGATCACTATATAATTATATACGTTATATTCACACGGAGCGTATGCTCTGATTTATTTCGGAGATGGAGTTAGCATAGGCTAACCGCAATGAAACAATTACATTTTCGGAGGATCAAAATGAGACTTGCCTTAACAGGAAATCCCAATAGCGGTAAGACAACTATGTTTAACGCCATTACCGGCAAAAACGAAAAGGTCGGTAACTGGGCGGGTGTTACCGTTGACAAGAAAATAGGTCGTGTCAGAAAGAGCTTGGCGGATGGAGCCGAGCTTGTTGTCGTTGACCTTCCCGGCGCTTACTCCATGTCTCCTTTTACCTCCGAAGAAAGTGTCACAAGTACATATATAAAGAACGAAAATCCCGATGTTATATTAAACATTGTTGATGCTACAAATTTAAGCAGAAGCCTTTTCTTTACAACTCAGATTTTAGAGCTTGGCATACCCACGGTTGTTGCATTAAACAAAAGTGATATTAACGAAAAAAAGGAAAACATCATCAACATTAATACACTTTCAAAAATCTTGGGTTGCCCTGTAATAGAGACTACCTCCACAAAATCAGAAGGTCTCAAAGAAGTGGTAAAAGCCGCTATTTCTCTTAAGGGTAAAACCCAGACCGCACCTTATACTGAAAGTGACGTTGACTATAATGATAAGACTTCTGTAAGAGAAGCTGATAAAAACAGATATCGTTTCGTCAACGAAGTGGTAAAGAACGTAGAAACACGAAAGGTGTTCACAAAAGAACGCAATTTTCAAGACAAGATAGATACCCTTCTCACAAACAGATGGTTGGGACTTCCGATATTTGCCGTTATAATGTTTCTTGTTTTCTGGATATCACAGACCGGCCCCGGCGTATGGATAGCAGAAGGATATGAATTTGCAAACGGCAAGATTATTCCCGGTCTCGTCACTTATCTTGAAGCCTTCCAAAATTGGGTCGGAGGATATATGGAGGGTGCCACCCCGTTCCTTTACGAGCTTCTTGTAAATGGTGTTATCGGCGGTGTAATTGCCGTAGTCGGCTTTCTTCCTCTCGTAATGGTAATGTATTTCCTTATTGCTCTTCTTGAGGATTGCGGCTATATGGCACGCGCTACCGTTGTTCTTGATCCTATATTCAAGAGGGTTGGTCTTACAGGCAAATCTGTTATTCCGCTTATTATGGCAACGGGTTGCGCTATTCCCGGTGTTATGTCCGCGAGAACCATCCGCGACGAAAGAGAAAGACGTGCCACGGCTATGCTCGCCCCCTTTATGCCGTGTGGTGCAAAGCTCCCTGTAATTGCCCTCTTCTCAGGCGCATTCTTCAAAAATGCATCTTGGGTTGCCCCTCTTATGTATTTTGTTGGTATCGCTATCGTTTTCTTTGGTGCTTTACTTGTAAATAAAATAACAGGACATAAAGCCAAAAAGTCCTTTTTCATAATTGAATTACCCGAGTATAAGCTTCCCTCTCTTATGAGAGCTACGAAATCAATGTGCTCAAGAGGTTGGTCTTATATCGTAAAGGCGGGTACGGTCATTCTTGTTTGCAATACAGCGGTACAGCTTATGCAATCATTTAATTGGAGTCTTCAGGTTGCCGAGACTGCAGATACATCTATTCTCGCTTCTATTGCCAGACCCTTTGCATACGCACTTATCCCCATCGTAGGTTATCATGCTTGGCAGCTTGCGGCAGCAGCTGTAACCGGCTTCATCGCAAAAGAAAATGTTGTGGGTACTCTCGCCGTATGCTACGTGGGACTTCAGAATCTTATAAATTCCGAGGAGCTTGCAATCGCGGATGGTGTATCCGGTACCGAGGTTGGTGCTCAGATGAACGGACTTACCGCTGTGGCGGCTCTTGCTTATCTTATGTTTAACCTCTTCTCTCCCCCTTGCTTCGCCGCAATCGGGGCTATGAACTCAGAAATCGGTAGTAAGAAATGGCTCTTCGGCGGAATTGCTCTTCAGTTGGGCACGGGCTTTACAATTGGATACCTCGTATTTACCGTAGGCACACTTATTACAGACCCTGCAAAGCTTCATATCAGCGGTGCAATCGGTGGAGCTATTGCGATTGCTCTTTTCGTTATAATAATAGTGTCTCTCTGTATAAAAGCAGAGAAGTCAAAAGAAAAGCCCGCTAAATCCCACGCCATGGTTAATTAAGAGGTGGAGATATGCCGGATAATGTAAAAAATATTATTATCGTACTCATTGTACTTCTGATTTTGGGTGGAGCAATCGCTTACATAGTCAGAGAAAAAAGACGCGGTACTAAATGCATCGGATGCCCCGATGCAAAAACCTGCACCAAGAAAAACGGATGCAACGGATGTAGCTGTTGTAACCATTAACTTAGTAAATAACCGATACTGAAGTTTATTTCTTCAGTATCGGTTTTCTTCTTGTAAATCAGATTATCTTGTGATAAACTATTTTAGAATTTTATGTGTGCTCAAGGAGAATGAATATGTATTACGCTATTATAACCGTTTCCGTAATAATGTTCGGAATACAGTTTTTATTTAATGATAAATATCAAAAGGAATCCGGAAGCGGCACCGGTGCTACTTTTATCTTTTCATTTTACAGCAGTCTCGCAGGTCTTATATGCCTACTCATTATAAATAAATTTGCCGTTTCCTTTACCCCCTTCACTCTTATTATGAGCTTTCTTGCGGCACTTAATATGCTGCTGTATAACTTCTGCTCACTGAAAGCCTTCGAGCATATCAACCTCTCTCTTTATTCAATATTTGCTATGCTCGGCGGAATGGTGCTTCCCTTTGTAACGGGTATATTATTCTATAACGAGCCACTTACGATTGGAAATACTGTATGCCTTGTTTTAATTACCGCCGCACTCGCGCTCACTTCAAACAAAGGAAATAAAGGAAGCAAAAAGGCAACTCTGTACTATGCAGGTGTATTTATACTCAATGGTATGGCAGGCGTTATCTCAAAGGCTTATCAATCTGCCAACTTCCAGAAATGCGACGAAGCGGTTTATAGTATCTGGGCGGCTATTTTCGGCGCGTTGGTATCGGGCATAGTTTTACTCGCTCTAAGGAAGAAGTTGCCTAAAACAAGTCCTAAAGCCTACATATACACCGCAGGCTATGGTGTAATCAACAAGGTTGCAAATTATCTTCTCCTTATTGCCCTCGCAGTTCTTCCTGCCTCAGTACAATATCCCTTTGTAACCGGCGGAGTTATGATAGTTTCCACAGCCATAAGCGTTATAACAAAGCAAAAGCCATCAAAAAAAGAACTTATATCAGTAGCACTCTCATTTATCGGAATACTTGCTTTAGTACTCCTCAAGGGTAATATTCACCAATAAAAACATCAAAAATATGTTGATTTTTACGAAAAAGAAGTTTATAATATACGCGACTTAAGTGACAAGAGTAATCCTAAAATATAAGAGGCGATAATATGAACATTTGGCACGATATTAATCCCGACAGAATCTCTCGTTCATCATACTCTGCTGTTATAGAAATAAGCAAGGGCAGTAAGATGAAATACGAGCTTGATAAGGAAACCGGTCTCCTCAGGCTTGACCGAGTGCTATACACATCCACCCACTACCCTGCAAACTATGGCTTTATCCCGAGAACCTACGCAAAAGATAACGACCCGCTCGACGTGCTTGTTCTTTGCTCCGAAAAGATCGAACCTATGGCACTTGTAGATTGCTATCCCATCGGCGTTATCACGATGCTTGACAACGGAGCTGCAGACGATAAGATTATTTCTATCCCCTTCAACGACCCCACTTACAACTCATACAAGGACATTAGTCAACTTCCTCCTCACGTATTTGATGAGATGAAGCACTTCTTCTCCGTGTACAAAACTCTCGAGAGCAAGGAGACTGCAATAGACGAGGTTAAGGGCGTTTTAGATGCCGTTTCTATCATTGAGGATGCTATAAAAGCATACAATGAAAAATTTGCAAAATAAGCAAAACTTTTCGAGAAAATCACTTGCATTTACTCATAATTCGTGGTAATATATGTGAATGTATGAACTAAAAGGAGGTGCACCGATGCCCAACATTAAATCTGCAAAGAAGAGAGTTCTTGTTAACGCAACTAAGGCTGCTCAGAACAAGTCCGCAAACTCTGCACTTAAGACTGCTATCAAGAAAGCTAACGCAGCTATCGAATCAGGTGATGCTAACAAGGCAGAAGCTGTTAAAGTTGCTGTTAAGAAGCTTGACCAGGCTGCTGCTAAGGGTCTTCTTCATAAGAACAACGCAGCTCACAAGAAGTCACAGCTTGTTAACAAGCTCAACAAGTCAAACTAATTTTGGCTGAAAGACGAACCCCGCAACGCTCGTTGCGGGGCTTTCTTTTTTATTTATTGGTTTTCATCAAATGATATATTGCTTTGCAAAGCTTATTATAATCGGCGCAAAGCGCCCCGAAATTCCTAATTCCTCATCCCTAATTCCTCATTAAAAAAAGACCACCGAACCTCGGTGGTCTTTTTTACTTATTTTGCAGGATAGAATCCTACCTTTTTCATTACCTTATCGAGAGTACGCTGAGAGATGCGAGTTGCCATCTCAGCGCCCTTTGCCATACATTCCTCAAGATACTTCTTATCTGCAATAAGCTCCTTGTATCTTGCCTGAACAGGAGCAAGCTCGTCGATAACTGCCTGACCTACTGCGGTCTTGAAATCGCCGTATCCCTTGCCATCAAATTCCTTCTCAATTTCCTCGAAGGATTTACCTGTACAGCAGGAATATATAGACATAAGGTTGTTGATACCATCCTTACCCTCTGCATATCTTACGCAAGCCTCGCTATCGGTAACGGCACTCTTTATCTTCTTCATGATAACGTTCGGTTCATCAAGAAGAGAAATGTAAGACTTGGGATTATCATCGGATTTACTCATCTTCTTAGTAGGATCCTGAAGAGAGGTAATCTTAGCACCCTTTTTACCTATAAAGGGCTCGGGCATTTTAAGTACGTTACCGTATATCATATTGAAACGGTCAACAATATTTCTTGCAAGCTCAAGATGCTGCTTCTGGTCTGCACCGATGGGCACGAAATCTGCGCCGTAAACGAGGATATCAGCCGCCATAAGCACCGGGTAGTCAAATAAACCTACCGAGATATTCTCGCCTAATTTCTGGCTTTTCTCCTTAAACTGAGTCATTCTTGAAGCTTCGCCGAACTGAGTATAGCAATTAAGTATCCAACCGAGCTGAGCGTGTGTGGGAACGTGGCTCTGAACGAAGATAATATTCTTCTCGGGGTCGATACCAAGAGCTATAAGGAGAGCATAAAGCTCTAATGTATTCTTCTTAAGCTGTGCAGGATTCTCGCGGAAGGTAGGAACTGTAATAGAGTGAAGATCCGCAACACCGTAAAGGCAGTTGTAATCATCACACATATTCTTCCAATTCTTAAGCGCACCGAGGTAGTTTCCTAAGGTAGGTGTTCCTGTTGGCTGAATACAGCTTAATACTATTTTTTTCTTTTCTACTGTTGTGTTTTCCATTATGTAAAATACTCCGTGTAATTATTTCTTGGATTTTATCTCTTTGATTTTGATGATGAAATCACAATTTATTGCGTGTTGCTCACCTTTTTTAGTTTTGAAGACAATCCAACCGTCGGAATACTGTATTATCTCGCCTTCGTTATCAAAACTATCATCAATGAGACTCAGAACAACGGGCTTATTCATATACTTCTTAATGATTTCTTCCATTTCTTTTATTCCACCCTTTCGGTTTTGGTGTCTTTTTCTCAGAAACTTCTTTTTGTTTTCTTGTCGGTAGATAATTATCCACCAAACAAGGGCAAGGGAAAACCACGTAACTAAACTCATCAAATATCAATCCTTAATCAGAAGAGACCTACGATCTTGCCGTCTTCGGTAACGTCGATTCTCTCTGCTGCAGGGCTCTTGGGAAGACCGGGCATAGTCATAATATCGCCTGTAAGAGCAACAATAAAGCCTGCACCTGCAGAAACCTTAAGATTTCTTACAGTAACCTTAAAGCCCTCGGGAGCACCGAGCTTTGTGGGGTCATCAGAGAAGCTGTACTGTGTCTTAGCAACACATACAGGGAGCTTTCCGAAGCCGTCAGCAACTAAAGTCTCAAGCTGTTTCTTTGCGTTTGTAGTAAGCTCAACGCCGTCACCACCGTAAACCTTGGTAACAATAGCATTAAGCTTTTCTTCGATTGTTGTATCATCCTCGTAAGAGAATGTGAAGCCTGAGTTGTCCTCTTCTTCACAAAGGCGAACAACTTCTTTTGCAAGTTCAACGCCACCCTTACCGCCGTCTGCCCACACGGTGGAGAGAACAGTATTAACGCCTAATTCCTTACACTTTGCGATAATGAAGTCGATTTCGTTATCTGTGTCTGTGGGGAATCTGTTTACAGCAACAACGCAAGGAAGCTTGTAAACGTTCTTGATATTGGAAACGTGACGAAGAAGATTGGGAATACCCTTCTCGAGTGCTTCGATATTCTCTTCACCTAACTGGTCCTTTTTAAGACCGCCGTGCATCTTAAGAGCACGTACAGTAGCAACAACTACAACTGCAGAAGGCTTTAAGCCTGCCGCACGGCACTTTATGTCAAGGAACTTCTCTGCACCGAGGTCAGCA
Organism: Acutalibacteraceae bacterium; assembly: GCA_045606645.1. Lineage (GTDB taxonomy): Bacteria > Bacillota > Clostridia > Oscillospirales > Acutalibacteraceae > DTU089. The sequence goes on along the minus strand of JAZUSK010000025.1, from coordinate 12,148 downwards.
CCGAAGCCTGCTTCTGTGATAGCATAGTCAGCGGTACGAAGAGCCATCTTAGTGGCAAGAACTGTATTACAACCGTGAGCAATGTTAGCGAAGGGACCGCCGTGTACAAATGCAGGTGTGCCCTCAAGTGTCTGTACGAGGTTGGGCTTAACTGCATCGAGGAGAAGAGCGGTCATAGCGCCGTGAGCCTTTATGTCACCGCAAGTAACGGGCTTACCCTCATAGTTATAAGCAACTACGATTCTTGCAAGACGCTCCTTAAGGTCTGAAATAGATGTAGCGAGACAGAAAACTGCCATAATCTCACTTGCAACTGTAATATCAAAACCGTCTTCACGGGGAACACCCTGCATTCTGCCGCCGAGACCGTCAACGATGTTGCGAAGCTGTCTGTCGTTCATATCAACGCAACGCTTCCATGTAATACGCTTAACGTCAATACCAAGAGCATTACCCTGCTGGATATGGTTATCGAGCATTGCCGCAAGAAGATTGTTTGCAGCACCGATAGCGTGGAAGTCACCTGTGAAATGAAGGTTAATATCCTCCATAGGTACAACCTGAGCATAGCCGCCGCCTGCTGCACCGCCCTTAACACCGAAAACAGGGCCGAGAGAAGGCTCGCGAAGAGCAACACAAGTATTCTTGCCGATGATATTCATACCGTCTGCAAGACCGATTGTAGTAGTAGTCTTACCCTCACCTGCGGGAGTGGGAGTAATAGCGGTAACGAGGATTAATTTACCCTCCTTATCCTTAGACTTAAGGTATGACAAATCTACCTTCGCCTTATATTTTCCGTAAGGCTCAAGGTATTCATCATCCACACCTGCTCTCTTTGCGATTTCAGAGATAGGTTTCATTTCGCAACTCTGTGCAATTTCAATGTCTGTAAGGTAAGCCATAATGTTTCTCCTCTATTCAGTAATATTTAATTTATCTCGGCAAAGCTCTTTGAAAAATTCAAAGTTTTCTTCTCCGCAAATATCAATGTTGTTAATAAGTGATGCTTGATACTCATCAAAAATCTTCTGCTTGGCAGAAGGGCTTTTCTTGCTTTCAAGCTCTTCAAGCATACCCATAAAGGAATCGTAAATAAATCCTTTTATAATCTTATCACCACGTGCCTCCAAGTCCTCCAGCTGCTCGGTTGGAGTATGACCCTCGAAGCGCCAATATGGTTCTAACTTCTGCAAATTCTCTGTACTTTCAACCAGGTTCTTATACGACTGAAAGAACAACTGAGGATGCTTCGTAGTGTTAATATGATGAGCCGCCGCAGAGCCAATCTTAAGGTTTTTAACCACAAAGTTATTTATGGCGGTAACCAGTAACTCCTGCGACAAAAGCTTACGTGTAACAGGGATTGTAGATACTATTTTTTGAATAGCAATCTTTTCATCACGTTCAAACTGCCTGGGCTTGTGTACGTAGCCCTGCTTCGGTTTTTCTTTTTTCCTAAAAAACATATCAATAAATATCCTTAACTTTAATACCGTTAGTAAAATAGCTACTCATAAGAGAACCCTTATACGCCTTGACGGTATAAATATATTCCGTGCCTTTTTGAGCGGTCTTATCAACGTATGACAAATTATCAGCACCGCTTACCACCGCTATACGCAACCATCCCGAATCAGCCGTACGACGGTAAACATAATAACCGTCACATCCTGCAGAGCGGGTATAATTGATGACAACACCGCTTTTAGTACTCCTTGCAGACGATAATCTGGGTGTATAAATAAAGGTAAGAGACTTACCCGAAAGGTTATAAGTACTAAGCGAAGAGCCGTTAAAGGCTCTGACCGTATAAGAATAGGTCTCCCCTGCCTTGGCGGTAGTATCGAGATAAGAAAGCGTATCCGCCGATGAAACCGTACCTATAAGCTTAAAGCTACCGTTACCGGATTTTCTGTAAACGTAGTAGCCCTTGGCACCCGCGCATTTATTCCACGTCACAAGTGCGCCTGAAACTCTACTTTGAGCGCCAACGTTCATAGGTGCATCTATGGAAACCAGCGTTTTTCCCTCGGGATAATAACAGCTCAAAACACCGTTGTACACAGCTCTTACGGTATAGGTATATGAATTACCGCGAACTACGTTTTTGTCGTAATACACAGTTTCGTCGCTCTCTGCAATCTTTATAAGCTGCCATGAACCGCCGTTTGTCTTTCTGTATATTCTGAAGCAATCGGCATAATCGTTATGAGACCATTTTATACCGATGCCATTGGTGATATTATAAACCGAAAATTCGGGGGCCGCTACGTACGTAGTACCGAGACCCACGTTATCGTACACACCGTTAGTAGTACCGACCGTAGCCTTTACCGTATAAACGTATCTTTTATTACCAACTACCGTGGTATCAAGATAGCTGGAGGCATTCTTAGCAGACTTGCCCACATACTGCCACGAGGTTTGCCCAACCGCTTTACGGTATATAGAATAATACTCTATTCCGCTCTGTCTTTCCCAGCTTACGCGGATACCGCCGACGTTGTTGGCTACAGATTTCACCGTAACGTACGGAATATAAAGACCCGTAACACCGCTCTGATAGCAATAGCTCTGACCGAGAGAATTGTATGCGCGGACAGTATAGACATTGTTTTTTCCGGCAAATGCACCCGAATCTAAATAAGAGGTATTATCCCTGCCGCGGACTATTGCTATACGCTCCCAAACGTTGTTAAGATTCTTACGGTAAACGTAATAGCCCGTTGCATCGTCGGAACGGGTCCACGTAACAGTCATACCGCCGACGCCGCTCGTTGCTGATACGAGACTCGGAGTCAACGCCTGAGAGCGAACGAATTTAAGACCGTTCTGAGAAGCGTATTTATTTGCAACCGAGCCCGATGGAGCGTAGATAATAACGCTGCTGTCAACCTCAGGGTACATAAACGCATCTATTGTATAGCCTATTTGAGAAAGGTAGCTTTCTACGTTAGACTCATTAAGAGCACCGTATTTAATGCCTTTGTTATCGAGGAACATCTTTATTCCGTCATAATCTATAACGTAGTCGTAACCAAAAGCAAATGCGCCAACGTATTTTATCGTTGAAGGAATATGGAACGCCTTAATATCGGGACACTCCAAAAAGGCGCTATCGTAGATATACTGAACTCCGCCCATTTTCACGGAGGTCAAAGGATTGTTGTAAAAAGCAAGGTTACCGATAGATTTAACGTTTGCGGGAATATTGATATGCTTAAGTCCGCAGGAAGCAAAGGCACCCGCACCGATCTCCGCAACGTTTTCGGGGATAGCGAAATCGTAATCGGGATTACTTGTCCACTTACCTGCCGGAGCAAGAACGAGAGTTTTCATATCCTTGGAATAAACCGCACCGTTATAGCTCCTGAAATGGGCATTGTCTTCGGAGACCGTATAAGTTCTTATGGGAGAATCTATGAAGGTGTTGTAGGTAAATGATTCAACTCCCGCAGGAATATTAAAGCTTGTCAAAGCAGTATTTGCGAAAGCTCCGTCACCGATAGCCTTCACTGAATCTGCCATAGTAACCTTCGTGAGCTTTATCTCTCCCGCAAAGGCACTTTCCATAATACTCTTAACGCCATCCTGAACTACTACTTCAGTAATATAGCATTGTACCTGATGTTGAATAGGAAGCCATGAATCGTTCCACATATCGTTAGGCATATAGCCGTCTCCCGAAAGAGTAAGGGTAGCCGTACCGCGATATCTGTTATATTTAAAAGCCCAATAGACCGTACCGTTGGAAGGGTTGGACGTATCCTGCATAGAGCCGTATTCGGTATCTATCATAGCCGCCTCTGCCCTTACACCGAAAAGAAAAACAAAAGAAGTTAAAACTAAAAAACTTAACAACAAAGATACCGCTCTTTTCATACGTCCTCTCCTTTCGTAAAATCAGTTCATATTTATAATAAAACATATTATATTATAAAATTCTTTATTGCAAATGTCAACAAGTAAGGCCGAATATTCGACGAATATCCGACCTTCAATTATCAGGTAATATTCAGTTTGATACCTTCATCCTCCCATTGGCAATAAACCTTTGCACCTTTAACTATATCCCCCTCGTAAAATTTACGGGCAAAAACATCCTCAACGTAAGTGGTGATCGCTCTTCTCAATGGTCTGGCACCATACGCCGAGTCAGTACCCTTTTTCGTCAAATTTTCAACAACCTCTTCAGAAAAATCAACGTCGATTGATGATAATCTGCAACGTGCCGAAAACTCCGAAAGCAACCTTCTCGTTATTGCCCTCAACTGTTCGTCGGACAATAAAGAAAAAACGATAATTTCATCGATACGATTAACAAACTCAGGCTTAAAAAACTTCTTCATCTCTTCGTTCACGAGCTTTTTAATGTGCTTATTTTTCTCGGCAGCGTCCCACTTATCACCAAATCCCATTGCACTCTTGTTGGTTGAAATAAGCTCTGCGCCTATGTTAGAAGTCATTATGATAACGCTATTCCTGAAATCGGATTTTTTACCATTGGAATCTGTCAAGGTGCCATCCTCTAAAATCTGTAACAGAAGATTGAATATTTCGGCATCCGCTTTCTCAATCTCATCAAACAAAACAATGGAATACGGATTTCTTCGTATCAGCTCCGTTAAGCGTCCGCCCTCATCAAAGCCTACGTACCCGGGTGGAGAACCAACCAACTTTGATACAGAGTGTTTTTCAGAATACTCCGACATATCAAATCGCAAGATCTTCTGGTCGGAGCCAAAAAGGCACTCCGCGAGAGCTTTTGTCAGTTCAGTTTTACCCACACCCGTTGGTCCTAAAAACAAAAAAGAACCTATGGGTCTTCGGGGGTTTTTAAAAAGCGAACGACCTCGCCGTATAGCCTTTGCAACAGCTTCTATCCCCTCCTCTTGACCAACTATCCTCTTCTTTAGAGCCAACTCTAAATTCAATAGCTTATCGTTCTCCTCCACCGTAAGCTTCGATACGGGAACATTACTCCACATAGAAACGATCGCAGCCACGTCCTCTGACGTAACCCTTCGCTTTTCAACCTTTATTTCGTCTATCCAGCTTTGTCTCATACCGCGCAGTATTGACGATACTCTTTTTTCCTCATCACGCAACGATGCCGCCCGCTCGAAATTCTGAGCATCTATTGCTTGTTGCTTTCGCTCAACAATATTATTCAATTCCTTTTCTTTTTCCGTAATTGAACGGGGTGGTATGTTGCTTTTTAGTCTAACACGCGAAGATGCTTCATCTATTAAGTCTATCGCTTTATCAGGAAGAAATCTGTCAGAAATATATCTGTCACTAAGATACACCGCGCTTTTAATCGCCTCATCGGTAATAGTTACGTTATGATGTTTTTCATATTTTTCCTTTATACCCATAAGCATTTTCTCTGCATTTTCAAGGGTAGGCGGTTCTATATTTACGGTCTGAAATCTCCTTTCAAGAGCACTGTCTTTTTCTATATATTTCCTATATTCATCAATGGTTGTCGCTCCTACTACTCTGATTTCCCCTCGCGCAAGAGCTGGCTTCAGTATATTTGCCGCATCGACCGCGCCCTCGGCAGAGCCCGCGCCCACTATATTATGAAGCTCGTCGATAAATAGAATGATATCGCCATCCTTACTTACCTCATCGATCATCTGCTTCACTCTTTCTTCAAAGTCGCCGCGATATTTAGTGCCTGCTACCATACAAGTAAGATCGACACTTATGATATGTTTATCCCTAAGTATATCAGGAACCTTGCCATTTGCAATTTGCAAAGCGAGACCCTCCGCGATAGCAGTTTTACCTACACCCGACTCGCCTATAAGGCAAGGATTGTTTTTCGTACGGCGGCATAGTATTTCCACTACGCGTTCAATCTCCTTTTCCCTACCGATAACAGGGTCTATCCCCCCTTCTTTAGCGAGAAGGGTCATATCCCTTCCATACTTGCTCAGCGGACTTTTCTGACTAAACGAGGATTTCTTTTCGCCATTTTCAGTCTCCCGCTTATTTCCCGAGGTGGAATTATAAAACTCATGAGGCTGGACTCCGAGTGTTGATAAAATTCTGCATCCCGCACAATCATTTTCACCCACCAACGCAATAAGTATCTGCTCCGTCCCGGATTCCTTTCCTTGCTTCGTACGACCTACGGCTAAGGCAGATTCTATTATCCGTCGGCAACGAGGGGTTATATCGTCCGGATTGAGACTTGTAGGCAATCCGAGACCAACGGTTGCTTTTATTTGGTCTTCTATCTTTTTATAAGTAATCCTTTTAGAAGAAAGCATAGAGGCAGACACCATACGAGAATCGGACATAAGACCTAACAACACGTGCTCACTTCCGATATAGGTATGCCCCATGTTTTCCGCAACCTCTACCGCGTGGTTGAGTGCGTTGTTCGCACTATCTGAAAACCCTGTAAATTTATACATCGCGCCACCTCAGTTCTTCATTATAACAAGCGTTAACACCGTCATATCATCGTTCTTTTGCGGTTGTTTATTTCTGATAATTCCGCTAATTTCCTCTGTAAACTTACGCACGTCACCCTCCGAGAAGACCTTTAAGCCCTGTCTTAAATCATAATAATCCTCTTCTCTTACACCATCGGTACACATCATCATAATATCTCCTGAATCAAGATTCCCGCTCCCTGACGTAATCTCCACATTATTTAATATTCCCAACGGAAGTGAATCAAACCCTATCGTTACTATCTTGCCCTTTCTTTTGACAAGCGTATCAGTCGCTCCGCATTTATAAAATTCACAATGTCCCGTATATAAATCAACAACTACAAGGTCAAGAGTAACTGAACACTCATCCCCTGATTTAGATATAAGCGACGTATTCACCGTTTTTATAGACGCCTGAATACCGAATCCCGCTTTTATCAATTTTTCAAGAAGACTCACTGCAAGAGAAGATGAAATAGCCGCCCTTGCTCCCGTACCCATACCGTCGCAAAGCACCGCATAAAAGTACCCATTATTATCACTAAAGGTCGCGTAACTGTCCCCCGAATATTTCTCGTCGCCGGAATTAAACTGAGCACACGATGAAATAACGCGGTACTGTGGCTTCTCCTTGTAAATAAATTTTGCACAATCCTCGTACTCTTCAATTTCCGGCAAATTGAAGCTTCGTTCTGTCAGCACATCAAGCTGTGAAAGAAGTCCTTGCAGAAGGGTCTTATCATAGGGTTTTTTCACCTTTAATTCCAGAGTCATCTTATCCATTTCGTTTATTGTGCAACAGCTTTCGGTTGCTTCTAACCCGATACTTACTGCCGCAGAACGAAGTCTTGATGCAACCTCCATATCAAAGCAAACATCCTTTTCAACGTTTTCACTGAGCGATTGCAAAAGCGACGAGACGTTTAAGAATTGTTCAGCCGCGAGGGAATGAATTTCTCTTATACGGCTTTCCGTACGTTGTCTTATTTTATATTCAGAATACATCTTATTAAGGTTACTGCAGATATTTTCCGTTCTTATACATATGCCCGAAAATGTTTGTGGTACCGTTTTATATTCAAGATAGACACCCTGTTTTTTTAGATTTAAAAGCGTCTCAAAATGTCTGTTAGTCTTCTCGAGAGAATCTTTCCAGCAGGCATCATACAAGCCACAAGAGCCACACACCTGTTCCCTTGTTTTCTTAAGTATTTTATTGCAGTCGGTATGCTCATTCTTTTCAAAAGCTTCATTTACCGCCGTTACGTTACTGCATATTTCAACAGAAAAAGCGGAGGCTCTCTTAAGCTTTGACACAATGTCCGATTTCACTGAATCAATTATGGGAGAAGTAACCGTCGGCACAAGAATACTCTCCAACCGAGAGCCGAATTTTATAGTCAAAAAAGCAAAAACAACTCCCGCCGCAAAGGTCTCTATCATAACCGAAATAATATTCGCGGAGCCGAATGAAATCATAGTTACCGCTACACCCGAAAACACGAAAGCGGCAAATGAAGCAAGTCTTCCGAAGCGAGAAAAAACACCCGAAAGAAGACCGCCGAAGGCATACATACCTATGAGATAAACGTTACCTTCACCGAGAGTAAGAGTAACGCCCGTACAAATGCCTACAATAGCACCACCCGATTCTCTACCATAATAGGAGCACACGAGAATCATAATGGTCGCAGCTATATGGGAAGGATAAATCCCCGCTATACTTACACCGCTGACCGAAAGTAAAAATATAGTAACGCATATTACTATACACGTTGCATCCTTTGACGTAAGGCAAGATAAGCCGCCCTTTGAATATAAGATATTTCTGCATCGCGTAAACACGTAAGCAGATGCTCCGCCGACTATACTCTCAGAAAAGCACAGGAGTATATTTGCCGCATTTATCCCCTCTGCCACCGCCGTAGCAAGACCCGTAACGAACAAGCAAGTAAATACCACCACAATAGGTGTAATAACGTTATTCAATACATCCTTAAACGGCTTCAGCGCCATCATAATAACCGTCATTGCAAGCACAGAGGCGGTATATCTCAAGGCAGTAACAGAATCGAGCAAAAGAAAATATCCAACTACCGCACCAAGGGTTGACGAGATAAGACACGTCTTTGGTGCACTGCAACTCAACGAAACACCAAAAGGCGAAAAGCCCTTGCCAAATCCCGCAAGACTGTATAAAAAGCCAAGAAAGAAAAAAGCTACCTGTTCAATTATTTTCTTCTTTTTTTCACCATTAGATTCGGTGCTGCATTTCAACATATTCTCTTTTTCAACTTCATTAATTTTCATACTGCTCTCCTACAACTGTTTTTTTACAATTTTACATAAAAAGCCAAGAGAAAAAGGTCGGATTGTACTGTTGATATATGAATATTTCCGTCGTAAAAGAAAGTTAAAGAAAAAAAGAAGACCTACGAGGAAGAAAACCTCGTAGGTCAAAATAATTTTAGTAAATTATTATTTCGGGATTTTTAGATGAATCAAGTAAATTGAGCAGGGATAGCATATCCTCCGCAGAAATATCTATACATCCTTGAGTATTGGTAAGCGGTGTCGTTTTGCCACAGATAGTAATAAGCGAACCCTTTCCCGGAGCGGCACTACCCGGCGTAATCCCGTCGCCGTTAGCGGCTATATTTATGCAATAATTGTGCTCACCGTTGCTGAAATACCCGTTATATAGGGATTCCGCGCTTCGCCACGCACCATCTATAACTGTTGACTGAATCGTATTATAATACTCAGACTCAGGGTCATTTACCCATACGGTATTTGTATCAACCCATTGGAAGTCAAGCTTTGTATCGGGCTTACTTATTCCATAACAAAAAGTAAGATCAAATTCACCCGCGGGAGTCTTCCCATCTCCATCGGTCTTATTGTAGGTAATGCCATTTTTACCACAAACACCTTGAATAACCATCTGCTCCGTCCACTCGTTTTCTATCTTTTCATACAAAGTAAGAGTAACGGAGTCTCCTGAGCAATACGCAAAAATAAATTGCATACAGGTTTCATCTACGGGAAAAATCTCAGGTGGAGCCAAATATTCCGATACCGTCTGTCCCGCAGGAATAGTAGTAGCGTCAGAGATATTTGTGTCATCAGGCAACAACGCACCGTCAATATCTGTGTCGGGTGCTTCGGCAGGTTGAATTTCAGCGGAGCTAAAAAGCGTAGGAAAAACAAGCATTGTAGAGATAACAACCAAAGCAACAATGCATATTGCGACAATTATCCCCGTTTGTACGGGAATCTTTGTTTCCCTCTTCATTCCGACACCTCCGACATACAAATTTCTGTACCGTAATTATATCAAAATGATCTATCCTTGTCAACGAAGGCTAACCACCTCTAATCAATACAATCGCCGTCCGAACCGCCCGCGGCAGGTCTCGCATCGTCCGCGTCTCTGAAAAAATGCAGACTTCGGTTCTTCATAATCTCGTTTTCACCCTGTGCGATTGCAGGAAAATCGTTATCCGTATCTGCCGTAGGTTGGATATTGTAAGTTCCGTAAGAATTAACCATTTCTTCCGCGGTTTCGGGGCATCTGATGTGATTATCCACGGAAATATCGGGGTAAATCTTTACGTCTTTTTTTATTTCCTTATTTTTATTAAATTCTTCCAAAATATCACCTTCATAAAATAAATCAAGTATTTTTATTATTTCATAAAAAACTTAAAATAATTTATTGAAAATATAAAAATAGTGTTATATAATTTTCGGGAAGGATGTGATAAGAATGATAAAATTCGGTACAGGTGGTTGGAGAGCAGTTATAGGCGACGACTTTATAAAGGATAATATTCGTAAAGTTGCCGCAGGTGTTGTTGCTCTTGCAAAAGAGGATAACAAAACGAACAAGCCTATAATCATTGGATATGACCGAAGATTCTTATCCATAAGTGCGGCTAAGTGGGTAGCCGAGGTTTTAAGCGCAGGTGGAATTGACGTTCTCTTTATGAATCGTTCCGCTCCTACTCCTCTCGTTATGCATACGGTAAAGGACAGAAACTTGTATTTTGGCATTGAAATTACTGCAAGTCATAACCCCTCTACATACAACGGTATCAAACTTTTCATCGACGAAGGTCGAGATGCACCTCTCGAGGTAACCGAGCGTCTTGAAAAAATCATAGAAGGTATAGATGAGGTTAACTTCATCAACTTCGATACTGCCGTTGCAGAAAACAGAATCACCTACATATCTAATCCCTTCAATAAATTTCTTGATGACATCATAAATCTTCTCGATATGGAGGCTCTCAGAAAAAGAGGTGCCCGTGTACTCTTCGACACCATGCACGGTTCGGGTGCATATCCCCTTCAGGTTATACTCCACACCGCCCGTTGTACGGTTGATACGATCAACTTGAACAAAGACGCTTACTTTGGCGGTATGATGCCCGCACCTACCGAAGAAACTCTCGGAAATTTACGAGGCAGAGTTATTTTAGAGGATTATGACTTAGGTATTGCTATGGACGGCGACGGTGACAGATTGGGTATCATCGACATGAACGGCAGTTACATAGATGCTAATCAAATTTTGTGTCTGTTATACTACTATCTCGTAAAATACAAGGGTTGGAAAGGTCCTGTTGTTAGAAACCTTGCGACAACGCACATGCTCGACAGAATTGCTGAAAGCTTCGGCGAGAAATGCTACGAGGTACCCGTAGGATTTAAGTACATCTCCGCCAAGATTGATGAAATGGATGCAGTATTAGGCGGCGAATCCTCCGGCGGTCTTACCGTAAGGGGACATATTCACGGTAAGGATTCAGTTTATGCGGCAGCTCTTTTCGTGGAAATGATAAGTGTAACTAACAAGACCCCTACGGAGCTTATAACGGAATTAGAAGCACAGTTCGGTCACTTTGAAATGGTTGAGGGCAACCTTGTATTCGACCCCGAATACAAAGAAGTGATAGACAATATTCTCTTTAACGAGAAACGTCTCCCCGACTTCGGCAAAAAAATCGCAAGAGTCAATTACGAAGACGGCTGTAAAGTTTACTTTGAAGACGACAGCTTCGTAATCTGTCGTTTCTCCGGCACAGAGCCTCTTCTCAGAATCTTCGCTGAAAGCGATAATAAAGAAACCGCAGCAGGATATATCACCTCAATGAGACAGTTTTTGAATATATAAATAAAAAAGAGCAAGTCGCGTGACTTGCTCTTTTTATATCTACACTAAGAGTATAAATAAAAAGACGAATAAAAGTAGCGTGGCTGCGCTGTTCGACAAATTGAAATTTGTCAGGATATTAATTCTTGGCTATATTCAAAAACTTTTCTATCTTCTCCGCATCCTTATATCCGAGCTGATACAATTTGTTTAACCCGATTTTGTTTCTTGTTGCTGTTTTAATTCCAAAACAATCTTTAGGATAAAGTATCAGCACTTTGCCTTGTTCTTCAAGTTCAAGAATTTCGTTTATCCTATTATGATATAATGTGTGTGACATTGTTATAGTTTTTGCAATTTGCGGATATTTAAAAAGCAATGGATTAACAAGCCATTTTGGAAAAGCAGATTTCTTATGGCTAATGGGAAGTGTCAAACAAATAATCAGCTTGTCACAACCATCTTCAAAAGCTTTTTTATATGGAATCGGGTCAGAGATACCGCCGTCGAAATATCTTCTGTTTTTAAATAAAAC
>JAZUSK010000024.1:0-177585 GCA_045606645.1 Acutalibacteraceae bacterium | reverse complement strand
AAAAGATTATAATTGTTTTAGATAACATTACAAATAAATGTACCGAAAACGCAGTGGAAGATTTAATTAAAAATGTACAACCTTACTCTTTAAAATTTGTTTTTGTTTTAGGTTCTATAGAAAAACTATCACTTCCAAAATCAGGTAATGATAAACCGAAGATAGAAATAATAGAGTTTAAAGTAGATGACATAGACGAGTACGCGAAAAAATGTCAAAAGAAACTTTCTCCTGAAGTACTAAAGGAAATATGTGAAGGTTCTAATGGTTTACCAATAATGGTTGATTTAATGATTTCAAACGATGATCATTGCAATAGAGAATTTTATAATGAATACATTGATAAAATATTTTATGATCTAAAAAGAGAAGATTCAAATTTAGCTTTGGTTATAGTTCACATTGCGCTGTTAAGTTTGGTTAATACCGAAATTGAAGTATCATTCCTAACAAACTTTGATAATAGAATTAATACAAATATGAGAGTTTTAAAAAAATTAAATTCGTATTCTCTTATAAAATATAATGAATTCAAAAAAACAATCAAAATGCATGATATTATAAGAGACTACATAACTTACAACATTGTTCAATTCTCTTATTATGAAGATATTAAAAGGTTGTTGTTTTTTTATGAAAAGGAAAAAAATATACAAAGTTGTTCCATCTATTCTGTTTTATTAAAGAGAAGGGATCTGTCATCATATAAAAATTTAATCATCAAATGTATAGATGAGTCAATACAGAAAGAACAATATATGTTTTTGATATCTTTTGGGAATCATTACTTTCGAGATGGTAATCAAAATATAAAAGATGACATGTATTATAAAATAGCACATGGGTTTATATTAGCATTATTAAGTGTAGGTGATTATCCTACGGCAAAAAGATTTTTTGATAATGAAGGGATATTAATATCTTATGCTGTTGAAATGGGTCAATTAGATTTAGCCATTCAATTAGCTGATTTATTTCATTTACAAAGCATGTATGATACTGCAATATATTGGTTTCAAATAATACTATCCAAAATCAATGGAACCAGTAATTGTGATAGAAATTTCGAAATGACAATAGATATGAAAATCGCACACTCATTTAGACACATAGGGTGTTATTCAGATGCGATTATTTATTATTTCAGAGCTTTAGAAATAGCGAATAGTTTAAACTCTTCCAAATTAATACTTACAATTAACTTGGAATTAACCATTATTTATATGTCTAACCCACATCTTTTTGCTAAAGAAACAAGATATCAAAACTTGGAAGAGATGTTTACAGAAACTCTTGCTCTAATTAATAAGAACAATGATAATGCCGCGAAATTATTATATTATAGGAATCATACAAGATACCTTATTTCCAATAGTACCCCTGGAAATATTCCTACACAAGCAAAAGGTCAACTAGAACAAGCTTTGCTTGGATACGAAAAACTAAAAAAAAGATTAATATATACAATGTATTTTGAGTTAGGAGAATACTATCGTTTTATGCAAGAACACAATAAAGCGATAGATAATTATTGTAAGGCAATAGATTTTTCTCACAAAAATGGCGATAAAAACTTAGAAACTATGTCTTATATAGGAATTATCTTAACTGAGTATGATGCTATTAAATTTATGTATAACAATTGCAAAAATGAGCAAATTAATCTTTTGATTAAAACCATTAAAATTTCCAGAGAACACAATTTAACCATTAATGAAATGCTAGCCAATTTAATTTTAACAATATTAAAAAGAGAGCCTATTGACGAAGAAATGTTGTCATATCTTGAGCATAATGGTCTTGAAAAAAATGCAATTGCTTTTAAAGCAGAAACATTTAACCCTTTGTGCCTACAGTTATTTATGATGTAAAATTTCTCCAAGAGAATCCTTATATGTGAAATCTATGCATTTGGGAGATAATTTTCTTGAAAATTGTTTAAATGCTTTTGTATCAAAGTTTTCCGTTCTTAATAAAGATAGAATATCGGCAATGATTTCTAAATCGTTATGATTCCAACCATATCGGGCTATTTCTTGTACTCCAAGTCTTATTCCGTAACCACCGAATAACTTGCGTTCCTTCTTATTTAGGGTAACTCCTGTTAAAATTGCGTTATCGTATATCGTGTTCATTTCCTCTTTTGAACATTTAATAAATACTTGGTGTGTATTACTATATTTCTCCTCAGTTTTTGCTACATTGAAAGAGCGTTTTTCTAGCAATTTACCGAGGTCATTGGCCATTGTTACTATTTTCTCCATATATGATTTTCCAAAATCATTAAACTCAATTAATGTGAAAAGAAGGCTTAAAACTTGATTCATTTGAGTGTTCCTTATGAATTCAGGACTAACTCTTTCTTCAAGAACCTCTGCTAAATTAACAGAATTGGTCATTATAAGTCCGTGAGTAGGACCTGGCAGGGTCTTATGTGTACCACCAAATATTATTATGTTTGGGTTAATTTCTAAAGGGTTTTCTATAATATTTCCGGCAATTAAACCTAAAAGTTGACTGACATCATACAGCAATATCGTTTGACTTAATTCAATTTTTTCAATTGAAACTGGGATAATGATATCAGATGGTGCTAAACACAAATAATTGGGCTTTTCTTTTGCGATAAGAGAATTTAATTGTTGGTAATCTATTGTGTAATTATCATAATCAAAAGGTGTATATATTATATTTAAACCAAGCCTCTTGCATATTTCAATTACAGATGGATGTCCACCTGCATCTTCTTCAAGCAATACTATTTTATCACCAATTTGAGTTAAACTCATTAATAAGGTGGTAACACAGTTCATTCCTGATAGCGTTTTTGCATCAACATAATTTGCATTAAACAACTCCTTGCAACAATCTTCAATTGATTTGTAGATTGGTAACAAATATTGACTACCTATAAAATTGTTATTAATGTCATAGTGTGTTGTCCCCCCCATAATATATCTTTCTTGGAAATTACCATTTAAAGGTATTTTGCAAAAAGGTGAAATTATATTTTCAGCAGCACATAATGGTATTGTGCACTCATGGTAAGTATAAAAATCGTTAATTAAATTTACTGCGTTTTCTATTTTTTGATTATACATGTTTTTCAACCCTTTTAAGAGATAACAAATAGTTATCCTTTAAAGGAAAGCTCTTTACCAAAACAACATTTGAAAGGATGTTAAAAAATGATACTTAATTTTACAAACTGTAATAACATAACAAACGGACAAGTTGAAATTGCCGAAGGCTGTTTAAACATCAAATATGGCGTTAATGGAACCGGTAAATCAACTATTTCGAAGGTTATTGAAGCCTTCGTTAAAAATGATGACAACCTAAAAAAAGAATTGATTCCCTATTCTAACATTGGTGATGATTCGGCACCTTTACCTAATGTTAGTGGAGTAGAAGCAATAAATTCTGTCGCTGTTTTCAATGAAGAATATATAGATCGTCATATTTTTAAAGAAGACGAACTTATAGAGGATAGTTTTTCGATTTTTGTTAAAACACCTAAATATGATGAACATATGAAAGAAATCGAAAGATTGCTTAAAGAGGTGTCAACTGCTTTTGTATCTCATCCGGAATTAAATGAACTTATTGATGCTTTTTCTCAGTTTGTATCCGGTTTTGGGAAATCTGAAACATTGGCAAGTAATAGTGTTATATCAAAAGCTATTAGCAAGGGGAATAAACTCAAACATATTCCGTCAGGCTTAGAAAAATTTAGTACATATTTAAGACATAGCGAAGGTGGGAAAAATGTTTCTTGGTTAAAATGGCAATTAACAGGCAAGGAATTTTTGGAAATGGAAGACCAATGTCCATATTGTTCAGGGAATATTTCAACAACAAAAGATACGATTTTAAAGATAACAGAAGAGTACAAAGCAAAAGACATTGAGCACCTCAATACTGTATTGGTTTTATTAGAAAAACTTATACCTTATTTTTCCGATTCGACAGCGATTAAAATTCAAGAAATACGAGACAATGTTTCATCAATTAGTTCTCAGCAGAAAGAGTATTTGGTTAGAGTTAAAGACCAAGTTAGAGATTTACTTAACAATCTTTTGAGGCTTAGAAGCATAAACTATAATTCTATTAAAAGTGTAGATAAAATAGCAGATAAATTGAATGGATATTTGATTGATTTATCATATTTTCCTTTTTTGTTTTCAAATAAAACAGAAGAAAAAATAAACATTATAAATGATTCTTTGAAAAGCGTACTGAGTTTAGCTAGTAAACTACAAGATGAAGTTTTTTATCAAAATAGTTTAATTGCACGCACTATTGAAAAAAATAAAACGGCAATAAATGAATTTTTGCGAGGAGCTGGATACAACTATGTAGTAGACATAGTTGAAGAGGTAAATCGTAATTACAGAATGGTGCTAAAACCCATAAATGCTGATTTTGAACTTGATTCGGTGAATAGACATTTGAGTTACGGTGAAAAGAATGCATTAGCTTTAGCCTTATTTGCCTTTACTGTTCAAAAAGAAAAACCTGACTTAATAATATTGGATGATCCTATATCATCTTTTGATGGGAATAAAAAATTTGCATTAATAAATTTATTGTTTTTGTCGAAGAATTCGCTTAAGAATCGTACAGTTTTGCTATTAACTCACGAATTTAATACAATCATTGATATTATGAAGGTTAAAAAAAGTGAGTTTAGCCCTGTGCCTAAAGCGAGTTTTCTTACGACTAAAGGCGTAGAATTAACAGAAAAAGAAATTAAATCCGAAAAAATTTGCACTATACAAAAAATTGCAAAAGATAACCTCAAATTAGAAATTGATAATATAATAAAATCAATTTATTTGCGTCGCTTATTCGAAGTGGAAGATGAAAAAAATTTAATATGGCAAATGATATCATCGCTTCTACACAAAGATGCTTATCCATATATTAGGAATGATTTGGAAAATAGAAAAATGACAGCGGAAGAATTTGATTTGGCAGAAGAATTAATTCGCAAATCGATTCCTGACTTTGATTATTTTGCCGAGCATAAGAAAGTTATGGATCTTAAGTTTTTACTAACGCTTTATGCATCAGCTCCTAGCAATTATGAAAAATTACAAATATATAGAGTTATACACAACGAAAACAGTTCTAATGCTGTTGTGAAAAAATTTGTAAATGAGACATATCATGTTGGAAATGATTACGTTTGGCAACTTAATCCCAGAGAATTTGATACTATACCACAATTTGTTGTTGATGAGTGCGATAAAGAAATTGCTACAATAATGTTTTCGTAATATAAACTTATAATAAACCTCCAGAGCATAAACTACAAAGGACATAGACTTTAGAACAATGTCCTTTGTAGTAACAAATTCAACAGAAGGTGTAAAATGAAAAAAACAAACAAACGCAAAAATAAAAGAATACTTTACTTCAAAAAACGATTGATTAATTTTTTTAACAACTATCCTAAAATTGAAAGAGCTTTTGATATTTGTGATGGAATATTTCAAAAACTAATGGTTGGGTATATTATTGCTATTGTTTCGTTGCTCTTTATATTATTTGGGGTGGCATATACAACTTTGCCAGATGAAATTAAAGAACCATTTTCCCCTGTTATAAGCATCATTATCACTGCTATACTGATTCCATTTTTCTTAAATGTTTACAGCCGTAAAAAAGAAAACGAGTCAAAACAATTTGAAAACAATAAAGAGTTGTATTTAGAACTAACAAAAATTTTAAATCCTATAGTTTTAGATAAAACTTTTACAACTGAAACTAAAGACAATATTCTTGAATACATAGAGAAAAACAAAGCAGCCATTACTATATCTTTTTCATCAAAAATAATTGCAACTATAAACTCTATAGTTAACAATTGTAATGATAAAGATAATGAAAATATTTTTTATTATTCCAAAAAACTTATAAAACAAATACGTAAAGAATCAGGGAACACAAACTTTTCATTGGAATTACTTAATACTAATCGGAACAATGAGTTAGTAAAGAAATAATATTAAGTAATAACTTTGTTATTCATCTTCTTTTATTATCTTCTTCACTGTATACTTATTAGCCTATCCACTACGAAAGGGACTACTGTCACCATATAGGCGCAGTAGTCCCTTGTTAGTTGTTAAATGATTTTTTACAACAAATAATATGTGTTGCTTGAAAAAGAGCCGTTACCTCGTTTTCGTATTTCTTTACGAATTAACTTTTCTTTTTCTAAGTCTGCTAATGCTCTACGAACAGTACTTTCCGAAATAGATAGATGTCTTGCTATAGTTCTAATACCCGGAAAACACTTATTTTCTTTGTCAGCTCTGTCTACTAGGTATAAGTATACCAATTTAGCACGTGAAGATAACTCAACCTCATAGACTTTTCTTCTATAGTTATCCATTGTTGATATCTCCTTTTTCAGTTCTCAAGACTGTGTGTTGTGCTTTTTGCTCAGCCATGTACTCGGACTGTTCTTGCATAACATCTTCAGGTATTGCTTCAACTTCATATTCAGTTAATGCTTGACCTGATGAGCCAAAAGGTTTATTTGCTGGAAATTTTTCTTCTCTGTCATTTATCTTTCCTTCGGGTGGATACAGCTCGTTTATCGCATCTTCAATAATCTTTCGACTTGTATATTTAACAGTTCTTGAACCTTTATCTTCAGGTGCATATGGCTCTGTATCGAACTTTATTCCCCATTTAAAGAACAGTTTCAGTTTAGATATAAAGGGATGCGTACCTGTTTTCATAACGATAAAATTACCCTTATCCATCGATTTAAGCTCATCAGCAGTCATCAATGGTCTTTCTATCATTTGAAGACTTTGAGATGGATCATTTTTACTTCTTGATACTGAACCGGACATTACAGTTCTTGAACCAAGCGATTTAGATATTATATCTGCTGTTTCGGAAGTAGGAGCAAAACCACCAGCAATAGTTATCTGACAGTTGTCTTGAATAATAGCAGCACCTTCTCTGCCATAGTTCTTTTCAAGCTGTTGAAATGACTGAATAATACTTACTAATGACAGACGTCTTGAGCGAGATGCAGAATACATCATTTCTGCAGAACTGATTGCAGGAAGAGTACCGAACTCATCCATATAAAACATAACTCTGTCTTTTAATGCACCACCTTGTTCATCTGCAACCATAAGTATTTCACGATATAACTGTTGCAAAAGAAGGGATACCATAAAATATGTTGTTGGATTTTCTTCGGGTAATACAATAAAGATGGCACTCTTTTTAGAACAAAACTTTTCAGCATCAATTGCAGTATCGAAGCAGAGTATTTGTTCAAGTTCTGAATCCAGAAACGCATTAAGACGAGACATAGCTGTTGACATAACCGACTGCATGGCCTGGTCACTTGTGTTAAGTGCGGCACCTGCAAACCATTTGGTTTTATGTTCGGGTGGAAGCTTCTCCATGATTTTATGAAATTGAGTTTTACCTTTACCCATATTAGGTGCAGGAGCAAGTAGCTCTTGAATAAGTTTATATACAGAAACTATATGACGTTGTTCGGGTGGAGCAAATTCAGCAACTAATAGGATTGACGAGGTAAGCAAGCCTTCTGCTGCATCATAGAAAAACGCATTTTGACCAAATGAAGCCACATCTCCTTCGCTAAATATAATCGTCTTACCAATAATTTTAGCATATTTTTCAGCTTTAGCTTTATATGTTAAATTGCTTGGTTCTTCTTTGTATAAATCCATATATTTATTAACAAGATGAAGCAAATTGTTACCATCCGATTTTGTTGGATTTCGAAGGTCTATTATGGCAACATCGTAACCATAATATTCTTTTGCAATGTTACCGTAATTTCTATACAAATCACCTTTTGTATCTGTAGTTAAAAATGACATTCCTGATGCACAAGCATACTCAAGGTTTGGGTATAACCAATATGCTGTTTTACCACATCCGGCTGCGCCTATCATCATAGTATGTACATCTGAAGTATCAACCATTGCATAATCTTGACCACCTATTGTTTTGCATCCAACAATAACTCCTTGAGGTAATTCATTTTTGTTTTTGTTTTTTCTCCATAAGTCCGGAGTAAACGGAACATGCTTATACACTTTCTTTTGTTCAAGTTTGGATAAAAATCTTGCTGTACCGTGCTGACCATCTCCAACAGTTTTACTTTTAATGCTGTTAAGATTGTATATATGAGAAACAATTGTAATTCCACCTATTAGGGCAAACATTATGACACCCACAAAAATTAAGATAATTGGACCGTCCACTTTTTATCTACCTCCTGTTTAGAAAATAATAAATCCTCATTCCAATCTTTTAATGTTGGAATGAGGATTTCTGATTTAATGCCTTTTATAAATAGTTTATCCGAAAGTCTTTGTGCGGCTGTTTGACCTGCATTATCATTATCAAAACAAATATAAACATGTTCAATATGTTTATTATCTTCAAGACATTGAAACAAAACATTATCTGCAACAGAACATGCCGCTGCATAGCTGTTATTTCTCCATTCAATGGGATGCATTGATATAAATGAAAGCATATCTATTGGTGCTTCAAATAAATAAATTTCTTTTCCTGTTCCATGCCAATGAAAACTAAATTTATTATCACTACCTGCAACATTTCTTTTATAGGCACTTTCTTTAGCTGTTCCTCGTTTATGAATATGTCTTGGAACACCATCGGAATCATATCCGATAAACAATACATTATGATAATCTGCTGATTCTCGAAGCATTTTAGCATGAACAAATGCAGTGATTATTTCTCTACCAATCCCTCTGTCTTTCATAAGATATTCATACAGCCTTCTCATATTAGAATTTGTTTGAGGCATTATTAATTCTTGGGTTCGTATTTGAACAGGTGAAGAGTACGATATAATAGTACCATTTTCATTAAGCAAATACTCCATTGCTTCACTGTATGTTTTATTAAAAAACTTTTGAAGAAAACTAACAACATTACCACCTTCTTGCTCGTAATGGTGATACCAAACATTATTTCTAATAGATACCTTTCCAGTAGGACTCTCCCATATATATTCATTCCCACATCGATTTAACTTCTCACCTTGTTTACGTAAGAGTTCTGCAATATCCATATGATATGCTCTGTCTTTTTGTTCCGGAGAAAATCGAATATAATTTGACATTGTAGAACCTTCTTTCTCAAAAAAATAACAGGTTGACTGTAAATTCAGTCAACCTGTTTAATAGAAAATTTCTTATTTTTTTATGAATTTCTTTTTCTCTACAGACTTAATATAATTTTTATGCAATTCTTGTGGTTTGTAGAAAAAATTAGTTTCAGATTTTGTGAGTAAATTGGCTTCTCTTTTTTGTTTGAGCAACTCTATTGAACAAATAAAATCAGCAGATTGTAACAACTGATACTGCTTCGGAGAGGCATTTTTAAACTCAACAGCTGTTAATTTAGCGTGCATAATCACATTAAGAATATAACTCAATTCATTTTGACCATTGTCATAATATACAACGATCCTGTCAAACGAAAAGAAGTATTCTTGGTTATCTTCTATGAATCTCGACAGTTGTTTAGATATACTTGCCGATAAAGCATGTCGATCTTTGCATTCTCGTTTGTTAACAATAATATTGAAGTATCTTATCGGACAACTGATAGTAAAACGCAACATTTTATTTAAAATTCTTCGACGCTCATCAATATTCAAATTGTTATACGGGGATTCTTTTCGGATGATTGGGTGTGTATGTACGTACTCATCCTGTATGTCACATTCAGCAAGCCAAGACTTCAGTCGCGTTATATTATTAGTAATGTCGTCAGCTTGATTGTGAAAGACAAGTGTCACAATATAAAAAGGAGATTGATTTACCGCATCTCCAAAATCGCCTGACTCATCAATAAATATACTTAGTTCCTTCAAGATAAACATCCTTTTATAAATAAAAAATGGCGAGGAATATACTCCCCGCCTGCGATGGCCCCAGAGTTTACACCCAAGCCAATGCATTTCGGATACTGCGTATCCCTTTTGCATCATTATTGTACCACAAAAATAGTATAGTGTCAATAATGTATGAGTGATAAACCATAATGTTTTTTAAGTTACCACTATTATATACTATGCACACATTAAATTCAAATATACAAACAAAAATAAATTTTACATTTTTAATCCCTGAGCATATTTCTTTTCTTGAATCTTTTTAAGAACCTTTCTATCAACTTGTTGATCAGTCTGATTATCTTCTTCGAGCTTGTCTTGTATTGCTTGAGTTAACCTTGCGAATAATCTTGCAGAAGAAAGTGCTATATCAGTTTTCCAATGATACTTTTTAGGTGGTTGAAATGTAGGTGGAAGAGTAGGGATTTTAACTTTTCCGGGTAAATATATCTTCTCTACATTTTCATCTATAAAAGGATATTCAGATATATCTTTGAGTCTAAGTGCTTCTTGCAGAACTGCATTTCGAATACTTTTGAATTCTTTGTTGGAAGATAACGGTACACGAGGTGGCATTTCTTCACGATAGATTTTAACTATCATTTCCCTTTGTTCATACCAAAGCTCATATAGTTCTTTTATTCTCTCATCTGATGCCATCTCATCAACTATTCCATCAATTAAATTTTTAGCTCTTTTGGGAAGATAACCATACATCATTCTTCCTGAATAATTATCTAATTCGCTTACCAATTGTTTTAATAAGTCTGCGACAATGGGATTAGAATAGTGACCTTCATTTATTAAAGAAACCACTTCTTCAATCTTGTTTTTAGCTTCTTTTCGCAACTCATTTCGTCTGTCTGTTTGTTCAACATATATATTGTGCATCTCAGAAGAAAAAATATCTTTTGCAAAAGTTCTTTTAAGATCATCTAAACGTTTCTCAGTTATGTATGGTTCTCTACCTACAGAATAAGCAACCAAATGTATATGTGGATGATATGTTTCATTATGAAAAGCCGCATACCATCTTAAATCTGATGGAGAAATGTTCATTGATTTTGCTATAGCAATCGTGTTTCTTTTTAACAACTCTTTCCATCTAATTGAACGAGCATAGTCCAAGGCTTCTGCATCATTTCGTTTCAAAGACATTATTGTAGTGAAGACTAAACCATCGTGATTAGCAATATCTTTTGCAACACTTTCAAGATTTATTTCTTCATCATGAAGTGAAAATAAACCATGTGTTCCTTGCTTTTCTACTCGTGGTCGCTTTGCAATATAACCAATATAGTTTTCTTTTTTATCTATTAAATCAAAGTATTCTTCCAGTGTATCATCAATGAATTCACTAGCTAATCCCTTCGTTTTGTTTGATAAATAATCCTCATATATTGGTGTTTTTATTGCAGCTGGAAAGTCCTTTGTTAAACTAGAAATGATTCTTTGCTGTTCAATTGTTGCTGGCTGATATCTCCAACTTTCATCGCACTTTTCTACTCCATCTCGAGTTGCAATGTACTTTAGATATTGAGAATTTCTTTTAGAAGATGATTTAAAATATCTCCATTTCAGAACAAATCTTGCCATATACTTTACCTATGTCTTTGATATCTTAATGCATTTTTAAAAGAAATTGAACCGTTTAGAGAGCGTACCTCTTTGATACAAGTAGCACGAAGGTCATCTAATTGAGCTTCTGATATGTTGTTCAAAGCAGAAAAGACATGGAGTAACATTGATAACTCTACAGTGTTTTTAAAAAATTGATTGCACATTTTATCTTCTAAATTTTGCACTCTGCTTTTGAGAGAAGTATCTATTAACTCAGGTAGATATTCATCAGTATTTTGTGTTGAAAGATATCCGCAATAAAATCTTATTGCTTTCTCAATAAACTCTGATTGGCTTTTGCAACCATCATCTTGATACATTTCTTTTACTTTATTTAACACATCGGGATATGCCCACAAATGAAATTTCTTTTTGTTTGGATCAACTGCCATAAGCATCACTTCCTTTTTTGAATTTATAGGAGTCCTTATGAAATCCTTGAAACGATGGAATTTATCGGCTAATTCTCACAATTGGAGGAAAATCGCAAAATATAGGAGTCTACTTTTTGAAAGCCTTGAAACCCTTTATGCAGTCGGCATCGCCGTCTGCTGTAATCGAACAGGGATGCTTTTGCAACCCCTGTGCTTATTCCTGCAATAAAAATCGGACGAAATAATTCGTTATACACAAGAGCCTGAACGTCCGTTTTTATCGGCTTTTTATTGTGTGTTCGGGTACTTTAACCATTTTTCGTACAACTCGTCAATTTAGGGCAAACAAACGGCAATAAACAGCAGTTAAGTGTCATTTATTACCCGTGTTTGAATTAGAATTATCTGAACTTGATTCAATGTAATCTCTGACATTTAACGGTACATTCTTTTTATATAATGAATCTAATGTTTCAACCAATTTTTCTGAAACCCTTTTATTACCTTTTTGTTCGAGGAAGTACTTTAAAGCCTTCATTTTAGTTTCATCATATTCAATGCTTATTGAAACCTTTTTCATGTGCAACACCTCACATTGTCATATTCATATCTTCATCTGACCAAGCCTGTTCATCCATACTAATGTTACGCAGGTTAGCCTCATTTTCATCGGTATGTATCCACTCGGTATTATCAATGCAACAATTAGTGAAATTAGCATTGCTAACTGAAGTTCTTGAAAACAAAGCATCAGAAAAATTCGAATGTGTAAGCATTGCCATAAAGAGATTGCAACCTTTAAACTTTGTACTTCTGCAAGACATTTCCTCACCGGTAATTCGAATCATACTACAATCGACGAATTTAGTGTGGTCAGCAATTGAGAAGCACAACTCAGCATTAGTGAAATTGCAATTGACGAACTTTGCGTTGTTCAAAATAGAACTGTTTAACGACCTATCAGAAAAGTCGTAGTTAGAAACAAGACAACCTGAAAAGTTTGCCTGTATTCCACCGGGTTCGTCATAAAGCCATAGTATATGCTTTGCAACCATTATGTCGATTTCCTCTTTTTCCAATTCCCTGTATACAGATTCATCTTCAAACATAGCATATTCAGAAGAAAGTAGCATACCGAATTCTTCGTCATCAAATTCTACTGTATCAAACTCAATCCTGTCACGAAGCATTTCATAAAGAAGTGTAGGAGAAAAGATTTCGGGTTTATAGAACTTATGTATCTCATCCAAATCAATTTTAAATACACCATCATCCTGATCTTTTACCGCTTTATCAACGATATCATTTCTGATATGTAACATCGACTTCATGAACTGTTGCAAAGTAAAAGACTCATCAGCAAGGTATAAAGTTCTTGCTTGCGGAAGATAAGCAAAGCTTTTAGCAAACTCAGTTCCTTCTGAATTTACAATAATACCTTCATCATAATTCTCACGAAGATAGAGGACACATCTGTTCGTCCCTGTTTCGTCCTTGTGCATAAGATTTGCATATTCAGCAATGAAGTCAAAATTCTTCATAGTATTGTTTTTCAAAAGATTAAAATCATTTTCAGATAACTCAACAACTTTCACGATAGAACAATACTGGGTTGTGGCCTGTTGCTCATTTCTATTAAATGAAGTTTGGAAAAACATATTATTTCACCTCCATGTTAGGTGACGAGTCAAGATAAGTAATTCGCCCGTCCTTATCAAGCTCATCGATTATTTCTTGGGTAATGAAGCCATAATAACCTTCGGGTCTTTCAACACCAAACTGCTCATATTGGAATTTAAGAACAGGTTCAATTTCTTTTAAACCTTCCTGTGAATAACCGTGCCTGAAGAATTTCCAACGATTTTCTTCTGTATAAACATAGATGTAATCTGCCCATGAGTTGGGATCGTCAAGCTCATTGAACGTATACTCTTTAGCTTCCATACCTTTTTCGCCACGATCTCTGCCGTATGCAACAACCACACCGTCTTGCCTTGTTGTATACTCAAAGCCATGAGGTTTCGAAGGATCGGGATTAAGATTCGGAGCAAGGCATGAAATACCACCTATATCGATAAGTTCTTTTACTTTTTCGGGTGTATCGTAGTGGTCTATAAGCAAGGCACCGTTATGTGAGAGATAGCCATCACTATGGCAATAAATCGTTCTGTATTTATCAGCACCGATTTGCATTGCAATTAAACTTCGTGTACTCATATTATCAACTTCTTTCTATAAAATTTCTGTTGTCGGCTCACTGGTTGTTTCTTCTTCGATATATGTGATATATGGAATTTTCAACCAATGAGTCCAACTGTTATACGACAAAGGTGTTTTTATAACACCTTTTTTTGTGTTAGCTGCTTGGATTACATAACCATCACCGATATATATCCCAATGTGACCGTTGTGCCAAACTGCTACTCCGGGTATTTCGGGAATGGTATCTATTGTGCCTTTCTCTGTAGCTGCAGAGTACATTCCGTCAGCACCAATGTCGGGCATACCATTTGTTCCGTAATTGATTTGACCTGTTGCTTCATCAAGCCAACTGTATCCTTTTATGAGACCTACACAGTCGGCTGTTCTACCACCAAGCCAATTACTTTTGATGAAGTCATATTTCCCACCAACCTCATCGGGATATTGTTTTGCCTTTATGTCGAGAATTTTTTGTGTGAGGACTGTTCCGTATGTTCCGTATACATAACCCCAACCATTTGCAACTGCTTCTTCAGCCCATACGCAAAGGTCGATATTGTTTTTGTATCCGTTGTTGGTAAATCCTGATGAGTCAATATAGGTACTGCGAATATCTTTAACTACGGTGGAGTATTCTTCGGCATCAATTTCACTACCGAATTTTGTGTTAACAAGCTCAACCAATTCTGCATCTGACAAGTCATCTTTAAAGCAACTTGCCAAGTCACTTGCAAAGTTTTCATTGTCTGAAAAATCAAAAAGCCCAAGTGCATATAGCACCTGAGCTTCTCTATAGTGACTGCCAAGTTCTGCTTCGTTTAACGCAGATTCTACAGCTAACATTGTATCATTCATTTTTTGTAATTCACGAACCTGTGCATCGGTTAAGTTCTCCTCATAGTTTTCTATTATACCGTCCGTGTCAATTTCCACCTTACCAGTGAGAGCTGCATAAACAGCCATTAGTGGAGTAGCAAGTGCCACGACAAGAACAAGAACAACACACAAGATTTTCTTCAGTAATTTCGGATTCGTAAGTATAGATACCGCTATCTTTTTTAAAGCGGCGGCAACGGTAGCACTCATTATCTACCACCTGATTTACCGAAAAGTTTTGCTTTGTATTCAGGTGCAATAACTTGGAGAAGATATCTCTCGTTGCCGCATCTATACAAGCAAGTACCACGTTCAGGATATCTTATCAATTCAAATTCGCTTGGTTCTATCTGGAGAGCTTCCATATATTCTTTGGGATTGATGCTACCAGGATTAAACAAGAATTGGTGAGTAGGAATACTAAACATTGGCTTTGTAAATTCACGAATTGAAGGTATTAAGAAGTCCTCAATATTCTGACTTGCAAGAATGATTGCAGAGTCCTTCTTACGAACTCGTTTCATTGCATTTCGGATATATTCAATAGCAGTCATATTGGTCAAGAAGAGGTAAAGCTCATCAATCGATGCAACTGTATTACCCACACCCAAAAGTTGATTGCTCATATATGAGAGAATGTTAAACAACATAGCATCCTTCAATCGCTTGTTGGTATCAAGCAAACCTTTAACACCGAAACACAGGAAGGCATCATCTGTAATGTTACTGTAGCCATTAAAGTATTTCGATTCTGCACCTACGCACATTGAGTTGATGCCAAGACAGATTTCCTGAAGTGTTGCTTCTGTGTAAAGGCTTTTTTCTTCTTTGTTATATGACTTAAATTCCGAATCGCAGAGATTGTATAAGTCAGTCATAATGGGATAGTCAGTTGCTTTGAGTCTTGAGAAATCGGTTGTATCGGTAATACCAAAGTTACCGTAAAGCTTTCCGAGAAGAATTTCAAGAGTGTCAATCTGTGCATCCGTGAAATCTTTATAGCTTCTGAAGAAGTCTTTCAAGAATGCAATGTGCTGACTGAGTCTTGTTACTCGTCTGAATGCTTCGGGATCTTCTTTATCAAAATCATTATCGCTATACGACCATTCCTTTGGTTCAAGAGGGTTGATTATATGCTCACCCGACATAAAGTCTATGTAGCAACCACCAAGAGCTTCGGTCAATTCTTCATATTCGGATTCGGGATCAAGACAGATAATTCTCTTTCCTGACTCACGAATATTGGTGAGTATAAGCTTCAAAAGATAACTTTTACCCTGACCTGAGTTACCGAGAATAAGTGTGTTTGCAGTTGTTTTATCTTCTGCTCTATGGTCGAAGTCAACAAGAATATTTGTACCATACTTATCTCGTCCGATGTATATACCCTGTGGATCAGTTTTACCAGAGAAATTGAAAGGATAGAGATTTGCTACACTTGAGACAGGTAATACTCTTTCAAACTGTGTACCAAACATATTTGAACCCATAGGCATTACCGACAAGAAACCTTCTTTCTGCCTTAATGTAAGACGGTCAACGATAATTTTTGAACGGGTAAGCTCCATTGATATATCACTTTGAAGTTCTTTAAGTGTATCATAACTTTTTGTTTTCAGTTCAACATACACAGCGCAATGAAGGAGGACTTCCTTGTTCTTTCTCATGTTTGCAAGAAGGTCAACTACATCCTGTAAGTTACCTTCAGCTTCAACAGTTTCATTAACATCATTACCTGTGCTTTTGAGAGTGTTTCTTCTTGTTGCATTTTGGATAATTTTCCTCTGTTCTGCATGATCAACCAATCTATGATATATGCGAAGAGTTACACCGTTTCTATCTGCAAGTTGAGCAAGAATAGCCTGTTCCTCTGTCGTAGGTGGATACTCTCTAATCGCCCATACACAACGGAAACTGTCACCAACAATATAGTGGTCGGAAAGAAACTTTATTGTACTTGGGCAGACACAGTCAAAGAAATCCTTGGTGCGAATTTCTTCTTTCTGTTCCTCTGTTAATATTACTTCTTTCTTATTTCTTTTCATTAAAAAACTCCTCTCTGTCAAAACCTGAAAAACCATCACTTAAATCAAAATGTTGCTGACCGTCAACATCAGGAAGTCTTTCTCCGTTAAACGATGAATCAAAGTAAAGAGCAATAAATCTTTTTATATCATCCTTGCTCATTCTCTGAACTTCGAATCCCTGTTCGGAGATAACTTTTTCAATGTTATTAAGCACGGTAAACACCTGTTCGGGTTTTGCATTTTTACATCTGCCGATTAACATAAACTGACGAGCCGTTGCCATTTCAGTTTGGATTTTATCAAGGAACACAATGTCCTTTTCAATAATTCTTCTGACCTTATTTGATTCCTCTGCAAGTTTTCTTTCTTGCAAGTATCTTTTATTATCATCAAAACACTCACTTGCATCGGCACACACAATTTCAATATCGGGAACTGATGATAAAACCATCATTAAGTGATATATCTTTGTTTCAATAGTTGCTTTTGACATAACTGATATATTGGTGGGAGATACATTAAAAAATAAAAGCTCTCCATGTTTAGTGGAAAGCCCATACTTTGTAAAACTCTTTATTCCCAAAAGTTCCTGAACCGATACTTCTTTTCTTTTTAATTTCATCGGCTGTCACCTCCATTCAAAGTATTGCTGGGTAGATAAAAGATACCTACCTGCATATTTTATAAAATCAAGAATTGTTATATCGTCAATTCTTATTGTAAGAAAGCCATAGCATAATGTTAAGGCAAATGGAATTACGAATGTAAATCGCACCAAGAAAACTATAGATATGAGACCAGCGATACCTAAAATGCAGAATTCTTTCAATCCCCAAAGCCATATATTCGCCGTAGCTTTTAAGTTCTGTGGATAAATATATGTTTTCATTTTACACCTCCAAATTATTTAAACGCTTTTACAATTGTTCGACCCAAATTTACAGCAGTAGTTGATGCATGGAACACACTCATCATATTAACTCTTACTGAACTATCGAGACCGAACTGTTGTGCAATTCGTGGAACTTCATTAGCTGCTAACATAATACCGAGACCTAATAACATACTTGTTTTGAATGTCATTAAACCAAGATACAGCAAAGTTGTCTGCATAAATGCAGTTAAACATAACGCAGCAATCTGTTTCATCCATTGATTAAAACCATCGGTATATCCTCTTGGTACAGAGAACATGTATAAAGCACCGACAGTCATCTGAATGAGCAATATTCCACCTCGTTTAATGTTTTGGAAGAACACTTTAACAACGCAGTATGCAAAGGCAATAAGAGCAAGTAAGCTAAACAAACTTACATGTAATGAACCAGTCTTCATATCAAAGTATATTTTCATTACATCTGAACACAACTGCCCAATATCACGAGCCGCATTTGCACCTGCGAGCGAAGCTAAATCGTGTGCAAAAGTGTTTTGTAAAGTGATACATAATTTATATAACTCAACTGGGACAACACCAATTAAAGAACAAGCAAAGAAACCCTTTAAAATGTTTATTGCTGTGCTTTTGATATTAGCCCTACCATTTTGATATTCAATTGCCGTATCGAACACGGCTACTACAACTCCGGCAACAAACAATGCCCATCCGAAGGTTGTAAAAAGAAGGATTACGGCTTTCACCCAATCCAAATCAAATAATTCAGCACCCATTGAAGTGATGTATGTGAAAAAGTCTGCTATTGCACCGAATACTATTTCATATATCCATTGAAGAAATGCTCCGAATATTGATTCTGCAATAGCTTCACCCATTGATGCAACTGTTTCGGAAACAGTACCACCTATAGCTTCGACTATGTCCGTCACCCAATCAAACAAAGGCTGCACCTCCTGTCAAAAAAAGAGCAAGACGAGAAAACCTCGTCTTGCTCTCATAAATCCGATGGATTTATTATTAAGATTTTTTTGTTTTTTTGTTTTGCATATTTTACTGTGTTTCCTGTTCCACTTGGTTTTCCATCCCAAACTGCAATTATATAATCGGAATTGTCAACCATATATTTATTCCTTTTTTGCATACAACCTGAAGTGTAGTGGTACTGTAACATAGATTCTTTATCACATTTGGCTAAAATATCATAATATCTATCTCTAAAAGGTTCTGACCACTTTACGGATTGTTCTTCAAAAGGAATAGCTGCTTCTAATTTAATGTGTGGATAAGTTTTCTTCAATTCCAATACAATTTCAGCAGCATACATATCCACACCTAATGCCATTCCTGAAATAAAATTGTCAACATTGTATTTAGTGATAAGCAAAACAATTGAATTAAGTAGTAATGCTTTTAATTTTTTACACGAGTCTTCTTCCTCGTTAAAACCAAAAGGTAAATTCTGTGGTCTGTGACCTGTAAAACAACATGTATTCCCCATATTAAACTCCTCAACAAGTGTATGATTAATTTAATAATACGACATTATTCTTACAAATACGACAAACTAAAACAGAACTATTCTCGTAATAGTTGGATTTTCAAAAAATTATTTGAATTGCATGCTCAAAGACTGCTTTGTCTCCTGAAACATTTCGACATAATCGAGCACAGCATCAGAAATTGCCGCTTTCTGTGTCTGCGATAATTTTGTGTACCACTCAGGCTTATTATTGTATTCCCACATATATGGTTCAACATCACCTAAATGAGGAGTATAAAAATTACCGATTATATCAGAAAATTTGAAAATCTGTTTATCAATTATTCCGTCATTGGGACTTATTATAGACGATTGAATTGCTGTATATTTCCCGGCTACTCCTGTTGTTATAAACTGAAGTTTACACAACTTGTTTTCATCAAGTCTGCCGAGCATTGTTTTCCCTACAAACTTAGGGTTTGAGATTACTGTATTATCTTCAAACAATGTTCGCATTTCTTTTTCATAAAAATCCATAGTTTACTCCTTATGAAAGAATTGTCCAGATGTAAAGAGGAGCTGTAAGTGTAAAGAGCAAACATGCGAAAAGAATTGCTGGAGCAGTAAACTCAAACTGACCGTGTTTTCTGTAATCGAAGTAAGCTGTACCAAGCTTAACAAAGAAAAGGACAGCAAGGATTAAATCGACAGCGGGAAACACAACATTGTTTACAACATCCTTAATCTGACCCTGTGCCGCAGTCCATGTACCTTCGATTGCACCTGCAACATCGCCACCTGCTGCATGAGCAGTGATAACAAAAACGGAGATTATAAAAATCATAGTTGCAATACAACCGAGGATTTTCTTGTAGTTAATAGTAAAATTCATTTTCATTCTCCTAACTTATTAAATATTTTGTTTTCTTTGATATACTTTATCGGTATCTTCAGATTCTCGCAGAAGCGAATTTCTGATTGCATACCTCTTGTGATTTCATCACCAAAAACCCATAATTCATCGCAAAACCATAAAAGGCTTAACCCTGCCGTAACACCAAGTTCTCTTTCTCTTGGATCGTCATCATTAAGACAGAGTGCATAAAAGTGTGGCACTACCGGAGCAGTACCACACTTAAGTGCATATTTAGCGTACAGTTTTGCTTTTTCAAGGTTTACAGCAATGTTACCACCAAGAGGAGAACAGATATAAACCTTTTTAAGCATTGTTCCACCTCTTATCTGCGACCTACATACCAATCATCATATGCAGATTCAGATATTTCAATTGAGTTGGTGTTTGCATTTCTTGTAATCATACCTGCAGGTGTCCAGCAATCGCTCTGAACTATACCGATGGTGTATTTGCTATCGGGATACCATATAGGTGTAAAGTGAACATTACCATATGAGCCATTAGTTCTGAATACCCATTTCAAGCCATCTTTACCGAGTGTTCTATATTCATTTTCAGTTGTTGAATACTTGTATTCGGGTAAGAGAGCCTTGCAATACTGTGCAGTTGTATATGCAGTATCATCGGGTTTGGTGTAGCCTGTAACAGCACTCATATTATTGTTGAGAGCCATTGTAAGACCATAACCTGATTTCATTGTCCATACACTACCGTTTTTCTCTGCTGTTGAATCAGCAGTAGGAGTCAAGTTAGCTCTGTTATTTGAAATACCAATAGCATAGTCAACCTTTGTATATGTGCCGTTCTCATATTTCCATTCCCACCATGATGCTGCACCTGTTTTTGTTTCTAACTTTGAAGGGATAGAGAAGCCACGTGGAGCTTTCTTTTCAAAGTCAGTATCGGGTGTAGCAGATATGTTGTAAGGTGTGGTTGCATATGATGTTATCTTCTTGTTATATGAC
The DNA here is from genome assembly GCA_045606645.1 of Acutalibacteraceae bacterium. Taxonomy (GTDB): domain Bacteria; phylum Bacillota; class Clostridia; order Oscillospirales; family Acutalibacteraceae; genus DTU089. The sequence continues at coordinate 156,284 of JAZUSK010000024.1, read as the reverse complement.
AAACCATCTTCAACCACTTCGGCATGAATTGAGATATTCGCACCATTAAGACCTTCGGGAACTGTCCACTTGAAGTATATTAAGTTTTTATTTTCGGCAGGCACTATTGCCTCATATATACTTATGGAATCAACAAGAGTCTGTCCTTTGTATATATTAAATTCAAGAGTGATATTGCTATTTGGTGTATAGTTGATATCACATCTGTTGTTGAGCCAATAACTTGTGATTATATCTGTACCTTCTCTGTATGGTGCATTGGGAGCAATAGGAATTAATGATAACGGATGAATAACCTTACATACTAAAGTCTTTTCATTGTTACTACCATTGGATTCATATTTTGTGTTTCCTCTGCCCATACCTTCGAGATATACGCCACCCCAGATATTAAAGCTACGGGTATTTGCAACTTTGAAAGTATATGCATTTACTCTTGCCTGTGATTTAGCAGGTATAGCGAATACACCAGGAATTTGTGACTTATCATCCTTAAAGCCTTCTACAAAAATCTTGGTATCTGTGTTGTTTTTGTACACATACTGTACTGTAACTTTCTGTGATACTTCGAGATTGTTCGGGTCGAGAACTGCATTTGTATCTGCATCTATAAGGATGATTTCAGCTAATGCAACGTCAGCCTTTATAACAGGGATATCAATGTTATTTGTTTCTGCTGTGTGTACTGTATCCTTTGCCCATGCAGACTCTAATTTAACACGCAACTTTGTTGTAAGAGGGATAGTATATTTATCAAGTCTGCTATTGGCTGTTACAGGGTTATTCTTGTTCATATGCACACTCTGTGATACATCGGGTTCTCCAACGGGTACTTTAGTCCAAGAAGAACCGTTCAAATAATTCATTGTACCTTTTAAGTTTTCAAGTGCAGTCCATGTGTTATCCATTTTATAATGGTAAGAGAATTTTACACGCTGACCTGCATAGATTTTGCCACTTGTTTTATCACCTGCAGTTGCCACAACTGAACCATCATAACCATAAGCAGTTACACGATGTCTGTGGACAGTAGGTTCAACAGGAACATAGAATCTACGGATTGCACCTGCTTTTCTTACTGTACCGTTTGCATCTACCCAGTCCATTTTCGCTTCAATTACAAAGCTATCTTTACTTGCATTAATTGTTTTATTTACACCTGTAAACTGGACAGGGAAAAGGCAAGTACCCTCATCGTTTTCACTTAATGTTACTATTCGTGTCTGCCAAGCCGAATCACCTGTTCTTACATACTGTTTTACTCGGATTTCTTCTGCTTCATAAGGGAACTTAACATTGAACCATACGGTATCATTCATTGATGGATAACCATTTCTATATGTGTAATCATTAAAGGTTTCGCCTTCTGAATAACCGTAATAGAAATCTGTATTATTCCTATCACCCTCATACACTCGAACCAATCTTACATTGAGTTCGGGATCGTATTCCCACTGTGCATAAAGGATAATTGTAGCACCGTCTGTAGTTGTAAGGTTTTTTACTGACTGTTTATCAGTATATGCTGTACCTGTACCATCAGCTCTTGTGTTCCATCCAAGGAAATTATAACTTGCACGAGTGAAACCATTGGGTGAAAGATTCTTGGCCTGGTCATAAATCATTTCCATAGTTGCTGTTGAACCCTTCGTAGCACCGTTACCATCGAATCTGATTGTATATGTTATCGGACGCCACTGTGCATAGAGATTGATTACAGCACCTTCTGTTGAAGTTAAATTAATAACTGACTGCCTGTTAGTATATGATGTACCTGTTCCATCAGCCTTGGTGTTCCAACCAGTGAATACATAACCGGTTTTTCTAAAGCCATTTTCTGTTAGCTTTGCTGCAACATCGTATGTCATTGCCATTTCAGAAGTTGAACCACCTGTGTGACCGTTTCCGTTAAAAACAATTTTGTATGTTATAGGATTCCACTGGGCATAAAGAGTTACAGTTCCACCATTTGTAGAGGTAAGGTTTCTTACAGTCTGTCTGTTTGAATATGATGTACCTGTTCCGTTTGCTTTTGTATTCCAATTCTTAAATGTGTAACCTGTTCTTGTATAGCCGTTTGCAGTAAGAGCCTTGCTCTCATCGAACTTCATTGTCATACCTGATGTACTACCACCTGTGTGTCCGTTACCATCAAAGCCTATGGAATATGCATTTGTTTCCCACTGGGCATAGAGTGTAATTGTTGCACCGTGAGTAGATGAGAGATTCAATACTGACTGTCTGTTTGTATAGGTTGTGCCTGATCCGTCAGCTTTTGTATTCCATCCTAAAAAGTGATAGCCCGTTTTTGTGAATCCATTTGCAGTAAGATTACTTGCAACATCGTAAGTACATATCATAGCAGTAGTAGAACCACCTGTATGACCGTTACCGTTAAATGCAATAGTATACCTTATAGGATTCCATTGAGCATACATTCTTCTTGAACAGTCTCCGTTTGCAATGTCGGGATTGATATCTGTCGGTTTTATATCACCATTGTTTTGGTTAATAATCTGACCAACACCATCGGCAGTTGTACACCACCAACCATTAAAGATATATCCTGTTCTTGCAATTCCGAATGTACCGACATTTACCAAGCCATCGGACTTTTTACTGTTATATGTCCATGTCTGATAATACTGCTCATTATCAGCTTTCTTATACACATGACCTTCAGAATTGAGTTTGTATGTGTCGGATGATGCAATTCTACCACCGTTGGCATCGTAATAAACTTTCAATGTATTCGGTGTCCACTGGGCATAAAGATTAACAGTTGCACCATTGGTTGAAGTCAAGTTGTTTACTGACTGCCTATTGGAATATGAGGTACCTGAACCATCGGATTTTCTGTTCCAGTTTTTAAACTTGTTACCTGTTTTTGTGAAAGCATTAGCAGTAAGGTTTTTCGCAGTACCGTAGACCATTGAAAGGTCGCTCATCGAACCACCTGTCGAACCATTACCATTAAACTTAATTTTGTAAGTCTTGTTAGTTGTTTCTGTATATGCAATACCTGCACCATAACCATTATCAATTATGGTATCAAAAGTTGCTCTTGATGATAGTGAAGTAGCTGCAGTCCATAAACCCTGACCATTGGGGGTGTATAAGGCATTTGGATAATTTAAGTTGGTGAATTTGGAGATGTATCCCCATGTATTTGAGGTTGCGGAAGAACCACCCGTACTTGAACCGCCAAGCAAATATCTACCATACACGGCATATTCTGTTACGGTAACCGAATGGTAAGTTGATTTTAAGCAAAGATCGTAAATAGGCTCCACAATAACTTTATCACCATAGTCAAGATTACTCACGCTACCGACACCTAAACGTGAAAGTATCTGATTGATATTTCCTGTATAGGTCTGCCATGTACCCATTCCTGATGGAGCAGGTAGAGCAGTTGTAAATGGTATGTACTCCTCTTTGTAACAGTTAGTTGTATTAGCTGATGTTGAAAAAGTGTTTCCCTTGCGAGAAATCAACTGTTTCTTATTATATTTGGTCGAGAATTTATATCCGTCTGAATAACCGAGCTTACCATATCCTGTGTTTCTGTAAACGTCGATTACCTTTGTGACCTTCATAGAGCCACTTGAGTTAACACAACTAAAACGATAACCGATACAGTTGTCACCACTTGTTCTTATGGCATAACCAGGATCGCTCGCACTACCTGCGGCATTATTACCTGTGACAGAACTACCATCCCAAGAGAGAGCAAATGCCGATGTGGGTAGTACACTTATAATTGTGATTATGGCAAGTATTATTGAAATTACTCGTTTAATATTAATCAACACCTTTCTGTCAATAAAAAAAGACCTGCCGAAGCAGGTCTTTAAGTTTGTTTTTTTTAATGTGAGTGGCAAGTCCTTGCTTTTACTGGTTCGTTGCAGTCGGGACATTTTGTATCTACTGTGAAGTGTACACAAGTTCCGTTATCACCTTTTCCTACAGGCTTTCCACAATCTTGACAGTATTTCAAGGGGTCTTTCTTCACATTGTACTGTGGACATTTTGTTTCATCGTAACATGCATTTCCCCATTCATCTGTGGTATAGAAGCTCTTGCATGAGTGTGAACCACAGTGTTGACAGCCTTTGTTTTCGAGACTTACGATAAAGTCATGGGTTTCTTTGCTTTCGCAATGGTGACTACTCTTGCCACATGAGTAGATGTTTGTATCAGCATCATCACCATTAATTACAATTCCTTGACCATTCTCGTTTCTGTTTTCATTTTCTTCTACGGGTTTGTCCACCTTAACCGTATTTTCGTTTGTGTTTGGCTTTTCGGTTACTGTGTCGACATCTTCGATTTTCAGCATATCGTTATCTTCCACCAAGGTTTCAGGCTCTGTTGTATCATCCTCTATGTCAGTAGGGATTTCGATTACTGCTTCTTCGGTTGTGATTTCTGTTGTGGGTTCTGTATTGTTCTCGTCTTTGCCGAGACCGATTACAGCCACAATTATTACAGCTACCACCACGATGCCTACGATTGTACCGATAAGTACCTTTTTGTTTTTCATGTTATCAGCCTCCTGATTAAAATTTCGGATTGAATTTTGAAGTTACTGTTATTGGTACAGTCACTTCAGTTAATTGTTGACCTGCGAAGTACAGAGGAACCGTTATCGTGTATTCAGCAATTATTTTAAGTCTGTTTTCCTCTATGAGTTGAACTGTGGGTATTGTCTGCCGATACAGTTCTTCGCCATCGTCACCACAACAATACAACATATTTCCATTAATGTCCAGCGAATTATATTCAGTATATTTAGAAATATATTGTTCAACATCAACAACCTCTGTAAAATCTGTACCGGTTTTTATTGAATCATATATTTCAATTGAGTTTTCCATTACGAAACTGTCCAATACAATTCGGGCATTTCTTTCTGATATGCGTATCACATTTACTGTTGCAACGAATTCGATAAAAATTGAAAGTATCATACATAGGATTAAAATCATAACACATGTTCCGATGTACCCATCGCCACGCTTGTTCTTCATTATTCCACCTACTTCCAATATTTTTCGGAAAGACCTGACCTTGTAACTGTTACGGTAACCGGGATTTTGAAAACTCCCAAGCCCTGTACATAGGTATCCTTTGAGATGGTTATCCACATTTTGTCACCGAGCTGCACTCGTTCAAGTGATGTGTTGAACCATTCATCAGCGCCGTATTCGATATCATAGTCATAATACTCACCAAGTAAATCCGAATCTCTTTCCCAAAACTCGTCACCGAATTCTCCTGTGTAGGTTGCCGATTTTATAAGCTCCTCGGCTATCTGATCCATTTCCACCTTTAAGGTGATGAAGCTGAACAGATTGAGCGAAAGCACCAATACCATTACAAAAACAACTACACCGACACAGATGTCGATGTAGCCTTCGCCACGTTTATTTAACTTAAACACACCGACACCCCCTTATGTGAAGAGAACGCCCACAGATGACATAATCTGCGAGAAGATTACCACAACATAAATCAGCATAAAGCATAAGAGAAGGCACATTGACAATCTCTTTACCTTTCTCGGTACTTTCTGTGCTTCAAGTCTTAACTGTTGTCTTTGAATGTCATTGAACTTGATTGATAAGGATGCCCAATACATTTCTGTATCGTCACCACGAAGTATGCCTATAAGACCTCGGCACACGTCACTCATCATTGATGAGCCTACACGGGATTCAAGCCTTGTAATCGCCGCTTCATAGTTACCTGACCTCATATCAGCTACGGTTATTTCTAATTCGTGCTTTATTTCGGGTCCGGCACTTTCCATGTAGCTATCAAGCATATATAACACATCTCGGTTATGCTTCAAGGTTTTCTCAATTGTAAAGACAAGTCTTGGAAGCTCGTATTCAATTTTTCTTCTTTTTGCCTTTATTCTTTTTGAAACTGAACGCACCTCATTGTTATATAACGCTATGGCTAACACAAGGATTATGGGACTTAATAATGGGAGTATGAACAACACGGGTATTGCAAATGAAGCTATGATGAGAGACTTTACAATCGCATTTGCTTTGAACATTTCGGGAGAGATATTCATCTGTGCTGTGTTCAAATCGTTCTGGAGTTGAGCCTTTTTGAACTCATTGAGTCGCATATGCTTTGCAAAGAAACCTGCAACACCTTTCAGCCACACGTCAAGACCCGATGTTTTTTCTTTCTGTTGTTTCGAGATTGATTCAACAGCCTTTGATGTTTTGTAATAAGGGATTGCATACACATCAACAAGGATATAAAAGAGACCTAATCCACAAAGGATTCCGACAATTGCTTGTATCATATATTCAACCTCCTCATCGCTTGTATTCTATTGGCTTTGTAATTTTCATCATAAACAAAGCTGTTATTAAAATTACCACGCCACATACACCTAACACGGCTTTTCCTGATGTTTCATACATCAGAGTGTTAAACCAGTCTTTGTTAAGCATATATAACAAGGGTATGTTGCCGACAACCAATAACACCATTACCCAATACTCATTCTTTGCAGCAGAAAGCATCGTTTTAAGCTCGCTGTTTACTATACGAACATCAGTAAGCTTTGCAACAATGGGGAGCAAGGTATCTTTTAATGTTCGGTCATCCTGACATTGAATCAAGGTGTCGCACCACTCACGGAAAATCTCATCGTCAATCTTATCTTTTAAGTTATATAAAGCATGTTTTATATTTGATGAAACGAGAGTTGCTTCTGTTTCAAACGCTTTGAAAACATCTTTTATCGGTGGCTTTATATATTGGATATTCTCTCTTACTGACGAAACAATATCATCATTACGGATATACGATGTGGTAATAATTGAAAGAGTTGTTTCCAATTCTTCCTTTGTTGTTTTCTCATATATCGCAAGGGTGTTTGCAGTGTACACAAAAGGCACTAATGCAAGTGATATTGAGAGAGCAGGTAGTAAGAAAAGATTATCTATAAGGACAGCAACGAATGCACCAACAGCAAACAGGATAACGGAAGAAAAACAAACTATTACGAAGTTTTTAGATTTACCTGTTACTGCTAATGCAGTTTTCATTTCCATGAGCTTAGTATAGACACCATGTCTTTTTTTGTTTCCTCTTATAGCCCTTGCTTTCTCACGAAGGGTATCGTGAGGAGTAATGATGCGAATTAAATCATCCGTTACTCTTTCGGGGGTAAGATCAAGGAAACAGGCAATTGCCACTATAACGCACACGCAGGATATGATTGAAAAAACAATCATACATAATCAGCTCCTTTCTGCAAGAACTTTTTCAGCTCGCTTTGAGGCACACCAAACTGCATCAACTTGTGTTTAAGATTGTCACTCATTATTTCGGGTTGTTCAAAATGACCTTCGATTATGTAGTTATCACCCTGCATAGTGTTGCTTGTGATATTGTATCTGAACAATGTGCGATACTCTCTTTCGCCTGAAGGAGTGATTACACATTCAGATATATCCATAATCTTTCGGGAATTGTCTTCCAGCTTATGAGCGTAAACAACGAGAGGAAATGCCTGACCAGCCTGCATCAGCGATGTCTTAAAGTTTATAGGGAAACGCTTTTGACAAAGGAGTGCTAAACGCATATGAGCTGCATCGGCAGCAGAGGCATGGATAGTTGATACAACCGTATGACCTGTAAGGGATGCTTCAACAGCAGAATAAGCTTCAGTATCTCGCATTTCTCCGACAACTACAATATCGGGGTTGAATCGCAAGGATGCTACAACCAAATCTTCCTGTGTGATATCGTAAGCTTCGTTATCAGAAGGTCTTGACAATGTATGTACTACATTGTTGGTTATAACATCATCATTTCTGCGAACAAGGGATAATTCACGAGAACCTGATTCAATACTGAATATTCGCTTATTATCGGGAATTGTTGAAAGCAATGCATTAAGGAGAGTTGTTTTACCTGAACTGGTTGCACCTGCTACAACGAAAGAAACACCGTATCGAAGGCACATGCACAAGAAGTCAATCATCTTCTGTGTTGCATTATTACCTTTAACGATTTCATCCTTTGTAACTCTTGAAGGGTGCAAAAGTCGGATTGATACACTGATACCTCTGTCATCATCAACAATAGGTTCTTTAAGAGCTGTGATTCGTGTGTTACCGGGCAAATGACCTTGAGCCATAGGAGTTGCATTATCAATAATCATACCCGAATGGTGAAGAAGCCTTTTTACAATATCAATAGCATGTTGTGGTGAATAAAAATATTCCGTAGTCTTTTCAATGTGACCATCGGTATATGTTATGGCAATATCATCCCAACCGTTGATATTAATTTCTTCAATATCCTCACGTCCTAAATACTTTGTTAAGATGGAGTATTCAGCCATTTCACAATAGAGCTTGTCTGACAGTTGTTTGAAGCTCATACCTTCGACCATATAATCGTGGTCATACAAGTATTTATCAATGTAGGTTCTCAACTGACCGTATTTATCCTTATCGGATAATGAAGCTGCATAGTTTTCAGAGATATATTTCTGTACACTATTAAGAAGTGGGAAAAAACCAATTATTTGGCTCATCAGCTCACCACCTTTGCTAACCTCGAAATGTTATCGCAGAATACTTTATCGGTAATGTGCTCTGATAAAGTTCCTGTGATAGACTGCTGTTTCAGGGAGTGACTGTAAGGGATTTTGATTTCAACATCCTTGAAGTGTTCTTTAACTTCACCTACAGGGAGATAGATGTCATTGTCTTTTATGTTGATTACCTTTACCACTTTATCTGCAAATGCAATAAACTGGTCACCGTTAGCTGCATAGTATGACATGCATTTAAGTGTCGGTGTTACAACCTGAACAATAACATCAGCTTCTGCTTTGGCAAGAGAAGATATGAGGTCACTTCTGTCGCTCACACAGTCAATAACTATGTAGTCAGCAAGTTCTCTCATATTCATAAACAACTGACTGATTTTGTCTTCTGTCGGTCTTGCATATGTGTATTTGTTTTCGTTTGCCTTGTAACCTAAATAACCGAAGTTAGGCATATTCTTTGTTGTTACAATGCTACGAAGGACATCTTCACGATACACATCCGTTTTATCAAGAACCTTACCGATTGAATACAAATCACTTTCCTTACAATGAGGGAAGATGTAACCCATACAAGGCACCATCAAATCGGGTGAAAAGTAAAGGACTCTTTTCTTTCCTTTGTTATATAAGGACTGTGCAACCTTAATGGCAATAGAACTTTTACCACTATCAGGTGAGCCACAAACTGCAATAAACTTACTCATTCACAGCACCACCTTCGGTTGTTGTTTCTGTTTTATTCTTAAAGTAGCTATTCTGTGTGGATAAGAACTTCTCGGCAGTTGATTTATCACCCCTGTATACAAGTGCCGCATGAATTTCTGCATTACCTTCATATTCTGCAAGTAACTTTGCCTGCTGTGTATTTGCAAGAACAGTAATTGTACTTGGGAGTTCATAACTTCCGTCTTCATTCTTAATTACTGCATCTTTATCAATACCACCCGATGTAGTTGTGGTGATTACCTTCATATATTTAAGTTCGGGAGGAGTTACTGCTTTGTTAGTGTCGTTGTTGACAATAAGGAATGTTACGATATCTCCGTTCTGGAGCTTACCTGATACACCTGCCGCAAGACTGTCTACTGTTACGCTGATTGCTACATGTTTACCGTCAAGTGTTGCGAATACATCTTCAGCAGTATTACCATCTTTGGTGAGCTTATCCTTTGTGAAGAAGTCACCGTTATACAGATTGGAAGCAGCATATTTACCTACGACATCTGATTTGTCTTCGATAGCACCTGCAGGGATTGAATCTTTATCAACCTTAACCACCTCAACTACTTCTTCTGTAATGGGTGAACCCTGTTTCACGTCCTGTGTAAGTCGTACTATCTTTGTTGTGTCGCTTGTAATATTCGTAACAATAGGAGCAACTACGAAGGTCATTACAACAGCAAGTGCCATGCAGATGATACCTATAATTGTTCTGTTTTTCATTTATAAATAACCTCCTGTTAAATGAAATATGCCACCATAAATCCTGTGGCAAGATATGGAACGAGGGGGAAACCCTCTTTTTTGTTTCTTTTAATGTTCATAAGAATTGCGAGTACCAAACCCAAGGTAAGACCTATAACGCTGTTCTTTAAACCAAGCACCAATGAACTTGCGATACAGAACTTTATATCTGCACCACCGATTCTTCCTTTTCCTATGAAGATGCTTAATATCATCAGCAAGGAAATAACGAAAGCAGATAGCAACATGCTTGGTATACTGGATAACTCAAAGCCTACAAATGCCACTATGACAATCATCACATGGAGCCAGTCATCGCATTCTCTTGATTTAATATCACTAAAAGATGCTAAAAGGAGAATTAAGCTGAACAAAATGCCACGCACCGCCATAGTGGTACATCCGAAAAAACACAGAAAAGCTACTGTTACTCCGAGACCGATGCCTACAAAACCTGCTATGGTTTTCACCTTTTCGCCACCCCATCTTTTAAGGGCATATTTCGCAATCAATACAGTTGCTAATACAACTGCTCCAAGAATTACCGATACACCAAATATCTTCAGAAGTGTTTCAACTGTTACATCAATAACTTTCGGCATAATCGGACCAACAATTAAATTCATAAAATTCTCCTTTCAAAAGATTGGTGGGAGTATTAAAACTCCCACCGAGCAAGTATCAGTTAACCGGCATAATTAAAGAGACCCTGTACCTTTGTTACAACAGAAGGCATAATGGTGTCTTCAAAAAGGGCATAGAGAAGAGTGAGAAGGAGCGCACCGACTACGACTGCGATGAGAACCTTAACACCTGTATCAACATAGGTTTCAGCTGTTTTTGTTTCGATAACCTCAACAGCCTTTGCTTTGATGGACATTACTTTATCTTTGATTTTTTTTAACATATTTAATTACCTCAAACTTTCTTAATAATGATCGAAGGCTTCTTCAAAACCTTCTTTAACAGGAAGCATAATTTCATTTTCCAAAAGCGGAGAAAGAAGACCTAAAAGCAAAGCGCCGATAACTACAGCGATGAGGATTTTAACTCCTGAATTCACATAAGTTTCGGCACTTTTGTTTATAAACTTATTCCTTATTTTGTTTAAAATTCTGTTTAGTATCTTTTTTATAAATTCACGTAATTTATAAAAAATCTGTTTTAACATAAACTCACCTCATTATCCACCATAATTGAAGAGTTCCTGTACCTTTGTCACAACAGAAGGCATGATGGTGTCTTCAAAAAGGGCATAAAGGAGAGTGAGAAGGAGCGCACCGATTACAACTGCGATGAGAACCTTGACACCTGTATCAACATAGGTTTCAGCTGTTTTTGTTTCGATAACCTCAACAGCCTTTGCTTTGATGGACATTACTTTATCTTTGATTTTCTTAAACATAATTTTTTACCTCGACTTTCTTATTTAATTCGGATTAACCTGCGTAGTTGAAAAGACCCTGAACCTTTGTTACAACAGAAGGCATGATGGTGTCTTCAAAAAGGGCATAGAGAAGAGTGAGAAGGAGCGCACCGATAACAACAGCGATGAGAACCTTGACACCTGTATCAACATAGGTTTCTGCTGTTTTTGTTTCGATAACCTCAACAGCCTTTGCTTTGATGGACATTACTTTATCTTTGATTTTCTTGAACATGAATTTTTACCTCAACTTTCTTATTTTTTAATTACATTGACTGTGAAAAAGCAGCCTCGACATCATCGTCAGGCTGCTCACTCATTGCTTCTGCTTCATCCATGTGAAGTCTTTCTTCGTATGATTTAAGAACGGCTGCATTAATTTCGTTTCTTGCATCTGCCGTAATAGCATGGAAGATATCGCTATATTTCTTTTCACCATCTTTGGTATAAACGCTCTGAGGCATCTGAACAAAAAGTCCTTTAGATGAGTCAACAACCTTAAGACCGTGAATAGCAAATGCACCTGCAATATTCGCACTGGCATATGCTTTGATTTTGCTATCTTCCTGATTTACCATGCGATCAATTTTCGCATTTACAAGTGGCTGTTTTTTCTGTGCCATAATTTTTTCCTACCTTTCGATTAACTGAAACTTATAATTGTGAATCCCATATCCGATTCGACTTCTGCCTGAGAAATCTGTTCGGGTTCTTTGAACCTTTCCATATATGTCATCACCTCCTCGTCTGTAAGTGAACGGAAGTCATCTTCTGTCAAACCAACAACAAAGAATGGTCCGGCAATGATGGTACTTTCACCAAGTCTACGGTTACCTGCCATACCCATAAGTTTTGATTCTTCGTTGCCTATAAGACAGACATTGTCATCTTCCATGTATATCGGTTCTATGTATCCACCTACAGCCCTCTGCTCTGCTTCAAGGGTGTGTGCCACCTCAGAAACAAACGGAGGACGGTTCGGCTCAACATAGACGATAGTCATTAAGTTGTCGGGTTTCTGCGTAAGGGTTGCATCAAAATCAACCTTTTGGAAACCTACAGAGTCACAAAAAAAGGCACCCTCATCTGTCTGGACGATGTCCGAAACGGAAAGAGAGTGCCCTCTGTGAAGTGGATGAGATTCTGTGTTAAAACGAGTGAAAACATCTTCAAGTGTTTTCGCTTCAATATCACCATTGAAAACCTCATCATATATTTGTGAATCTATTTTTTCTGTTTTTTGAATTCGTGCAGTTCTGTCAAGATTCATAAACTTAACATCATTTGCATCTCGTTCATTATTGATTTGGAATATTTTAATTTTCAAGATTAACACCTGCCTGTTCCATTGCCCATTTAACCGAAAGATGAACAAGTGCAGCTTTTTGCTGCTCAACGGGAAGTTGATTCAGAAAATCAAATAAAGTCATTTTATCGATCTGTGAGGAATTAGTTAAATTACAGTTATCACAGACTTTTTCTCTTTTAACAATTATTGAATTCCCATCCTCGGATTCGGTAAATGATAAAATATCGTTATATTTAAAACCGACGGACTGCCTCAATTCAAAAGGAATTGTAACCCTTCCTTTTTTTCCAAGAACACGATATATTTTTGCCATTAGCTATCAGCCTCGCTTTCGTTATTTGTTATTTTGATTTGTAATGTTCCCATACCTGAACGAGTAGAACACACTCTTTCTACCGAAATGTTTAAACTCTCAAAATCTTCAAGAGGTATAGAAAGAAATATACTGTCTTGATTTAATTCTGAATTCTGCATTGGACGATACACTCCTTTAACACTTTTTCATAATCATATTTATCATCACCATAACAACTGAATAAGGTTAACTGTTGTGGTTTGCTTCGTTCTCTTTCGTATAAGTCATAGTTTGATATAAGCAACTCTTTGAATTCTTTTCCGGCTTCGTACCTTTGTGCCATAGAATGAGTACGAGAAAAATCAAGCATAGAAAAGCCTTTGTACAGTTCCCTTATCTCAGGACAATCGTTATATGAAAGCAAGAACTTACCTTGTATTTTGGAAAGTGTATCCTTTAAGCGCACGTGATCATTCCAGTTAAAGCCTACAGCATACATATCTTCAGTAGAAAAATATGGGGGATCAGCATAGAAAAAAGTATCCTGTCTGTCGTAGTGTTTTATAAGCGTTTCAAAGTCCTGGTTTTCAACCACTACATTTGCCATTCTGTTTTCAAGTTGTTTTATAAGCTCAAACAACTTTCGTATATCAAATGGCTGTGATGCAAAAGACTTACAGCCGCTTGAATAACTGTATCGTAAGAGTTTGAGAAACATTGCTGCTCTACGGACATCATAGTCTTTAGTAATACGAGTTCTTATTTCATTAAGTTCATTTGCTTCGGGGGGTGGAAACATCAGTTCTGTCAACAGTAATTCTTCTCTGTAAAAATCATCTTTGAATTCTTCAAACTCAAAGAACTTTTTAACAGAGTTAAAATCCTCACGTGAGTTAAGATTGCAAAAGCCGATTTCACGAATTGTTGCCATAGTTCGTTCCTTCATGCAATGGAAAAGGTTTACCAAATTCCTGTCATAGTCATTGTAAACCTCGAAGGAGTCAACCTGCTCTTTTCCCAGAAGGACGCTACCGGAACCACCGAACACATCAACAAATCTGCCGTACTGTAAAGGAAATACAGCATAGAGAATGTTGAGTATTGAACTTTTGTTACCAACCCTTGATACAGGGGTTTTCATTGAATCACCTCACTTTTGGGCATAAAAAAAGACGGTATTCATCATTTTGTGATAAATACCGTCTTACTCTTGCTTATTTGATTTTTTAAGTTCTATGATTTTTTCTTCATAGTAATTCTTTTTGTTTATAAAAACGCAACACATCGCTGTGGTAGTTACTATACTGCTTAACATAGCACCTATGATAAATGCAAGGATTTCACTCATTGTAATGCAATTTCCTCACTTTCATCTTCGGTCATATCTTCGGAGGAGGTGATATTTACATATTCACCAATTACACCGAGAGCTTCATAATAGTTGCTCGATTCTCGTACTCGTTCGCACATTTCTTTAGCTTCATCAGCCATACCATGTTCTTTTAAAGTTCTTGATGCAATACCCATAAGATTGAAAATATTGCCATCTTCACCAATCAAAGCACAATCGGGTTTAGCCTTTTCTTCGGGTGATTCATTTTCTTTAATAAAACCACCGAGACGGTTATCCACATAGTCCGAAAACCAAGTACCGCCAAGATCCTGATGTGTCTGCAAACGCCACATTGCCATTTTTCCTAAATCGACTTGAATATCCTCATCGAAAGGAAACAGTAAACATGTGAGGTCACCATTTTTGAATGTATAACAGTCATCCTCTTTAAATTCGCAGTCTTCAAGAAGAATACCAGCTCTTTTAAACAGACCGTTGATGCCGTCAATCCATTCTTTTAGTTCACCACCACATCCCTGCAACACAAGACCTTCGGTATTGGACATACTACGAAGTTCTTCTGTATTTACTGACTTAACTGACAACTTTCTGCACCTACCATTTCCTGTTCAATTTCTGCCTTATCGTTCATAAACCTTTCAAAAGACACCTCGTCAATATCGGGGAATAAAATTGGTTCTTTTTTAAGGTCTATATAGCCTTTTTCTCCGAATTCAATCGGTTCATCCGTAATGAGAGTACCACCGTAGTTTACTTTTACCTTTGGTTCAAGAGTTGCCAAGAAGCTTTGGTCATCACTTGTTCTGCATTCATAAGAATAAAAGCCTTTCGGAATTTCATCCGCAGACATTCTGCTTTCAGAGAACAAAAAGACCTTATCCTGAAACTGAACAGCAGATAATTCCTCATGCCAAATAGGAATATAGTCGGTTTCAGTTGAATTCAATGTTAGACCAACAGTTTCCATATCTTCATATCCGTGAACTTTCAAAGCATGTTCGAATGCTTCTTTCATGGTTTCAGGTATATATTCTTCAAGAACTATATCGCCCTTATACCTAATCCTGCCAAGATTGTGACCGAAGTCTTCATCAGCCCATTCGTGTTCTATTTCAACATCGGGATACATCTGCGCAAGTTTTGACAGAATAGGATGTGGAGCAGACCAGGCAGTATTAAAACAGAGTTCATACTGTTCTTCTGATGTACCTTCAATTTCAATACAGTCGTAGGCATTCCATTTTGTACCCCAATTGTTGATACTCCATTCATACCATGTAGGAAAACCGTACTGCTGAATGTTACGGAAAGCCTGACGACCTGCTGACCATTCGTCATCATCAATATCTGTTCTCTGTTTTAAGAAGATAGCTTCTTTTTCTTCGGGAATATTCAGAAGGTCAATCCCTTTGTTTGCACCATCAAATAAAAGAACAGAGACAAAGTCTTTATATGCTTTAAGACCTTTATCTGTAATCGAACCTGCTGTAATATTCAATGATTCAGGCATAGGAATTATCTTGTTGAAATCAACAGAACCAAGACCCATTTCATCGTGTTTTATACCTTCCATAATCGCTCTGATTCTTTCGGGATCACCCGAAAACTTGATACGATTAGTAACATGGTTCGGCATACTATCACTCCTTTACGATTTGATATTTTTCATTAACTTCTCTTATTTTTCTGCCAATAGCAGAAATGACCGGTACACTCACAGAGTTACCAGCCATCTTATATAACTGTCCATCCTTAATACCAGATGCGACAACCTTATTAAATTGTTTGTCTTCAAACCCTTGCAAACGCCAACACTCAATGGGCATCAGCTTACGGATTCTGCCCTTATGGTAAATGCCATGTCTGTCTTGAGCAGTTATTGTGAACATTTCCTCATTTGGTTCTTTCATCCGTCTGCCTTGCTGACGAACCTTTTCTCTGTCGGGTGTCAATATTGCTCTCGGAGCATCTTCTACCAACACACCTGAGTGTTCTCCTTTGCGATTGCTTACACCTGAATCTTGTCGTGCAGTTATGCATCGTGCTTGGGGAGTGATAATAGGATCACTATTCATATCAATAAAGTACAATCCTGTTTTTCCACCCATACCACCGCCACCTGCACACAATGTACACGAAACACCTGTTATGTCATAGACTCTCTGTCCTTGACTGCCGGGGATGATTTCTTTAAGATTCGCTCCATTGCAGCATTCGACAGGAAATATTTGTCCGGTACATCGTCCATCAAGATATCCGATAATATACAACCGCCGTCTTTGTTGGGGGACTCCGAAATATTTGCTGTTAAGCACACACCATTCGAGATTATACCCCATTTCAACAAGCACGGAGTAGATAGTTTTAAGTGTTTCGCCTGAGTCATGCGATAACAAACCTTGAACGTTTTCCAAGAATACAAATGCAGGTTTTTTAACTTCAAGGATTCGGGCAACATCGAAGAAGAGAGTTCCTCTTGTATCACTGAATCCCATTCGCTTTCCGGCAACGCTGAAAGCTTGGCAAGGAAATCCTGCACAGAGCAGGTCAAAGTTGGGGAGATTTTGGGGGTCGATTTCTCGCGCATCTTCATAATATTGCTCACCCCCGGTTTTATACATCGCACAATACGCTGCATTAGCGTATTTATCAATTTCACAATGACCGACACACTCAAAACCTCCTATTTTAGTTAATCCTGTACGAAAACCACCGATACCTGCAAACATATCAAAAAATCGGATTGCCATACGGCATCCGACCATTCTGATTATTTAGTTTTTATACACCTCTTTTTACATTGTTTGTTCGAAATTTTCTGATTCTTCAATTTCAGATTCTTCTGCCAATTCTTCATCGGTAAGCTTTCTGAAATCGTCTTCACTAGGAACGATCGCAAGTTTTCTACCATTATCCCATTTCATATGAATCTGTCCTGCATCATCTACGAAATCAACTGTACCTCTTGTACCGGGTGGAACAGGAGCATACGGATCATTCATGCTATTTAACACAAGACGAGTACCTTCGGGATACTGTTTTTGCATTTGTTCTGCATAACGGCTCATTCTGTCAAAACCACTCATTTTTTCACCTCTTTCACATTTTTATTCCCATATTTTCAGAGTCGTCGAGGTCAGCAATATCTTCTGTACCGTCCAACGCTTTCTGCATGGGAATAAGAACTTTTAACAATTCTGAACGATACTCCATATCAGAAATTCTATCGATATATATTCCGAAGGTGTTTAAGAACGGAGTTCCGTCTTCGTATGTAATTGTTACATCACTTGACACACCTTTTTCACATATATATTTTGCAACTTCTTCAATAGAGTTCAGTTTTCTTTCGTCATGATAGGACATACCGATTAATCTCGGATGCTTTTTACCTGTATTCATTAAAATCAACTCCTATTTTTTGTTTGGTTTTACGGGTGATTCATATTTATCACCAACTCCTTTCATATGGGTATATATAAAAAAGCACTGTGTTGTCGTAAATGCACGAAACACAGTGTCGTTTTTTGTCGAATTTCACGATTTTAAATATTTTCGAAAAATTTTGTGAAGTATTTTGAATTTTTAGTCATATATATATGGAGGTGTATTTAAGATGTTTAAAAAACTTGTATTTTCATTTACTGCTTTTATCTTGAAAAAAGCAACTTGGATGCGAATGAGCGAAAACCCATTACATAAAGAAAATATAGAATTGCTGTTTTATGCATCTAAAGCGGCAAAAATCTTACGCAAACCACTCGGGGAACTAACTCCTGAACAACAAGAGGAGTGGGCTAAGAGTATTGAGAGTTATAATCAAGAGGAGAAAGCAAGTTAATTAATAATCAATTTAAAACAGAATATATGGAGATATTTTAATATGTTTGCTACAGAAGTAATAACCAATCTGAATCAATACGAGGAGTATTTGAATGAAAGATTCATTTATAGAGAAGAATTAAATCAAATACTTGATATAATGCGTTCGTGTGCATCCTATAGAATTTTAATTGTAGGTCCAGCTGGTTGTGGTAAGACGACACTTTTACGCATGTTATCCCATTATACGGTGAATAAAGTTCCTTATAGGATCATTTCTGCATATGAAATGCATAATAATGAAGGCTTTGAGGATCAAGAACAAAATTATGATACCTGGTTTGTTGATGGTCTTGATGAGTTTCAAAATCCATATGAAATTTTACAACAAATCATTGCTCAAAATAAAAAAAGATTAATTTGTGCTTCAAGGTTGGATGTTTCAGATATCAACAGTTTTACTCATATAGTTAGAATTAAACCATTGACGCTCCAACAGATTTATCTGCTTATTGAAAAAATGGGGATTAATAACAGCACACTTCCAGTATTGTTAAATAACATTAGTACGGATAGCCTTACTCCAAGAGATGTTTTGTCAATGGTATTGAATAGCATGAAAAACTCGGATATAGATGAGTTTTATGCTAAAAATAGCAATTTTCTGTATCAGTTTGGAAATGGTGTTGATTTCAGTTCCAGCATAATTCCCACTAAAAAAAAGTTAATCGTGCCTTCAAAAGAGATAATTACTGGAATAACAATTGTTAACGATACTCTTTTAAATCAAGCACAACAAAACCCGATGATAATGTATTCATTTTCGTATCGAGAGTTCGAACAAATGATTTGTCAATTATTCGAAAAACAAGGCTATAAAGTTAAACTTACAAAACAGACAAGAGATGGAGGAAAAGACCTAATTGTTCTCGAAAACTCTCTAGTAGGAGAGTTTTGCATATTTGTAGAATGTAAAAAATATAAAGCAAGTAATCCTGTAACTGTAAAATTAGTGAGGGAATTATATGGTAATGTAGAAGCCGAAAAAGCCACTGCTGGTATGCTTATAACTACTTCATATTTTACTAAGGATGCAAAAGAATTTACCCAAAAAACAAAGCATCGCATGGCTCTAAGGGATTACAATGATCTAGTTCAAGAACTTAATAAAATCAAATGTTAAATTTATAGTAAGTAATCTATAATTATTAGTGTTTTTGTTTCATGTTCATATGAAGATAACGCTTTTTACACACGATTTATGCCGTGCTTGAAAAGAATATAGTACCGTACCCGTCATCATTTTTGTATTCATTAATTTTGACAAAAGATGTTATATTTATCCGATATAAGGAGCCCCAAAAATGAAAATCGAGTTTGAAGTTAGAGTGTTGAATGTTGATATTGATGAAATGATAAACAGATGTAAGTCTATTGGAGCAGTTTTTTTAGGCGCTTTTTTCCAAAATAGATATGTTTATGATTTCGTTCCACCTATAAAAGGCAAGTGGATTAGGTTAAGAAACAATGGTTATAAAACCACTCTTGCTATAAAAATGATAAAGGATTTGAAAATTGATGGTACAAAAGAACTAGAAATTACTGTATCAGATTTTATTGAAACCAATAATTTATTAAGTGAGTTAGGATATTTCCCTCGGAATTATCAAGAAAATTTTAGAATTGAGTTTTATATCAATGGGGTTACGTTAGACATTGATAAATGGCCGTCATTGGATCCATATATAGAAATTGAGGGACCGGATGAAAAGTCGGTGTATAACATAATTAAACTACTAGGTTTGCCTCAAGAAAAAGTAACAACTATAGATGTAAATACGCTATATCAAAATTCAGGAATTATATTAGAAGAAATTGATCGTTTGAGTTTTGAAGAACAGGAAAAAGAATTGTTATCCAAATTTATAAAAAAGGAGAAATAAAATTATGAACGATATTTATGAAATTAAGTTTGTACAAAGTGATTTTACTGACATAACCACTCTGGTTTCTTTGCTTAAAAATGAAGGTTTTGATGTCCAAACCAATTCACCAAATGAAAATGATATGGGAATAGATTTGTTATTGTTGACTATTTTGATTCCAACTGTTACTACAGTTTCAACAAAATTACTTGATGTATTAAATGTATGGCTTCAAAACCGAAGTGTTGAAATTGCTTTAAAAAACCCAAAAACACAAAAAGAGATTATTATAAATTCTAAGAGTGGTAAAATTCCATCAAAAGAAGAACTGGATAGTCTAAAATCAGTATTGGAGTGAGTTTCATGTCACGAGATGCAAGCGTTAAGGTGTTTATACTGTGTACAAGTCAATATAAGGATAAGGCGTTGAATCTATATGGTGTTGAAAATTCTGTTCGTATGCTTAATTCGACTATAAGTTCCATTGCTGATGTAGAAATATTTTCAGATTTTGAATCGACTAAGGCAAAAGAACAAATTAAAAAATATTTTGCTACCCAAGATTTTTCTGAAACAGATATATTTGTTTTTTATTTTTGCGGTCATGGCTTTTTGGTAGGTGAAAATATGAATAGCTTACTATTAGCTACAAGTGATACAACAAGAGCAAACAGTTCTTCAGAGGTCGGTGTAAGATTTGAATGGTTGCTTTCGGAAATTAAAAAAAACTTCAAAGCCCCCAAGACTTCAAAATATATTGTTGTTCTTGATTGTTGTTACAGTGCTATGGCATGTAATATGGGAGTTACATGGATTGATAATATCGATTTAAAGAATTATTCGGGTGCGGTTATTATCACTTCTACTGAATCTCCTGCACAATGTTCAAAAGAAATTATCATTGACGAGGTAAAATATGCTGCATTTACATACTTTTTTTCAATTGCACTAAAAGAGCTATTGGGTAGGACAAGTGATTTTACTCTATCCAATATTATGGAACGAACAACTGAATTAATTGAAAATGCTGATTCATCGTATGGTATTCCTATTCCAAAGCTAAATAGTTCAAATGACATGAATAATAAGATAATAATAAATGGTTGTTCCAAAACAGATTTAAACATAAATAATAATAAACATAAATTAAAAGTATTATTAGTTAAATCTGTCATAGATTATCCTATTAATAACTACGATTTTGGTGTTCCTCTTGGTCTGTGGCTTTTAAAAAGTTATATGTTTATTCAAGGTTTGGATGTGCATATTGATATTTTTGACGAACGCCTGTTAAAGGTGAAAGGTGAAGATATAAATTTTGAAGATATTGTATCCAATTATGATGTAGTAGGTGTTAGTTTGTGTACTTGTGAAGTACCACAAGCTATAAAAAAACTTGTAATTGCAAAAAAATATGGTATCACTACTTTTGTGGGTGGTATTTTTACATCCACGAATGAAGAGTATTTGTTTAGTCAAGGATGTATCGATTATGTGATTCCTGGTGTTTCAACATTACCACTTTACAATTTATTTAAAGAACTATATAAGTCAAAAATTAAAACAGAGAACAATTCGACAAACACTACAAAGAATGCATATGTTTCTCATATTCCTGGTGTAGCAACAATAGAGAATTTATCAGACTCTTTTTCGTTATGGACTCCATGCCATTTGCCACATATTGAACTAACAATATGGGAAGAAATATGTAAGAGGTATAGTTCTGTTCTATCTAGTAAAATTGATATATTTACTTCTCGTGGTTGTAATAATAGGTGTGCGTTTTGTTCTGTTCAAAAAGAGTGTGCTCAAAAAGTGTTAGAAAGAGATGATAAAAGCATTATTGATGAGGTCGATTTTTTATATAATGCTGGATTCAGGCATTTTTCAATTAAAGATGAAGATTTTTTTATGTATGGTTCTAGTCGTTTGCTAAATATTGTCAAAATTTGTCATGAAAAACATCCGGAGATTACTTTCAAAATACGTGCTCGAATCGATGAACTTATGGACAATAATATTGCAAGTTTGGAAGAGTTGTATGCACTAGGTATTAGAGAAATACAGTATGGTTTAGAAACTCCTGACCCGAATTTGTTGGCAAAAATCAAAAAAGGATATCGATATGAAAATACCCAGGTGCTTAAATTTATTAAAAGAACAATTGAAACAGGAATTACTGCAAATTGTTCTTTTATATTGGGTATTGAGGGGGAAAGCAAGCAATATTATGAAAGTTTAATTGATTTCTTCAGTGAGTTAAAGCAATATAAAGAAAAGTTAAAAGTATATATCAATTTTATAACTCCTCATCCATATAGAAATACATTTCCTCTTGAAAACTATTCAATTGTAACTAACGACTTAAAATTCTATACTCACAAAAACCCCATTGCATACCCTAAAACAATGGTTCGTATAACTCGAAAAGAAATGATTAAAACTTACAAAGAGATTGTCAAGATGTTTGATCCTTTATATCGATACAATCCCGTTATACCTACTGAAATTGAAGAAAAGTTTATTAAAGGAAAAGCTGTCGAAAGAAAGCTACCAATTTATAGTAAAGGAAATATGGAAGATGATATCTGAAAAAAACAACAAGTTTATAATTGAATCTTGTAACCAAAAAAGTATAGTAAATGCTATAAAAGAATTAAAATATACTACTATTATGAACAATATTATTATGACAAGAGTGATTTATCAAGTTCCTAGAAATAATGGTGGTAATCAAGATTGCGAATGGATTCGTCTGAGAACTGGTGATGTGGATTGTGCTGGGAATTGCCGTTGTACTATTGCTTATAAAAGCAAAAAGAAAAATGGTGCAAATCCACAAAAAGCTAAACTGGAAGTTGACGATTACTATGAGGCTATGCATATGTTGGATTTGTTTGGGTTTACTAAAACATCAACACAGCAGACTCGTCGAACTAAGATCGTATGCCATTACGAAGATGTGAAATACACAGTTTGTTTTGACAAATGGCCAGAGTTAGAAGAATTGACATTTGTGACAATTGATGCTGCACCAAATGCTGAACCCATAGATGTTGAAGGTTTTTTTGATTTGTTAGAAATTGACAAGTTTAAATTAAAAAGAGCTTTTGTTGATGTTGACACCGAGTATTGTAATAAACACGGAAAACCAGCAAGTTTAATAAAAAATCTTTTATTTGGTATTCCCATTAGTTTTTCTGATTGATTTTGATTAGAGGTTACTAAAATCACTTGTTTTTTGCTACATTTTAATTCCCATATACACATTGTTTGTATTGCAAATCTTAAATGAGTTTGAACATACAATCTAATAAGTTTTGCTTATAATATATGTTGAAAAAACGCAATGATTTATATGCCATAATTTATGATAGTTATTGATTCCTTGTAACACATGTTCCTTTCTGATTTTATTGTGTAGAAAGACTATGCCTTTGGTATGGTCTTAGTTTAACAATATCAGGTGCTATAGCAATATCTATATAATTGTTGCCTTTGACATCTAAATTTTTTATGGTATCGATAATAGTTTTATTAGTTACCGAGGTGTATTTTCTGCTAAAAAATCAACTGTATAACTGCAATAAATAAAATTAATATAATCCTCATATATCCCATATTAGTGCTAGCAATTGGGAATATACAAACCGACCTACACTTTTTGAAAAGTGTAGGTCGGTTTATTATGGTGGAGCATAGGGGGATCGAACCCCTGACCTCTTGACTGCCAGTCAAGCGCTCATCCCAGCTGAGCTAATGCCCCGTATATTATTGTGTTTTGTTGTTTGGGGGTGTTTACCCGTTAACTCGCTCTCCCGGCTGAGCTAATACCCCATACGTATTTTTTCAACGATATTGAGTATATCATCTATTTTTTCGTTAGTCAATACCAATATCTCCTTTAATGCTTGTATTATTTAATATTCTTATATATATTTACTAATTATATGTGGTTAATTTTGTTAATAAATTGTTTGCAAAACATTAAAAATTATGATATATTTGAAGGTGTATAAAGCAAAAAACAAGAAAGGATTGTTTTTTATGAAAACTTTTAGAAAACTGACAGCTTTAGTGCTTGTGGTTATGATGCTTGCAAGCTGCTTGAGCGTCGGTGCAAATGCCGTACTTGTTGGCGGTGATACTCCCTACGTTCCCGTTGACGAAGACGTGCTTCCCACCATCATCGTTCCCGGTCTTTTCCAGAGCGAGACTAAGTATTATGACGAGAACGGCAACGTAGCATTAGATGCTAACGGCGACGAATACGCTATGCCCTTCTTCCTTGATACTACCAACGAAATCGTTGGCGCTGCTCTTGAAGATGTTCTTGAGCCTCTCGTAGATATGCTCATTTCTCAGGAAGACAAGGAGCAGAGAGCTGCTCATGCAGTAGCAGATCTTCTTTGCGAGACTCTTATGGGCAAGCAGAAGCTCGACGAAAACGGTCGCTTCATCAACGATATCCGTGCAACTGAGTACAAATCATCCTACGCTCTTCTCTCAGAGCATGATCAGGAAACTATTTTCGATCATTTCCCTCTCGAGTATTTCACAAAGCATGCAGGCGAAGATAAGCTCTACGTATTTTCATATCCTTCATTGGATAATATGATCGATATCGCTGAGAGACTCGATGATTTCATCCAGTTTGTTAAGGAAGATTCCGGTTACGATAAGGTTAATATCGTTCCTATCAGCCAGGGCGGTTCTGTTTTTGTTGCTCTTATGCAGATCTATGCAGACGAGGGTCGTTCATTAGCAGATGACTTCAATAAGATCGTTTTCGCAGTACCCGCTCTCAACGGTTCTACTCTCGTTGGTGAGATTCTTGAGTATGGTCTCATAGATGATGATAAGGCAATCTATCGTGATTTGATTCCTTCTCTTCTTGGCGAAGACAATATGTTGAGCTACCTTATCAACATTGTATTGCGCTTCTTCCCCAATGCGGATCTTAACAATCTTCTTGATATAGTATTTGATACCTTTATTTCCGATTATGCGGGTTACTCAACAGCATTGTGGGGTCTTTGTCCCGTAGAGAACTATCCCGGAGCACGTGAGAGATACCTTACAGATGAATGCATGGCAAACATCGCTGAGCAGACAGACTGGTTCTACAACGCACAGCTCAACTACAAGGATAATATCCTTAAGGCTGTTGATGAAGGCGTTCAGATATTCGATATCGTTGACTACAACGTACCGCTCTATCCCCTTGTAGATTCTGCTGCTACCATTCCTGCAGACGGCATTATTCAGCTCGACTCAACATCAATGGGTGCTTATGGCGTTAACAACGACGTAGAGCTTCCCGATGATTATGTTCCCACACATTCCAACTGTACAGATCCCGAGAACCACGATCACTCCGATCCCCACAATCTCATCGACGTATGTACAGGTCTTCTTCCCGAGACAACCTTCTACTTCTACGGTCAGTCTCACGAGAGTTCAGCATCTAACGACGTATTAATGAAGCTTGCTTGCTCAATCGTTATGGATAGCAACTTCACAAGCGTTCATTCATATCCCGACGTATTCCCGCAGTTCAACGGTGCTCGTAACGTAAAGGGCTTTATGAAGGATATCGAGGAAATGAAGGCTTACGATACAAGCAATCTTCCCGAGAAGTACGTAGTAGAGCTCGAGGGTGCTATTGCTCAGGCAGAAGCAATGCTCGAAAATACTATCATCGATAACAACGAGGTTTCTGCAGCAAAGGTTCGCTTCTACAACATCTGTGACAGAATCGAAACATACGAGGAAACAGACGGTGAAACAGACTACGTTGTTCCTGAGACCAACGGCGCTTATCTTGATTTCAGTTATCTCCTTGGTGATATTCTCTATATCCTCAGTGAGTTGTTCTACATCCTCTTCGGCGGCAGCGGATTTAGCGAACTTTAAGTTTTAAATCGTAAAATAAAAGAACTGAGCAGTTTATCTAAACTGCTCAGTTTGTTTTTTATCTATTCAATTATTTACCAAGCAATCTGTTCATAAGACCGGGGTCGTCGGTAATGAGACCGTCAACACCGAGCTTAATAAGATGCTTTGCGGTATGCTCCTTGTTGATCGTCCAAGGATTAACCATAAGACCCGCTCTGTGAGCTCTCTCTACGTAAAGACGCGTTACGTACATAAAGAACGGATGAAGTGCATCTGCACCGATTTCTCTGGCGAAGCTTACGGGATGAGTAGAAATCTTCATACCAATAAGCTTATCGGGGCTATAAAGAATACCCGTCTTACATGCTTTATCAAGCTTCTTACAAACAACGAGAATAGCAGGGTCAAAGCTTGAAATAAGGAGCTTTTCAAACATACCGTGATTTTTAACGGCATCAATAGTCTTCTGGGCAAGCTCCACGCCCGCTTCACCAAATCGCTCACTCTTAAGCTCTATATTAAGCACCTTCATCTTGTCGCCCATTTCCTTGCTTACTTCAAGGAATTCATCAAGAGTAGGAATCTTCACACCCTCAAATTCAGCACCCTTGTAGCTACCGAAATCATACTGACGAAGCTCCTCAAGTGTCATATTCTTAATAGCGCCCGTACCGGTTGAGGTTTCATCAATAGTAAAGTTATGGCATACAACGGGGATACCATCCTTCGTAAGATGAATGTCTGTCTCGAAGCCGTCGCATCCAATCTCTATAGATTTCTTGAACGCTTCTATTGTATTCTGAGGAGCAACCTGATTGGCACCTCTATGAGAAATAACATTACAATTTGCCATTGCAATATCCTCCGTATTATTTCTTAAATAACTTTACTGCACCCGCTACAAGCAAGCCTGCACCAACGGTACATCCTGCAATAAGAGCAGCCTTCTGCTTAATCATACCGTCTGCATCCCAGATATAACGGAGCTCGTCCATAAGAGAGTTACCGCATATCTCATCATATCTGCGGAAGTATGTATTAAAATCGCCCGTTGACTCGTCAATATCAAATATTCTGATACCGCGGTCTCTCGTGCCGTAGCAACGGAAGGATGCACAAGAGGTCTGAATAAGTCTTACTCCATCAACCTCTCCTTCAAAGCAGTTTGTATGATCGTGACCGAATACTACCGCTTTTACGTCTCCGCATTCCTTTATTGCGTCTAACTGTCCGTTTTTATTGGTTACGCAGCAGGGGTATTCACCCATGACACCCTGAACGCCGGACTTAAGCTTATAATATCTATCTTCCGGTCCTCTTACGGCTCCGGGAGTACCCTTGGGACACTCTTCTACAAGCTCAAGTATCTCAAGCATAGGAATATGCTGGAACATAAGTGAAGGAACTACTTCGCCACCGTTATCCGCTTTAAGCTGAGCAGATTTCTTTTTATACCACTCAATAGCCGCAGGCTTTACATCCTCGTAGCATTTGTCTTCTTCCTTGTCGTGCCATGCGGAGTCAAGCATCCATATATTAAACTTAACACTCTCGCCGTCTTCGGAGTAAATCGGCACGTTGTAAGTAGCACAATCCCCCGTCTCTTCCTTTGCATCAAGACCGATATTGCAGCTATATGAACGGTAGTAATCTGCCTGCTCATCTTTTGTATGTCTGTTCATATCGTCGTGATTACCGTAAATCATAGCGAAAGGAATCTTTCTTTCCTCTATGGGGGCAATGAGCTTATCTATAGCAATGCGCATTGCTTCCGCCTCACCCGCCTTGTCTTTAATAACAAGTCGGCTTCCGATTCTTGCATCGCAGAGATGATTGCCGAGGATATTGTCACCTGTAAGGACTATTAAATCAGGCATATATTCATCATACGCCATGTTGAGCATACGTATCATAGTGGGTCTTACAAACTGAAGATCCTGAGGGTCGCTAACCTGCATTATTCTAAATTTACCGTTTTTAAATTTAAGCATATTTTTACTCCGTCCGGATAAAATTTTACATTAACTGTGGTATCAATGACTTAGCAACACCGAAGTAAACGAGAAGTGAAACCGCGTCCACAATAGTTGTAATAAATGGACTCGCTACAACCGCAGGGTCGAGTTTTAACACTTTTGCGACAATAGGAAGTACGCAACCGATAAGCTTGGCACATATAACCGTAGCGCAAAGAGTAAGCGCGATAACGAGAGCTACGGTAGAATCAAGACCGCTTGTATCAAGGAGCATCCCGTCCACGAATATAAGCTTAGCATAGCAGGCTACTGCAAGAGAAACACCGCAAAGAACTGAAACGCGAATCTCTTTCCATAAGACCTTCAAAATATCTCTGACTTCAATTTCACCAAGAGAAAGTCCACGTATAACCATAACCGATGACTGGCTACCGGAGTTACCGCCGGTACCCATAAGCATAGGAATATACGCAGTAAGGACAACCACCTTTGAAAGTGCATCCTCAAAAGATGAAATTATAATACCTGTAAACGTGGTAGATAGCATAAGGAGTATCAACCACGGAATACGAACCTTCCATAAGGAGAAGGCAGAGGTCTTAAGATAAGGCTTATCAGTAGGCGCAATAGCAGCCATTTTCTGGAAGTCCTCTTCCGCCTCTTCCTGAATAACGTCGATAGCATCGTCAACAGTAACGATACCGACCATACAATTCTCATTGTCCATTACGGGAATCGTAAGAACGTCATATTTATTAAATAACTGAGCAACCTCTTCCTTATCGGTATGTGTATTAACCGTTATCGGATTTTCATCCATAACGTCCGTAAGGAGCTCGTCGTCATCACAAGTAAGAAGGTCCATAGCCGTAACCGTACCTAATAACCTGTGCTTTTCTATAACGTAACAAATGTTTACTGTTTCAGAATATTCACCACGTGACTTTATCTTCTTGAGAGCATCACCGATAGTCATGCTTGGATGAAGACCGATATACTCAAGAGTCATAATGCTTCCCGCACTATCATCCGGGTAATTGAGAATTCTGTTTATATCGTTACGCTTATCCCCTGCCGCAGCAAGCATTCTCTTAACAACGTTAGCGGGCATTTCCTCGATAACGTCAACTGTATCGTCAATGAACATATCGTCCATAATATCACGAAGCTCAGCATCAGTAAAAGCCTCCAAAAGAAGCTGTTGCTGTTCGGGCTCAAGATACGTGAATACGTTTGAAGCATTCTCCTTAGGAATCAATCTGAATAAGAGAACCAACTGTTTGTCTTCAAACTCCGGTAATAGCGCGGCGGTATCAACCGGATTCATAGTATCAAAAATACTTTTTATGGCTTTGTACTGTTTTTCCAGCAAAAGCCTTTCAAAAACTTCCTTAGTCATTTTCCGTTCCTCCTTGCTTTGCGACCCATAGGTCGTTTGACAGAATAGGTAACGGGAAAAGTAAAACAAAAAACTGAGCCATTTGACTCAGCGAAAACAAAAGATATTAAGACTCGGGAAATATCCCAAATCAAAACTACACTCTGATATTACGCGACAGTTGTTTCGACCCAGACTGCGCGTTCCGCTGTTTTCATATAAATGTTACTTCGCCCATGTCCGCTACTGCCTGAATCCATTTCACTGTCACATCCTTTATAAATTAAATAAACTAAAGACCACATTTAAATATAAACCAATATACGTATTTTGTCAAGAAATATACTGTATAAAATGAAAAAAATAAAGGGTTCCGAAGAACCCTTTATAATCAATTAATTAACCAATCAAGCTGGTAATCAAAGCCATGATCCAAGCAAAGAAAGCCTTGATACCTGTGTACTGAGGTGTACGCTGGTGACCGCAAACCTTACAGATATTTTCCTTAACTGCTGTCTGATCCATACCCTCGTCGAGATGTGTGTGTGCACCCTTGTTAGCCTGACCGCCGCAATCTGCGCACTCACGCCAGTGGTACATACCGTCGCTCTCATACTTACCGGAAGGATTGTGAGCAACTCTGATAACACACTCATTGGAATATGAATAGTCGCCTGCCTCATTAGATGCGAAATATCTGATTGATGCACCGTCATCATACTTATCAAGGGGAAGACCGTCGTAGGGGATCCAATCGCCGCCAACAACCTTGATTTCCCAACCCTGAGTATAAACAGAACCGAGAATCTCAATTTCGCCAAAAGCATCAGCTTCAATAACTGCACCGGGGCAGAATCTGTATTCAAGAGGGATTTCTGAATTAACTTCGGGAGCAACTGCAGCAGATGCTGAGGTTGCGAACGCTGTTACAAAAAGACATACGCTCATAACGATAGCGAGAATTTTCTTTGTCATATATAAAAGCATTCCTTTCAACACTATTTTTTACTATATTACCACCATTTGACTAAAAATGCAAGTACTTTAGAAAAAACAATGTATTATTAACAAAATTTTCAAAAAATCTGTTATATCCACCAAGCCTCTGTCAAGCCCTCTTTAATAAGGCACTTCTTGAGAAGTTCAACCGCCTTTTCGAGTCCTTCGTTCTGACACATAAGAGAATCCTCATGCTCAATAGAAATAGCGTAATCGTATCCAACCATACGAAGGTTGCTGATAACGTCTCTCCAATAGGTTTCACCGTTGCCGTAACCTACAGAGCGGAATATCCATGAGCGGTTTATTTCATCTGCATAAGACTTAGTGTCAAGAACTCCGTTTACACCGGTATTGAGTGCATCAATTTTTGTATCCTTTGCGTGGAAATGGAAGATTGCACCCGCCTTACCAAGAGTACGAATAACCGCAACGGGATCCATACCCTGCCAGATAAGGTGAGAAAGGTCAAGGTTAGCACCAATTTCGGGACCTACTGCCTCACGAAGTTTAAGAAGACTCTCTGTGTTATATACGCTGAAACCGGGATGGAGCTCAAGGGCGATCTTATCAACACCATGAGCCTTACTGAATTCAACGAATTCTTTCCAATAAGGAATGAGAACCCGGTTCCACTGATAGTCGAGAATTTCGCCGAAATCGTTGGGCCAAGGGCAAGTTACCCAGTTGGGATACTTAGACTCTTCGCAGTCACCGGGGCAGCCGGAGAAAGTATTGATCTGATGAACACCAAGCTTTTCTGCAAGAAGAACCGCCTTGCGCATATCCTCATCGAAATTCTTTGCGATTTCCTTGTTAGGATGTACGGGGTTAGCGTGACAGCTGAGAGCACTGATTTCAACGTTGTACTTTTTGAGAAGAGCCTTAAAATCCTCAAGAGCTTTGTCGTCGTTAAGAAGAACGTCAGGGTCAGCGTGATCCTTTCCGGGGAAACCGCCACAACCTATCTCTACCATCTCAAGACCGAGCTTTGAAAAATACTGTAATGCTTCTTCCAATGGAAGCTTACCTAATAAATTAGTAAGAACACCGAGTTTCATTTTATTATCTCCTTAAAAATTTTCTTTGAGCCATTTGTAGCTTCTTGTAATGTCATCAAGACCTGTAGGAACCGGGTCATCGTTTTCAAGAATTACCCATTCAAGGCCGATAGCTTTAACGCCTTCAACAATATTAGCAAGGTCATTTTCACCTTCGCCGAGAGCGGTAGGCTTACGATTGATGCCGTCTTTAATATGAACGAGAGCAATCTTATCCTTGTGCTCAGCAAGGTATTCCTTGTTGTTGATACCCGCACAGAAGCTCCAGTACGTATCAAGCTCAAGCATACAGCCGTCTGAAATAATATCCATAGCATTTCTGCCATCCTTAAGCTCTGTAAACTCTTCGGTATGGTTATGGTAGTATGTATTCATACCCATTTCCTTTGCTTTTTCATTGGCTGCACCGAGGATATCACCTGTATTCTTAGCTTCCTCGTAGGTTGAATGAGGTGCACCACCTACACCGATATATTTCGTACCGAGTGTTTTGTGATACTTCAAGGTCTCCTCGAGATTTTCGGGAAGGAAATCATCAATACCCTTGTGAGTACCAACGATTGCAAGACCTAATTCATCACAACGAGCCTTAAGCTCCTCAGCAGAAAGATCAAAATAACCTGCAAACTCAACACCGTCAAAGCCGATCTCTTTAACCTTACCAAGAACCTCCAACATATCGTCACCATTTGAAATATGGTCACGAACCGAATATAACTGAACTGCAAATTTCATTTTAATTTCTCCTTGTGTATTATGAAATTTTCAATAATTTATTGCGTCAAAAGCAATGCTACTAACAATTTCAAATGATTCCTTAGCATTTTGAATTAAAATTGCTTCGTAGTGCGCTTTTACTCGAGCGGTGCTGTATGAGATACTGCCCCGAGAGCAAAAGTGTGCTACGGACAATTTTAATCAAAATAAACGGGTTTACCTGTTTTCGCGGATTCATATATAGCTTCAAGAATCCTTGTTACAACAAGTGCTTGACGCGGTAAAACAACGGGATCAGTATCAGTAAGAATAGCATGTATCCAGTTGGCTGCTTCTATCTCAGCAGGAGAGCCGTCAGACTTACCCGCGAAGAATGCTGCGCCGCCCGCTTCAAGATTAGGAAGCTCAATACACTGACGCTGATTCTTTATGTAGTTAATACGTGCCTGATCGTTAAGCGTATCCGCACCGCCAAGATCACCGCAAATCATATAGCAAGCTTCGTTTGGCTCAGCGATATTAAGTGCCCAGCTTGACTCGAGATTGATAACTGCACCGTTCTTCATCTTGATAAAACCGAATGCAGAATCCTCAACTGTAAATTTCTCAGGATCCCAATTACCCCAATCGTTACCCTGCTCTTGCTTATCTGCAAGCTTACGGAAGGTCTGACCTACTACCATTTCGGGTTCGTAGTTGTTCATAACCCAGAGTGTCATATCAAGAGCATGTGTACCGATATCAATAAGAGGACCGCCACCCTGCTCGTATTCATTAAGGAACACGCCCCAAGTAGGAACCGCCCTTCTACGGATAGCGAGAGCCTTACCATAGTAAATATCACCGAACTCTCCGTTATCAGCGCATGTCTTAACATAAAGATTCTGCGCAGTATTTCTGTTCTGATAACCGATAGTAAGCTTCTTGCCGGTGCGTTCTGCTGCCTCGCACATGGCAAGTGCTTCCTTATAAGTCTTAGCCATAGGCTTCTCACACATAACGTGCTTACCCGCTTCGAGAGAATCTATTGTAATAAAGCTATGTGAACGGTTAGGTGTACATACGTGAACTACATCAATGCTTTCATCCTTAAGAAGCTCCTTGTAATCCTCGTAAACCTTTGCATCAGGTGTACCGAACTTCGCAGCCGATTTCTCTGCTTTTTCTTTTACGATATCGCAAAAGGCAACCATTTCTACGTTATCAAGTTTCTTAAGCGCAGGCATATGTTTACTGTTTCCGATACCACCGCAGCCGATGATACCTACTTTGAGAATCTTATCCATTTTCTTCCTCCTTTTGACACAATAACAAATGCTATAAGTCAATATATACAATAGTAATATTATAATATTTCGTCGATTATTTCAACAAATCGCCATTAATTTTCCAAGATAGTATATGACGAAAATATCACCTTTTATTTAGATGTTTTTTACAAAAAAAGATGTTTACAGAACAACGAAAAACAAAAGATGCGAAAAGTATAAATTTCGTCACGGAAACAAAAATTATTTTATTTCAAATTGTGGCTTTTAAGCATAAAACAACGGTGCAGAAATCACTTTCTGCACCGCAAAATTTATGGGTTATAAATTATGAAAACAATCCAAGAAGAGCTTCGGGAAGAACAACTGTGAGGTACTTAATGATCAAACCTAAGATCTCTGTAAAGAAGTTAAGAACAGAACCGTCAAGAGTATCAATTGCACCTGTGGGAAGGTCTGTTGCTTCGCCTGATCCGGCCTCTTCAGTCTTCATAATAGCATATTCGTCAATTAAAGTAACCTGCTGAGTATCATCATCAACAACGTATGCCCTGTAGATAAGCTTGTCGCCGCAAACCTCAACGTTAGAGAAGCAACCACCTGCATAGGGGTTAGTCTCGTTGCCATTCTCATCCTTTTCGGATCTTGTTGTATAGTAAACGTCAGCAGCGTTCATAACTGCGCCGAGAGCGCCGTCGTTTACGCCGTATCTCTTAGTACCTGCTGTAGAGGGAAGAATGTAAACTGCGCCATCGGGATCAACTGCGAATGTAGTATCAACACCGTTGAACTTCTCTGTAACGTAAACGGTATCCTCGCATACCTCGTCGCCTGCTACCTGCTTTGTTCTGAAGTACATATGGTCATGACCGGAAAGAACCATATCAACGCCTGTATCATCAACGATCTCGATGATTGTATCTCTCATAGCAAGAGTGTCGGGCTTGTTGATATTCTTACCCGCTGAATAGGGAGCACGATGGAGAAGAAGAACTTTCCAGAAAGCATCGGAATTTGTAATGTCGTTATAGATCCAGTTTCTCTGAGCATCTGTCATGGGATACATGTCGTTTGAGTTGAGAACTGTGAAGTGAACGTCGCCGTAATCGAATGAATAGTAAGTACCGTTAACACCGTTAAGGTCACCTTCGCCGGGAAGAAGGTTGAACATATTATTGAACCAAGCAACGTTAAGCTTGTTGGTGATGTTACCCTCGTGGTTACCTGCAACGGGAACGAGTGTAAGGTTTGTATTAGCATTTTCAAATGCTTCGCCATACCAGTTCCACTCTTCGTTTGTACAATCATTTACGAAGTCACCAAGGTTGATTACAAATTCAGCATCGGGAGTAAACTCCATAGCAGCATCCATTACGAGAGATGCCTGATAGAAATTCTCATAACTGCTTGCCTGAACGTCTGCAAGAGCGATGAATGAGAAGCTGTCGTCACCATCGTCGGTAACGAAAGTACCTACAACGCTCCAAACGTCGTTATCTACGCTACCTACGCGATAACGATACTCTGTACCGGGCTCAAGACCTGTGGCAACTACCTTATGGCAATAGTAATCCTGGAATACGCTAACGCTACCTGTGAAGGTAAGTGCATTATTGAAGCCTGATGCTGCGTACTCTAATGAATCAACGAGCTGAACAGTTGCATCGCTGGGCTTTTCTGTGTACCATGTAAAGCCGCGCTGTGTCTGAGTATCACCGTACATTGTAACGTTGATTCTGATGGGGTCGTAACCTGTTGTCTCCTCTGCAGAAGTTGTGATTGCGAAGCAAGAGAAAAGCATCACAAGAGCAAGAACCGCTGCAAAAGACTTTCTTAATGTTGTCTTCATAACTACCTCCGTAATTATATTGGATTTAGAAAAAACAGGGTATAATTACACCTATACCCATTTTTACTCCTTATCATTATACACTCCCCTTCTCAATATTTCAACATCTTTTTTAAATTTAGTATTTAATATAAAGAAAAACGGCGAGTTCATCTGAACTCGCCGTAAAAAGCAAATCATTTTACTTTAATCTTGTAGCACTTGATTTCGAAGGGATTGATTGTAAAGCTGAGAGTCTTGCCATCAGCAATATCAACCGCAACGTCTTCTCTTTCAAGGAGGTTACACTCGGTAACGGAATCAATCTCTGCGAAGAAGTCTGCCTTAACATCTGTACGGGAGCCTGACTTCTCAACGAAACGAACGATGAATGCATCCTCATCCTCGCACTTCTTAACT
Source organism: Acutalibacteraceae bacterium (assembly GCA_045606645.1). Taxonomy (GTDB): domain Bacteria; phylum Bacillota; class Clostridia; order Oscillospirales; family Acutalibacteraceae; genus DTU089. The sequence goes on along the minus strand of JAZUSK010000024.1, from coordinate 120,545 downwards.
GCTTCGAGAGTAACGTTCTTACCAACAACGTTGATAAATGACTTAGCATCGTCACCCTTAGCATCTGCCTTAACGTCAACAGCAACAGCGGGGTTGTTCATTTCAAGACCTCTTACGAGTGTCTCTGCCTGCTTCCAATTACCTGCGTGAGGATAGATTGAGTATGTGAAGTAGTGGTCACCACGGTCTGACTTAGGATCGGGATTCATGGGAGCCTTAAGAAGAGTAATGATCATTCTCTGCTTGTCAACCTCATAACCGTACTTGCAGTCGTTGAGGATCGTTACACCGTAGTTGTCCTCGGACATATCGATGAAGTTATGAGCGGAAACCTCGAACTTAGCTTTATCATAAGGATTATGGCGATAGTTGGAGCTTTCTATTGTAGCGTAAGCGATATCACGGGTAAACTTCTGAGCCTTAACGTCAACGTCGAAGCCAACCTTAAGAAGCTTCTCCTGCTCATTCCAGTTAATAAATGTATCGAAGTCGATTCTGTCAAGCTCATTGTAGATAATGATATTCTGCTTAACGAGAGACTTATTAACAGCCTTTTCGATAGAAACAACTGTAAATACGTCACCGGGAACAATAGCAGTTACCTTACCTGCTTCTGTATCGAACTCACGGTCAACGTAAGTAGCAACGATATCCCAAGCATCATACTTACCGGGAAGGTCTTCATAAAGTCTGAATACGTTACCCTTACCGTCGAGAACCTCTCTATCATTCTTCTTATCGAAGATGGATACGAGCTCTGCTCTGTCGTCAAGAACGATCTTGAAGTTATCGTTTTCTACTGTGTTGCCGAAGCCTGCAACTGCAGTTGCCTCAGAAACAGCAGCATCCTTTGCATAGAATACCTTATAACCAACTGCGGGAAGGTCCTTAGCGATGAATACGAGAACCTTTGTACCGTCAAGCTTTGTGTAGCTCTGAGTAGCAACCTTGTTACCCTCTGCATCGTAAATCTCAACATCCTTATAAGGAAGCTCAACCTTCTGAGTAGCTGCTGTACCGAGAGAGTTGAAGAGAGCGAAGGGCTTACCGTACTTCTCTGCGCCGTTGATGTTACCTGCGATAGCGTTGAGAGCGTTTGCTCTAACCTCTTCACCGATAGCGATGATGTTATCGTAGATAGCACAAAGATCACCGAATACTTCTGTGATATGAGAGCCGGGAAGTGAATCGTGGAACTGGTTAGTAAGAATCATCTGCCAACCTTCGTTAAGCTTCTCAAGAGGATATTCGAAGCCGTACTGCATAGCAATACTTGCGAACATCTCAGCCTGACGATAGAGGTTTTCAGAATATCTGTTAAGCTTCTTAAGAAGAGCCTTCGTTGTGTGAACACCACGATGCTCCTCAAGGTAAAGCTCGTCTTTCCAAGTGGGGATATTTGTCTCTGTAGCGTTAGCCTTCATACGAGCAAGAGAATCTTCGATCTTGCTTGTCTGAGTCTTAGGAAGACCGGGGAAGTTCTTATAACGCTTTACGTATTCAAGCATTTCGGTGTCAACACCGCCGCCGCCGTCACCCCAGCCGTAGCAGTACATTGATTCGCCGATGGTTTCCTTGTCTGTATATTTCTTCCAGTTAACCTTAAGAGAGTCTGCCTCAACAGTACCGATAAAGTGTGTGGGAGGAACAATAGAGAATACCTTGGAGCCGTCGGGGCCTTCCCACCAGAAGGTGTTGTACTGCCAGGGGTTAGTATCATTCCAGATACCCATCTTATGAGTTACGAAGTACTCAACGCCTGCCTTCTTAAGAATCTGAGGCATAGCGTAGCCGTTACCGAATACGTCGGGTACCCAACATGTCTTGGGAGTGATACCGAATTCCTTCTCAGCGAAGCGAACGCCGTGAAGAAGCTGACGAACAAAGGATTCACCTGAAACGAGGTTACAATCGGGCTCAACCCACATTGCGCCGATGTATTCCCATCTACCTTCTTTGATACGCTCCTTAACCTGCTTATAGAGGTCGGGGTATCTGTTAGCCATTTCGATATATGTAGGAGCTGTACTCTGTGAGAAGATGAAGTCATCATACTGCTCCATAAGACGAAGCATAGTAGCATGAGTTCTACCGAGCTTACGAACGTACTCCTTGTATGCCCACATAAATACGATGTCAAGGTGAGAGTTACCTACGAGAGCAAGCTGACCCTCTGACTTGTATGCAGTGCTGTTATACACCTTATCCTTAAGAATCTTCTGAGCCTTACGAAGACCATCCTTGAACTCCTCGCCCTGAAGATCGAAGTTTACGTATGTAAATGCTTCCTTAAGAGTTGCTCTGATAAGCTCTGCAAGACCTGTATCGTGAACAGGCATAAAGAGTGCGTTGAAGCAAGCCTTGAAATCCCAGTAAATCTCCTCGATAACGGGATCAACAACGCCAATAAATGAGCAAGAAAGAGTCTTGATCGTAGACTCGTTTGAGTGCCATACGTAGTATGACTCAATATCTACGTCGTAGCGCTCGTTACCCTCTGCGCAGTTTGTAAGAAGAACAGAGTTTCTGAAGGGGTCAAGACCCTGATAAGGTTTACCGTTAAGTGAAAGAAGAGAGTCTCCGCCGAAGTAAACGTTAAGAGTAACCTTCTTACCCTTAAAGCGCTCGGGCATATCGAATGAATTCTTGAAGAACGCGCTCCAACCGTTGTTACCCCAACGATCGCCAACATCGATTTCCTTCCACTCATCATAAAGATATTCGTAATCATCTACGCCCTTATAAATACATTCCTTCATCTTCCATGCAGGAATGGATTCGATATCGGTGTAGATTCTTTTCTTAAGATTTTTGATTTTGAGAGCAGCAACGTCATCAAAAGAGAAGATACCTCTCTGCTTACCCTTGGTCGCGTCACGCCAATCGTCAACGTGAGCATCCATGGCATCGAGAGCTGCTACAGCATCCATATTCTTGATCTCAGCCAAAATAATCGTCCTTTCTCCGCGGAAAATCACGTCCTCCAAAAGCCGTAATTTCCGATTTTATTACTCATACAGTATAGCATTATACAAATATAAAAAGCAAGAAAAAAAAAGACAAAATTGTAAAAAAATACAATTTCGTCCTTTTAAAAATACATATAATAAAATTCGCTTCGAATCAGCTGAAGTTATAGTTAGGAATTACCTTTTCACCTGTTACCGCAGACTCAACGATAGCAAGACAAACCTCAACTGTCTTAGCACCCTCGTAAACGCTTGTTTCCATCTCTGCATCTGCAAGGATCGTATCGGCAAACACCTGGAATTCCTTTACGTAGTTATGGTTGTTGACGTCGATTTCGATGATTTCGGGCTCTTCGGGAGCTACGTCATTTTCATCAACAACAAATAACTGCATTGTAGGTGATGTATTATCGCAGATGATAGTACCCTTTGTACCGTAGATGCATGTTCTCATTGTATAGTCTCTCTTACAACCTGTGGAAACGAAAACCTTACCCATAAGCTCCTCGTCAAATTTAAGAAGAGCACAAGTAGCATCGTCATAGGGAACGGTGGGAAGAAGCTTATGAGTACCGTAAGCGAATACTTCCTTGGGATCACCTGCAAGCCAACGGAGAAGGTCAACCGCGTGTCAGCCGCCACCGATAACGCCGTGACGTTCGGGGTCTGCACGCCAATGCTTGCGTCCGTCTGAATACTTAACGATATTCATATAGTCGTGAGCATACTCTGACTCAACGAAGTAAAGCTCACCGATCTTGCCGGATTCGATAATTTCCTTAGCCTTTGCAAAAGCGGGAGTAAAGCGGCATATCTGACCAACCATAAATTTTGCATTTGATTTTTCAGTAGCCTGTACCATAGCCTCGATATCCTCGCGATTAAGTGCAAGGGGCTTCTCACAGAGAACGTGCTTACCTGCAGCAAGGAACTCACAAGCAACCTGTCTGTGAAGCTGATCGGGAATTGCAATAGATACCATATTGATCTCGGGATTATTGAGAAGATCGTGGTAATCTGTTGTTCTCTTTCCCTCGGGAATATTGTACTTCTCACCGGACTTCTTCAATACCTCGGGATCAAGGTCGCAAATTGCCGCAACCTCTGCACCGTAAGCAAGAGCACCCTCAAGATGTGCATTACCGAACATAAGCCCGATAGCGCCGAAAACTAATTTCTTTTCCATATCAATAATCTCCTTGTGTTACGTATTTAAACTATCCAAGATTTTATCACATCAAAAAGTCAATATCAAGTGGATTTGATGATTTTCTGCTCTTGCTTTAATACCCCTCGTTATGTATAATGAAGTTATAAAAGAAAGGACGTGATTCCTTGAAGCATATCAGCAAAAAAGAAAAAATCAATTTTTACGCCGGTCTTACGGGACAGAACATCGTTTATTCATTTATCGGCGGTGCTTTCTTCACCTACTTTATGACAGATATTGCTCTGTTTGATGCGGCTGTGGTGACGGTACTCGGATTAGTTATGAAAGTGTGGGACGGCATAAACGATCCCCTCATCGGCTCAATGGTCGATAAGCATTGCTTTAAAAACGGAGAAAAATTAAGACCGTTCTTAAGATACACTCCCCTTCCCGTAGGTATCTTTACTGTGCTTATTTTCCTTGTTTTCTCTACGAGCGAGGATATGCTGTGGCTGAGAATTGCATACTTCGTAATTATGTACATCTGTTGGGATATAGCATACACCTTGCAGGACGTAGCTATATGGGGCATCACCGCCTGTGTGTCCCCCAACTCCGACGAACGCGATACCTTTGTTAAATGGGCTCGTACAGTTGGCTCGTGTGTTTACGGAATATTCGGCGGACTTATCCCTATGGCTATCGAATCCACCGCACTTGCTACAAAAACGTCAATGAGACTCGTTACTCTCATATTCGCTCTCATTCTCGGTCTCGGCGGTGCTATGCTCAGCTATCGCGCATACTCTGCGCAGGAGCGAATCAGAGTAAACGTTCAGGAACAGCAGACCTCACTCAAAGAGAGCTTCTCACTTCTCTTCAAGAATAAGATGCTCCTTCTCGTTACTCTTTCCAACCTCTTCGGTGCTTTGGGCTTCGGCGGAAATCTTATGGTTTATTTCTTCAAATACAAGATGCCCGTTGATTTCCTCGGCGCAAACACACCCATCGGCGCATTGGGTCTTGCTACCATCTACGGAGCAATCACCTACGGACCGCAATTTATCGGTATGCTCTTTGCAGATAAGCTCAAGAAGATTTTCAAGGGCTACGTAAATGCTCTTATATTTATGCAAGCACTTAATATTGTTACACGAGTTATTGCTTTCCTCATCGGTTACGAGGGCTTCGGCATATGGGCAGGTATGATTCTTATGGGTATCGGATGCATACCCGTAGGTGCTGCATCCATCGCCCAGACATCCATCTTCTGCGACAGTATCGACTATATGGAATGGCAGACCGGCAAGCGTATGGAGGGTGTGGCATTCTCTATGCAAACCTTCTTCACAAAGGTTTCAAGCGGTATCACAATGGCACTTACCACCGGTTCCCTTGCACTTCTCGGCTACAAGGCTGTTGAGGATTCCGCAACGGTATTCATCGGCACTCAGACCGCCGCATTTGATACGTGGATTTGGCCTCTTGCAATGCTCACACCTGCAATAGCAAGTCTCCTCTACATCATCCCTCTCCTCTTTATCCGATACACTCCCGAAAAGAGAGCGATAGTTGAAAAAGAGCTTAAAGAGAGAAGAGAAAAAGCTAACGCTTAATCCAGAAAAACTGCGAAGCAAATTTGCTTCGCAGTTTTATCTATGTAATTCATTAAATAAATTTTAAAAATAGATTTACTTAATAAAATCAATGTGGTAGAATGGAAAAAATTATGTTCTGAAAGGATTTTCAAATATGCTTCTTGACAAGACACTTTACATCCCCGATCTTGGCGAGGTTGGCGCAGACAGCGGTTTCCATCTTCTCCCCGCAACCGAGGATGGCAGATTTGTGGCAGGCAAGAACGGTGTCGAATTTGTTGTTGCTACAGGTGACAATAAGGTAGAGTTCATCTCCTTCGGCACTCACTCTCTCGCTTGTGTAAAATCTGCAATTGCTTACCCTACATACTATCCCGTTTATCCTGTTAAAACAGAGTACCCCTTAGAGGCTGTTCTTATGGACCTCGACGGTACAACTGTTCGCAGCGAGGATTTCTGGGTATGGATCATTGAAATGAGTACCGCAAGCATGCTCGGTAACCCAAAGTTCCAGCTTGAGGATGCTGACCTTCCCTTCGTATCAGGTCACTCCGTATCCGAGCATCTTCAGTATTGTATTGATAAATACTGCCCCGGTGAGTCTCTCGAGAAGGCTCGTAACTTCTACTTCGAGCACACTCACAGAGAGATGGAGGAGATCATGGCGGGTCGCGGTAAGGACGGCGCTTTCACTCCCACAGAGGGTGTTAAGGACTTCCTTCTCGAGCTTAAAGATATGGGTATCAAAATCGGTCTCGTTACATCAGGTCTTTACGAAAAGGCATGGCCCGAGATTCTCTCCGCATTCAAGACACTCGGCATGGGCGATCCCAAGGATTTCTACGACGCAATCATTTCTGCAGGCTTCCCCCTCAGAAAGGGGAGCGTAGGTACTCTCGGCGAGCTTTCACCCAAGCCCCATCCCTGGCTTTACAGCGAGACATCTATTGTCGGTCTCGGTCAGGCTTTCGCAGACAGAAACAAAGTTATCGGTATCGAGGACAGCGGTGCAGGTGCTTGCTCAGTAAGACTTGCAGGTTATTCCACAATCGGTATTGCAGGCGGTAATATCGAGTCAAGCGGCACAAAGGCTGTATGTACTCATTACTGTCAGAATTTCGAAGAGATAATGAAGATTATTAAAGGATAAGGTGACTTACTATGGAAAACAAAGATAAGATTCAGTGTCATTTTATATCAAACACTCACTGGGACAGAGAATGGAGATTCTCCGCAAGAAGAACTCAGTATATGCTTGGCTATATGCTTGATATGCTTCTTGATATTCTCGATAAAAATCCCGAATACAAGCATTTCCACCTTGACTCTCAGACTATGCCCGTTCAAGATTACCTTGAGGTATATCCCGAAAAGAAGGCAAAGCTTATGAAGTATATCCAGGAGGGCAAAATCGCGGTTGGCCCATGGTTCTGCCTCCCCGATGAATTTACAGTAGGCTCTGAGGCTCTTATCCGTAACCTTCTTCTCGGTCACAAGATCGGTAGAGAAATGGGCGGTATCAGCAAGACAGGCTACTCCCCCTTCGGCTGGGGTCAGATCTCTCAGCTTCCTCAGATCTATGCAGGCTTCGGCATTAATTTCGCATCATTCTACCGTGGCATCAACGAATACAAGGCTCCCAAATCAGAGTTCTTCTGGGAGAGCCCCGACGGAACAAGAATTTTCGCCTCCCGTCTTGCTAAGAGACCTCGTTACAACATCTGGTACGTTGTACAGAGACCCGTTTACTTCAATCAGAAGGACGAGAACAACCGTGATATGCTCTGGAACGACAACAACGGCGTATTCAAGCTTATCGACCGCGACTGGAAGCTTGATTATCAGTACACTCACCCCTTCTATGAGTATCATAAAGAAAATGTTCAGGCTCGTGCAGAGCAGGCTATGAAGGAGCAGGATAACGACTGGACAACAAACCATCGTTTCTGGTCTATCGGCCACGATTCCTCCTGCCCCGACATCCGTGAGGTTGACCTTGTTAAGGATCTTAACGATGCTCTTCCCGAGGCAGAGGTATTCCACAGCACACTCAAAGAGATGGAGCAGGGAATCATCGACAACTTCAAGGAAGACTCCCCCGTTCTTAAGGGCGAGATGCGTGACCCCTATACAAAGGGTAGCGTAAGTGAGCTTTGCGGTTGGATCCTTTCCGCAAGAACATATATTAAGCAGGAGAACTTCGATACAGAAAGAAGACTCATCAACTACGCAGAGCCTATGTCTGTATTCGCATCTCTTTCCGGTGCACCCTATCAGCAGGGCTTCATCGACCTTGCTTACAACTATCTTCTTCAGAACCACGGTCACGACTCCATCGGTGCTTGCGGTAGAGACGTTGTTTACGAGGACGTTATGTCCCGTTACAGACAGGCAAGAGAGCTTTCAATGTGCGTATTTGAGCGTGCATTTATGGATATCGCAGGTGATATCGACCTTAAGTCCTTCAGCCGTGATGATGCAGCTGTTGTAGTATTCAACCCCGCACCCTTCAAGAGAACTGAAACAATTGACCTCAGACTCGAGATTCCTGCAGAGTGGAAAGCAGACAGCTTTGAGATCAGCGACGAAAACGGTGAGGTCGTTAAGTATCAGGTGCTTACAACTAACAAGCAGAATGCTCAGATCATCCAGAACCCCAACGATACTGCAAACGTTCTTCACACACAGCAGTATCTCGTAGCTGCAGAGATCAAGGATATCCCCGGTATGGGTTACAAGACCCTTAAGGTTCGTCCTCTCTACAACGTAAGAGCAACTACTCCCGTAACTCTTGTTAAGACAACAAACGTTATGGAAAACGAATATCTCAAGGTTTCCTTCAACCACAACGGTACATTCAATGTATTTGAAAAAGAAACAGGTAAGGAATTCAATAACCTTGGTTACTTCAAGGACAGCGGTGAAATCGGTAACCCCTGGCAGCACGTTGCTCCCGAAATCGACGAGACATTCACAACTCTCGGCGAGCAGGCTAACGTTTCACTACTCCGCCACGGCGAATTTGAGACTACATACAAGATCACAATGCGTTGGGAGCTTCCCGAGAAACGCGCATTCGACGAGAAGTCAAGAAGCGAGCACAAGCTTCCCGTTGATATCGAAAGCCTCGTAACTCTCCGTAAGGGCGCAAAGTTTGTAGAGATAGAGACTACTATCAACAACCGTTGCGAAGACCACTACTTACAGGTTGGCTTCCCCACAGGCATCAAGGCTACTCACGCAGATGCTCAGGGTCAGTTCGACGTTGTAAGAAGACCTATTGCAGCTCCCGATTACTCACTCTACGACGAGCCTCCTATGACAGAGCATCCCATGAACTCCTTCGTTGACCTTTCCGACGGTGAAAACGGTGTTGCTCTTCTCAACACAGGTCTTAAGGCTTACGAAGCAGCGGACGATATTGATAACACTCTTTACCTTTCACTTATCAGAGCATATCCCCTTCGTATATGCGTTACAAAGGATATGCAGAACTACAGCGATTGGGACAAGGGTTCACAGTGCATCGGCGTAAACACATTCCGTTACGCATTTATGCCTCATAAGGGCAACTGGGAGGATGCAAACGTATGGCAGGAAAGCGAGCGATTCAATCTCTACCTTACAGCAGGTCAGATTGCTCCCACCGCACACGGTAAGAATCCTCTTACTCACTCCTTCCTCGAGCTTAAGGACGAATGTCTCAATGTCAGCGCAGTTAAGAAGAGCGAAGACGGCGAAGGCTGGGTAGTAAGACTCTTCAACCCCTCTGACAAGGCAGTGAAGACAGCTATCCGTCTCAATGGCGGTATCGCTCCCATCGAAACACCTCAGTCTCCCGTTGAGAGACAGCAGGCAGAATTCGAGCTTCCCGCATACTCTGGTAAGGCTTGGAAGGAAGTTAAGCTTGTTACTCTTGAAGAGCTTGATGATAAGACACTTACAATGAATGCTGACGGCTTCGTTGATTTTGAAATTACAGGCAAGAAGATTCTTACAATCAAGTTTGTTGGTTAAAAAATTATCCCGTATGATTTCCGAAAGGAAGTCATACGGGATTTGTTATTTATTGGGTAAAGCTTCATATCGTTTATAAAGTCTAAATTACAGTTAGTTTATACATTATGTAATTCATACAACTATCTCAAAACACAATTATGTGTTTTTTCAAAACATTATTAGTTTATTATGTTATTATGTCATTGCATAGTTCTACTGTCGCGATACAAACCTAAAACACGATTACACCATACCTACGGCTGTAATCGTGTTTTAGGTTTTTATATTGAAATACTTCCCCTAAAGTGATAATATATTTGTATATATTAAAAAGAGGTGTACTATGACTAAGAAAGAGAGAACGCAAGGAATATGCGAAATACTGAAAAGTGAATATCCGGAGGCAGTTTGTCAGCTTAATGCGGACACACCCTTTCAGCTTATTGTGGCTACGCGTCTTTCTGCTCAGTGCACCGATGCGAGAGTTAATCTTGTAACCCCTGCTCTCTTTGAGAAATACCCGTCGGAAAATGAATTAGCAGAAGCGCCTGTTGAGGACGTTGAGAATCTCATTCACTCTTGTGGATTTTATCGCGGCAAAGCCCGTGACCTTATAGGCATGGCAACTATGGTACGTGATATATACGGTGGTACTCTTCCCGATACTATTGAGGAATTGACAAAGCTTCCCGGTGTAGGCAGAAAAACTGCAAATCTCATTGTGGGCGACGTATATAAAAAGCCTGCCGTAGTAGCGGATACCCACGTTATACGCATAACAAACCTTTTGGGGCTCACGGATTCCAAAGATCCTACGAAGGTAGAGATGCAATTAAAGAAAATATTGCCCCCCGAGGAAAGCAACGATTTCTGTCACAGAATCGTCCTCCACGGAAGAGCCGTATGTATAGCCCGTCGCCCCAAGTGTGACGAGTGCACCCTCAAACCCTTATGCAAGAACTCACCCAAGAAATAACAAGGAGTTTTATATGAAGAAATTTATAAGCATCTTTCTTATAATTACTATCATACTTTCTCTGTGCGCCTGCACCAATGCCGGCAGCAACACCAAGATCACTATCGGCGTTATGGATTCTGTTTCTACGCTCGACCCCGTAAAATCCTCTAATCTTAGTGAAAAAATAGTTGCCGATAATTGCTTCGAGGGGCTTTTGCGCCTTAATGCCGAGGGCAACGTAATCTTAGGCGGCGCAGTTAGATACTCGGTAAGCGGCGACGATCTTACCTATACATTTAAATTAAACGACACCGCAAAATGGTACGTTCCGTCTGAGGCGAAAAAGGCTCTTAAAAAAGTCAATTATAACGATTCGGTTACAGCAGAGGATTACGCCTTCGGTATAGAACGATACAAAAATAGCGGCAAAAGTGATTTTGATAGCATTTCAGCAGTTGAAGCCCCCAATGAATTTACGCTCGTCATAAAGCTTTCGAAGCCCGATATTGATATGCTTTATAAGCTTGCTGCACTTCCCGTATATCCTTGTAACGAGGACATATACAACGGATTAAAGGGAAAAATATTTTCCTCCCCTGAATACACACCCTGCAACGGTGCGTATTTCATAAAGGAATCGTCAAAGCCTGAAACTGTTTTAGAAAGAAACAATAAGTATTCGGGAAATCTTCAGATATTCAACAGATTCATTTCCCTTTACACTACCGGAAGTACTGAATCACTTAAATCAAGACTCACCGATAAGACCTATGATTTGTTTATCGCTCCTTCCACAGAAAGCTTAGAGGGTCTTACACCTACTGCAACTACCGTTTCCACCGTATGGGGTTTTTCATTTAATATGAAATCCGAAATCGGAGCCAATGATTCTATAAGAGCTATATTACTGTCTTCGATTTTTCCGGAACACGTTACTACACCCTCCTTTGCATCTTCTGTAGCCCGCGGTATTATTCCCAAAAGCTTTCTTGTAAGAGAAACAGCTTATCTTAATTTCAATCCCGAAGAAATAACCTATCCTTACGACACCGAAAAAGCTACCAAGCTACTTATTGACTTGGAGGAAAGCACCACTTATACCGTTAATTTTGCCGTACCTGCCGAAATGAAAGAAAGCGCAGATATCCTTGTGCAGGCATGGGGAAATCTTTACGGAGATTTATTCAAATTCAACGTAATTACCTTCGAATTAAACGAAGTAAAATCCTTCGCCGAAGCAGGCAACTACGATTTGGCGATCCTCCCGCTCTTTCCCGAAAGAAATACTGCATCAAGCATTCTCGAAGGTATATGTCACGCACCGTGCTACGCCATGAAAGAGGATTTCCTTAAATCCTACGATTCACTCCCCGAGGATGACGAAATCGCCGAGGACTTAAAAACGGCAGAGAAACATATCGTAGAAAACGGAATATTCGTTCCTTTGTTTACAGAGAGTAACGATATATATTCAGTACCCGAGCTTTCGGGTATCTATTCCGCAAACGGCGGAAGTACTATTTATCTCAACGAAGGAACAAAGACAGAAAATGACAAAAAATAAGAACGTAGTATATAAAACAGTATCAGTTATAGCCCTTTTAGCTGTAATGATTACCATATTCTGCCTATCTCATGAGGATGCAACGGAATCGAAGGAGACAAGTATAGCCGTAACCTCCTGGTTAAGTGCTATTTTTGGAGATATACCCGACGGAGTTGTACGCTCAGTGGCTCACGGATGCGAGTACGCCGCATTAGGCTTCCTTATGTACAACGTGTTTCATTCCTTCGGAAAATTCACATCACCGTTAATAACCGGTACACTTTCCTTTTTCTATGCGGTAACTGACGAAATACATCAGTTATTTGTCCCCGGACGAGCATTCCAATTCATTGACCTTCTCGTTGATCTTGCAGGAATAGCCGTCGGAACCTCGGCAATATTGATACTCATAAAAGCAATAAAAAAATTCAAAAAAGAAAGACTGTGATTCAAGTTGAATCACAGTCTTTTTATCAGAGCATCAGTTGTTATATATCTGAGTAATCTGCTCCTCGGTAGCCTTTGCCCATTCGTACTGTTCCATATATCTTCCGAAGAACTTAGTGTTTTCATTTTTGCCTTTTTCAAGAAGCGTATAGTAGTCACATGCAAACTTGGTCTTATCCACACTACGCTGGTTTCTGTTATCTACAAGAATATCGGATATTCCCGCCTCTTCAAGAGAAACTCTTAATGCCTTTAGCACCTTTCTGAAGAGAGACTGTACGGTCTCATCATACTTTCTGCCCTCCCAAAGAACGGATATTGCCTGCTCTGTGCTAACAACACCACCGTTTCTGTCGACGAGAAGCGCAAGAAGCTCCTTAGACTTTGCGCTTGTAAACGCTACGGATTTACCATCAACAAAAACGTCGAAGTAACCAAAGGTCTTTATAAATACGTGATTTTCTTCGACCTCGTCACGAATAAGCATAGCCTTATCGTAAGCCTTTTTAATAGCCTGAGCATCGTAGGGCTTCATAACGTAATCCACCGCATCAACGGAGAATGCCTCAAGGGCATACTCGCTATAGCCTGTGGTAAATATTATTCTTACATTTCTGCAAAACGCCTTGATTCTTTTAGCGAGCTCGATACCCTTTATAACGGGCATCTCTATATCAAGAAATGCAATATCCACCTTATTCATAGCAACGAAGCTTAAGGCGTCCAAGGGATTATTAAACTTGACGATTTCATCCGTTATACCAAGCTCTCTGCAAGTATCCTCGAAATCTTCGAGAGCCATTATCTCGTCATCGACAACCATTATACGCATTATTCTTTATCCTCGTCTTTCTTGGGAATTTTTATGGTAACAGCAGTGCCTTCGCCGATTGTACTCTGAATATCAATACCGGCGTTCACCATTGACTTAAGTCGCTTTGTAATATTAGATACGCCTACGTGTGAGCGACCGTCATTCTTTATCTCGTTCACGTCGTATCCAACTCCGTCATCTTCAACGCAAACCATATATTCCGTATCGCTTTCGCTGACGGATATTCTGACGGTACCACCCTCGGGTTTCTGATTAACACCGTGTTTTATAGCATTTTCAACAACAGGCTGAATCGTAAGAGCGGGAATCACGAAATCCACGTCGCCTATATCGTATTCAACGTGCAATCTCTCACCAAATCTTAACTGCTCAATGTCGATGTAGTTCTTAACGTGGTCAAGCTCCTTAGCAATGGGAATGGGTTCTTTTTGCGTTATAGAATCCATATTAGCTCTCAGATAGTTTGAAAACTTTATAATAGCGCTCTCCGCTACCTTGGGGTCTTTCTTAATAGTGTATTTTATGGTATTAAGTGCGTTATATAGGAAGTGAGGCTGAATCTGACTTATCATCAAGGTGGTATTCAACTCACTTAACTCTCTTTCGAGCTCGGCTGTTTTCTGTGCCTTCTTGTATGCATCAACCATACTTGCAAGATACAGACACACCATAAAGCCGATAAAGCACACACATGCTACGGGCATCAAATGAGTAAGATTGCCCAATATAAATCCGTTAATATAGAAATTGTCTATAATAATTGCCGTGGCAGTAATACTGTAAAAAACAAGATACAATGCGGAATACTTAACCTTATCGACCACCGCTCCCGCAAGCTTGAACACAAGGAACACGTCCACTACGTACGCTATACTCTGCAACCACATATATGAAGTTGCAACGTAAATATAGTCATAGAGGAAGTATGGTACAAAGGCACATATTAAGAACGTAGCCGCAATAAGAACGAGCAATTCTTGACGAATCTTCAAGCCCAATCGCTCAGTTACGTGCATTAGCATACATAACTTTATAATGTACGTAGAAGCATAAACGAAGGTGGTCATGAGTTCATAATTCAAATTGCCGAAAAGCAAATGAGTTGCCATATAGCCTTCATTGGATATAAGCATTCTGAACAAAAAGGCAAAGCACAGAAGTACAAGCCAGAATTGCTTACCTAAGCGACCGCCCAAAATAATAAGAACAAAAACACTAATAATAAAAAATACAGTTGCACCGACTAAAATAAATCTTAATGCAATAGCTTTTACCTCTGCATGTCGGTACGTATGATATGTAGAGAGCCTCGGAAGAGAGGTAAGACCTCCCGAATAATCACACTCAACTTCAATAACAATTTCATGCTCTTCAATCTTATCCGACAACATAATCGGAGAAGGGTATGCAACAAAGTGTTTATCTGCCCCTTTGCTCTCGGGCAACAAATAGTTGGAAAAAACCCGCTGTCTGTCTATGTAAACGTTACATTTACCTGCAAAGTTATTTACACTTACAAGAATCGGTTGACTTGATGAAATGTCGGTTGCCACTATCCTATAGCTTGCCTTACCGCCGTTGGGAAGTCTGCTTCCGCCTACCTCATATAAGGTCCAAGCAGACGGAACATCTGCGTACAAATCAGGCGTCGAATCATAAGTCTCATCGCTTACTATATGCTCACCCCAATAAAATTCCCATTGACCGGAAAGAGAAATACTTTCATCGTTTATTTTCACACCCGAAAAGTCGGCTCTCGCTTCCGTAAAGGTCAAGCTGTTAATTGTCGAGGGGTTAATATAAGAAATCAACGGGAGAGCTATACTTACCATGACCATAATAAAAATAGTCACAGTGCCAAGAATACCTTTCTTAAATAATTTTGACATTCTACTCCCCCCTACAATATATTTCCTTTATTATATTATACAAACGAGAACTTATCAATATCTTTTTGAGAAAATTGCGAACCGATAGCGGGAATTCTCGTTTTGATTCAATAAACTGTTACTTTTCTTGAAATATAATTATTAATGTGGTAAAATATATATTTAGTATAAAGACTTCAACAATCACAAAATACATATCCGGCAAAAAAGAGGTTATTATTTATGATTAACAGTTCTGAAAGACTTGAAATTATTAGTAAGCATATCGAAAACGGCATTGAAATCCCATGTAATGACGGAATCGTTATAGAGCCCTCAGTCAGAATCGGCAAGGGTACGGTAATTATGCCGGGCACGATCTTGCTTGGAAACGTAGTTATCGGAAAGGACTGCTTCATCGGTCCTAACTCATATATAACCGACTCTTCAATCGGTAACAACACAAAGCTTAACAACACCCAGGTATTTTCGTCCGAAATCGGAGATGGCGTGACCGCAGGTCCCTTTGTCCACATAAGACCAAACTGCAAAATTGCCGACAACGTTCATATAGGAAACTTTGTAGAAGTTAAGAATTCGACGGTCGATGAGGGAAGCAAGCTTCCACACCTTCTATACGTGGGCGACTCAGATGTAGGTAAGGACGTTAACTTCGGTTGCGGTTGCGTAACCGTAAATTACGACGGGAGAAACAAATCAAGAACTACAGTCAAAGACGGTGCATTTATCGGTTGCAATACAAATCTCGTTGCGCCCGTCACTGTCGGTGAAAATGCATTTACCGCCGCAGGATCCACAATAACCGAGGACGTACCCGACAACGCTCTTGCAGTTGCCCGTTCAAAGCAAACTGTAAAGAAAGACTGGGTAAATATAAAGAAGCCTTACAAACGTCAGCACACAAAATAAGCTGGCGTGGATAATCTGAAACAGCCCGAAAGCGTTCTTTTTCAAGGCTTTTCGGATTATTCTAGCTAACTTAATACATGGAGTAAAAAGATGTTCAACAAATTCAAAAAGCAAAATTCAGATTCAATATATGACTATCTCGTGGTAGGTCTCGGAAACCCCGGTACAAAGTACGAGACCACCCGCCACAATGCAGGCTTCCTTTGTATCACAAGATTAGAGGATACCCTTAATTTTTCGGCAAAAAAGCTTAAGTTCCACGCACTTATCGGTGACGCTAAAATCGGCACACACAAGGTGCTCTTTATGAAACCGCAGACTATGATGAACAACAGCGGTTTAGCAGTTAAGGAATGTGCCGCATTCTACAAAATCCCCGCCGAGAACATCATTGTTATATTCGATGACATTTCTCTTGAACCGGGTAAGCTTCGTATCCGAAGAAAAGGTAGTGCCGGCGGTCACAACGGAATAAAGAGCATTATTGCTCATCTGGGTTCAGACAACTTCCCCCGTATCAAGCTGGGTGTGGGCAAAAAGCCCCACCCCGACTATGACCTTGCGGATTGGGTTCTTGCAAACTTCCCCAAAAGTGATATTCCTGCGGTTCGTCAGGCCATTGACGACGCTTGCGGTGCGCTTGAATACATAGTAAACGGAGACATAGACGGCGCTATGTCAAAATATAACGGTTGAGGTCAATATGTCCTGCTTTTCAAAACTACTTACAAGCTGTAATGAATACAAAGATGTGTTGAGATATATCGAAAACGGTATAGCTCCTTCGGGCATTACGGGTCTCCCCTCAAGCCCCAAGGCACATCTTATACATTCACTCTGCGAGGATCTCTCTCGCAGAGCTATTGTAGTTTTGCCCGATGAAGCATCGGCAAGAAAATTCACCTCTGACATAAACGAATTTGTGGGCATTGGCAAAAAAGCCCACTTCTACCCTGCGCGAGATTTCTCATTCAACAGCGCCCAGAGTCAATCGAGAGAATACGAGCAAATACGAATCAGAACACTCTCTGCTATCCTTGACGACGATTACTCGGTAATCGTATGCTCCGCCGAGAGCGCTTTACAGCTTACCATTCCTCCCGAAGAATTAAAAAAGCGCTCGTTTCTTATAGATATGTCAACCGAGGTTTCTGCAGAGGAGCTTATAGATAAACTTACCGCCGCAGGCTTCAAGCGTTCTGATGCAGTTGAGGGAGCAGGTCAATTTGCCCACCGAGGCGGCATCATAGATTTCTTCCCACCGGATATGGAGCAGCCTATCCGAATCGAATTATGGGGCGACAGCGTTGATACTATCGCAACCTTCGACCCTTCGACACAGAGAAGAACAGATAGTCTTGATTCATGCCGAATTACCCCCTCGACAGAAATAATATTTGATAACGACGAGGATTTAAAATCCAAGATAAAAGCCCTTTCAGATTCCGTATCGGGTAAGGGCTCAAGAAAAGCTAAAGAAGTTCTAAACAAGGATATCGAGTTTCTGGACTCAGGCATAAAACTTCTTTCCGTAGATAAATATCTTTCTCTTGCATATAAGAATCCCGCATCTATATTCGATTACTGTACCGACGATATGCTTTTCGTCTGCGAAAGCGGTTCAGTAAAAGACAAGGCAGAAAACACCTTAAAGCTCCTTACCCAAGAAATCAAAGCGCAGTTCGAAAACGGTGTGCTTTGCATGGGATTAGATAAATTTGCCCTTACGTTTGCAGAATTACTTTCTGTATATGAAACAAGAAAGGCTTTTTATGTTGATACCTTCCCAAGAGGTACGTTTGATACTCCCGTCAAGAGTCTCACTTCATTTAACGTACAGCAGACTGCCGTTTGGAACGGCTCTCTCGAGGTACTTATGGACGATATCCGTCCTGCACTCTCACGAGGTGAAAAATGCATAGTGCTTTCGGGTACGGACAAATCTGCATCCGCACTTGCAGAAGCATTGGAGACGGAAGACATCAAGGCAATGTACTTCCCCGTCCCGCCGGCGGAGCTTCCGCAGAATATCGTCTCCGTTTTAGCAGGGGGTATTTCTAACGGTTTCAGATATCCTAATGAAAAATTCACCATAATATCCTACGGTAAAGGCAACACTGTAAGAGCGTCCGCTAAACGAAGGAAAAATTATAAAGCGGCAGATGCTATACAGAGCCTTGAGGAATTATCAAAGGGCGATTACGTTGTTCACTCCGTACACGGAATAGGCTTATTTGAAGGCATCAAAAAGCTTGACGTATCAGGTATCACCAAGGACTTTATAATGATACGCTACGCTAAGGGTGATGCCTTATACGTACCCGTTACACAGTTAGACTTAGTTTCAAAATACATCGGTCCCAAGGACGATTCGGGCAACCTAAAGCTTTCCCGCTTAGGCGGTAAGGATTGGGAAAAGGTCAAAGCGCGAGTAAAAGCCTCAGCCAAAAATATGGCGAAGGAGCTTATCGCCCTTTACTCCCGTCGTATGAAATTAGAGGGATATGCCTTCTCCCCCGATATCGATATGCAAAACGATTTCGAGCGCAGATTCGAATACGAGGAGACCGACGATCAGCTTCGTACTATTAATGAAATAAAGCGTGATATGGAAAAGTCTCACCCCATGGACAGACTTCTCTGCGGTGACGTAGGCTGCGGTAAGACAGAGGTTGCTTTAAGAGCCGCCTTCAAGTGCATTGCAGACGGCAAGCAATGTGCAATTCTCGTGCCCACCACCATTCTCGCGCTTCAGCACTATAACACCATAAAGCGTCGTTTCGAGGGATTCCCCATAGAAGCAGAAATGCTCTCAAGATTCCGTTCTCCCAAGGAACAAGCAAGAATCATCAAGGCTGTTAAACGTGGCTCCATAGATATCATAGTAGGTACTCACCGACTTATATCCAAGGATATTGAGTTCAAGGATTTAGGCCTTATCATAGTAGATGAGGAGCAGCGCTTTGGTGTAGGTCAGAAAGAAAAGCTGAAGGAAACTTATCCTCAGGTTGACTGTCTTACTCTTTCGGCAACACCTATCCCCCGTACTATGAATATGGCTATGTCGGGTATTCGCGATATGTCGGTAATCGAAGAAGCTCCCTTAGACCGCTCCCCCGTGCAGACCTACGTGTTAGAGCACGATTGGGGTGTTTTGGTAGAAGCTATGGAAAAAGAGCTTCGCAGAGGCGGTCAGGTATATTACCTCCACAACAAGGTTGAATCCATTGAAAAAACCGCCGCAAAAATCAAAGAATTTCTTCCCGACGCTAATATTGGCATTGCCCACGGTAAAATGAGCGAGGATGAGTTATCGGACGTGTGGAGAGATTTATTGGATGGCGCTATTGATATTCTTGTATGCACCACCATTATTGAGACCGGCGTAGATGTTCCTAACGCAAACACTCTTATTATAGAAAACGCTAATAATTTAGGTCTCGCCCAGCTTCATCAGATACGAGGTCGAGTTGGTCGCTCGGCAAGACGAGGCTTCGCTTACCTTACCTTTAACAGAAACAGAGAGCTTACGGAAATCGCAACGAAGCGACTGACCGCCATACGGGAATATACTGAATTCGGCTCAGGCTTCAAAATAGCTATGCGCGACCTTGAAATACGAGGTGCAGGTAATCTTCTCGGTGCAGAGCAACACGGACATATGGAAGCAGTAGGCTACGATATGTATATGAAGCTCCTTTCCGAAGCAGTTATGGAAGAAAAGGGCGAAATACCCGAAGTCACCACCAAGGAATGTCTTATCGATATTAGAATCGATGCACATATCCCCGAGGATTATATAGAAAGCCTGCCTCAGAGACTCGCTATATACAAGCGAATTGCAGATATCAAAACTAACGAGGATGCAGAAGACGTTTTAGACGAGCTTATCGACAGATTCGGTGACCCGCCCGCAGGTGTAGAGGGTCTCGTAAAGGTAGCTCTTCTCAGAAATTCTGCCGCAAACTTAGGCATATATGAGATAGGTCAGAATAATAACAGCCTTCTCTTGTACGTAGATAAAGTAGATATGTCGAAGGTTGCTGTACTTGTAAAGGCTATGCGAGGCAGAATCCTTGTATCAACCGGTCCAAAGCCGTATATCACAGTAAAAAAAGGCACAGGACAGTCACCCCTTGATACGCTTAAGGAAGCCTTAGACCTAATGGCAGAAACACAAGATAAACAAGAAACGGAGAATAAAAATGAAATATAATTATAAAACAAAAGGCACCTGCTCAAGAAGTATTGAATTCGAAATAAACGACGGAGTTATCAGCAACGTCCGTTTTGAGGGCGGTTGCAACGGAAACCTTAAGGGAATCGCCGCTCTCGCAGAGGGTAAAAAGCCGGAGGAAGTAATCGAAGCACTTGCGGGTATAAGATGCGGTTTCAAATCCACGTCCTGCCCCGATCAGTTTTCAAAAGCATTACAGGAAGCAATAGGAGAATAAAATTATGAAATATCTTGTTTTAATTGCAGACATTGACGAATTCAACCCTTGTAAAAATAGCCTCGGCGATAAAATTCAAAGAGAATACTCCGTGAAGCATATGCCGGCATTTGACTTTTCACATAACGGTCACGATTGTACTGTAATATGCTTCGGCATCGGCAAGGTCAATGCCGCTATGGGTGCCGCATACGCGCTCTCCGAAGGCAAATATGACGGCGTACTCAACACCGGCTGGAGCGGTGCAGTATCGGGTCTTTTTAGAGGTGACGTCGTGGTTTCCGACTCCGTCGTAGAGTGCGATTTTGACCTCACCCCCATAGGGAAGCTCCCCGGTCAGAAGCCCGGTCAGTCAGATTATATCTATTCCACTAAAAACGAGCTTTACAACGCGGCTGTGTCGGTAGATGGCTTCAAGCACGGAAACCTCGGTTGCGGTGACTTCTTCCTTACGGATTCAGAGCGCAGAAACAAGTACAAAGAGATTTTCAATATCAGCGCATTTGATATGGAAAGCGGTGCTATCGGTGCCGTGTGCTACTTTGCAGAAATCCCCTTCCTCAGCATCAGAAAAATTTCCGACAATGCAGACGACGTAGGTACAGATGATTACAAGAATGCAGTGGTGTCCGACGTAACCGCATTTTCCGATATCATACTTAAAGTTCTTGAAAAGCTGTAATAAAGTCATAATTACGCAAAAATCCGTCCCCGGTTATTACCGAGGACGGTTATTTTATGCACAAAATGAAGATGCTGTTCTGCGGGCTTACGCCACATATTCATTACCGTATAACGGCTCTTGCGCTTGCCTTCCCCTACCATACTATGCTTGGTCGATAATTTGGTGAGGGAAAGACTTAATTATAAACAGTACTCCGCTACAACTTCACCCGCGAGAGTCTTATGGACAATCTTCTCGTCATCTACAATAATATAACCTCTGGGTGTATCCTCTTTCGGGATAGACACGCTACCGGGGTTTACGTAGAGAAAGTCTCCGATTTCCTCAATCTTGCTTACGTGGGTGTGACCGTTAAAGAGCACGTCGCCTTTTTTTAGCTTCGGTAAATTCTGCGGATTAAACTTATGTCCGTGAGTAAGGAAGAACATTCTATCCTTATGATAAAGAATAGCATATTCAGCGAGGACGTTGAAGTTCAGTACCATTTCGTCTACCTCTGCCTCACAGTTACCGCGTACCGCAAGAATCTCGTCGCTCATATCGTTGAGAAGAGCAATGACACCCTTAGGATTATGTCCTTCGGGCAAATCGTTGCGAGGTCCGTGATACAGAATATCACCGAGAAGGATAAGCTTGTCACACTTTTCCTCTTTGTATCTTTCCACAAGCTCTGTACAGAATTTCAATGAGCCGTGAATATCTGATGCAACTAATAATTTCATACTTTATTTTCCTGTTGCAATATATGGTGCAAGAGATCTTGCCATAGCTCTGATGGGCATACTCTGAAGAATGATCTTTCCGGGGCCGTGAACGACTGTATTGAAGAAACCTTCACCACCGAGAAGTGCATTTTTTGCACCGCCTGTGCTTACGATTTCCATACGGCAGGTATTTTCCATTAGTGCAAGGTAACCTGTATCGACTACCATAGACTGACCCGCCACGAGATTATATTCGCAAGCATATCCGTCGATTTCAATAAAAGCAATGCCTTGACCTGTAAGCTGCTGCATAACGAAGCCTTCGCCACCTACAAGACCTGCACCGAACTTCTTCTGTAAATAAACTGAAAGAGTAACACCCTCCGTACAAGCAAGGAAAGAACCCTTCTGTGCTATGTATCCTACACCGTTACCGATATTAAGTGCTCTGATAGATCCGGGGAAGCTTGATGCGAAAGCAATCTGACCGGGGCCACCCATAGCGGTATATCTGTTCTGGAACATAGATTCACCGGAGAATGCTCTACCGAAAGCCTTACCGATACCGCCGTTTGTGGTAGTCTCCATATTCATATTGGGAGTCATCCAGCTCATACTACCACGCTCGGTAATAAGAGTCTCACCGGGGTTTACGTTACAAATAACAACGGGCATAGGTTCGCCAACAATACTATACTGCATAAAAATACCTCCTATATAAATTTTATAAGAAAAGTATATCACACCTTTTTGTGCTTGTAAATCAAATTCCGACAGTAATTTACTTTTTATTTATTGTTTTAATTTATGTTAGATGATATAATCATATTAGTTAATTTAGGAGGTTTTATTATGCCAAGACATATTGAACAGCACAAATTCGCTCCCATGTATGCAGAACCGCTCTTTTACGAAATTAAAGCATATCTCGAATACGAAGGCTTCGAATATGTAAACTACAAGGGTGAGTATGTATTTCAAAAGGGCGAAGGCTGGGTAACCGCACCTACTTTTGTGAAAATAACCATAAACGGTGACACTCTTCAGTTAGAGACGTGGTTGAAGTACGCTATACTTCCCTCCGTGTTCGTAGGAGAAATAGGTCTCAAGGGCTTTGTGGGAGCTGCTGTAAAAGGAACGATGAAGAGAGTAATAGCAAACGTTCCCGGAATAGTAGCGAAATACAGCGGTATGCAGCCTCAGTTCTCCGCAGCCGCACCCGTAACACCTGTAGTACCGGTGCAACCGCAGATGCAGTACCCAACAACTCCTCAACCGCAATATCCCCAGTATCCTCAGAACGTCCAAAATCCTCAGTATCCGCAGAACCCTCGGTATCCGCAGAACCCCCAAAACAGATAAATTATTAAAATTAAACCATCGATAAAATAATCTATGTTTTGTCGATGGTTTTTTATTGCAATTTATTTATTGTTATGTTAAAATAACCAATGTTTAGAGCAAATCAAAATATATAATATTCGGAAGCGTAGCTTCCCCCCTAATTTTTCATTTTGAATTTTGCATTTAAATATGCGGGTGTGGCGGAATTGGCAGCATTGAGCCCGCACGCCGCCGGTGGCGGATGCAGTAAGGGCGAAATGGCGCAGCGGTCAAAATCGTTAGCGACGAGCAGGAGCGACCAACGGTATTGGGCACCGCAAGTGTCCTTCCCATAAACTTACTCACTCGACAACACTGTTGAGTACGACAATATTTTGCATTCTCTTCACTATTCACTCTTACTTCTTAACTAAATATGCGGGTGTGGCGGAATTGGCAGACGCGCCAGATTTAGGTTCTGGTGGCACCCCCGTGCAGGTTCAAGTCCTGTCACCCGCACCAAAATAGCAGAAATCCAATATTTCGGGTTTCTGTTATTTTTATGTATGAAGTAATAGGACTTGAACCTGCCCCTCGGCGAAGCCGAACACAATCGGTCGTTCGCGCTCTGAACGAATCACCCCAGCATAACATCAAGAAGCATCATAACAGCAAAGCCGAAAACAATACCCATTGTTGCGGAATAGGGCTTCGCCTTTTGATTTCTTTGACATTCCGGTATCAACTCGTGCACAGCAACCAAAATCATTGCTCCTGCAGCAAAAGAAAGGGCATAGGGCAATATAGCTTCCACATAAACAACCAACAATGCCCCCGTAACTCCGGCAATCGGTTCTACCATACCGGAAGCTTGACCCAGCAGAAAGCTCTTTTTTCTGGAATATCCTTCTCTTCTCAAGGGAACCGAAACCGCTGCGCCTTCGGGAAAATTCTGCAAACCAATACCTACCGCCACAGAAATTGCCCCCATTAAGTTTTCCGAGCTATAACTGTTTTCCTGCAATGCACCAAACGCAACACCTACCGCCAGTCCCTCCGGTATATTGTGAAGGGTGATTGAGAGAATCAGCATAATAATTCGGTGCAGCCGTTCATTGGGCATTCCTTGCGTGATGTCTGCTTTTCTTCTTGCGTAGGAAACAATCTTGTCGGATGCATACATAAATAAAGCACCGAGCAAAAAACCGACCGTTGCCACGAAATACGCAGGCAAATCAGATGTAGCCTCTGCACGCTCAATCGCCGGCTGCAACAACGACCAGAAGCTGGCTGCGATCATGACACCGGATGCAAATCCCAGCATGATGTTCAATCCCTTGGGATTTGAAGATGTAAAAAAGACAACCATAGCCGCGCCCAGGGCAGTTACTAACCATGTCCCAAGAGTTGCTATTAGCGCCATTATAGTAAAATTATCCATATTGCACCTCCTAAATTCAGTATATTCTTTAAAAGACCTGAGGTGCTTAATTGGGGGATTCCTTTTATATATGTAGGGTGACAAGAATAATCCGAATCTGCCTTTGCCGAAGGCGATCACAAACGGGCAATTACACAACCACCCCAAAAATCAGTTTTGTTACCGCATTTGCATAGCATAGAAAAAAATGGGAAAAGTATATAACAGAAAAATATATGGAGGTAACAAAATGTTCAAACACGAAAAAATGCTCTTTCATCCTGTTGGCGTTGAACGCCCTAACCCTCAGTATGCCGCTCTCTTACAGGAACAGCTTGGTGGCGGAAACGGTGAACTGAAAGCAGCCATGCAGTATATGTCCCAAAGCTTCAGAATCAAAGACCCTGAAATCAAGGATTTGTTTCTTGATATTGCCGCTGAGGAATTAGGTCATATGGAAATGGTGGCGCAAACCATCAATCTTTTAAACGGCCATGATGTAGATGCAGAAAAAGTACCCTCGGGGGAAATCCAATCACACGTAATTCTCGGACTTAATCCGGGACTCATAAACGCTTCAGGTTACTCCTGGACTGCTGATTATGTAACTGTTACGGGCGATTTGTGTGCAGATCTTCTCAGCAACATTGCATCCGAACAAAGAGCAAAAGTAGTTTATGAATACCTTTACCGTCAAATTGAGGATAAAAAGGTTCGCGAAACCATTGACTTTTTGCTTAACCGCGAGGAAGCGCACAATCAGATGTTCCGTGATGCATTTAACAAGGTACAGAATTCAGGCTCAAACAGAGATTTCGGAACGACCAAAGCCGCCCGTATGTATTTCTCTATGTCTGACCCCGGTCCTGATGCATTTGCAACAGGCAAAACAAATCCCGTATCTTTTGATAAATAAAAGCGAATTAACTTCTTCTTTAGAACAACTAAACGAATCCCTCGTTGAGCAATTCAACAAGGGATTCGTTTTTATTCTTACTATTCATTTGCTTAAAACATCAATCCGCTATATTTTTTGCCTCACACAACTGAAAATATCTTTTTTCAAGCTCGTCATAGTGAGTATAGTTTTCAGACTGAGTTATAATATCCCGGGCATCATTATAGGGCTTTACCACCGCATTGTATATGGAAACCGCCTTAAGATAAGCGCTGAGTTCTCTTCTTATCTTCAAGCTTTCAAAGAAGTTCGCGGCATCTCTGTTCATAATCTCTTCTTTTACCGCTTCATCAGGTATCATTATTTTGTCAGCACCGTATTTCTTGAGAAGCGTTGCAGAGCGTTTCTTTGTTCTTGCATTTTTTACGGCATCGGAGCGAATTTCTTTTTCCTCTACGGTATTTTTAGGCATAACCTTTGCTTTTTTTAACAATTCATTTGCATTTTCGTACAAATAAATACGTCCGTTTACCACATCAAGCTTTGCCTGCGAAATCCTTGCTTTACCTGCTTCTGTAGAGAACTTATTTATGTCTTCCATAATTATGGCAGCTCTTTCAACAGCAAGATTGCTTTCTTTAATTCTTCTCTTCTCGGCTTTATTAATGCCTTTAGGAACAGGTATTTTCTCTTGTTTTGAAAACTCTTTTGCTTCAACAATGATTTCCATTGCATCCTCAAGCTCACCATCCTCAAGCTCACCCAAAGAATAGTTTTCAAACATAGCACGAATCTTCAAAACACCAACGTAAGCCTTATGCTTATTCTCCGTCAAATCATAGAAGCAGAAGGGAATAAGGTTAAGGAGTGCGCCCAGAGCGGAGCACAAAATCAACACCTCAAAAAGATTGTTTCTGATATTGTCATCGTAAAGGACATTGTAATCTTCGAGCAATCCCATTTTCTCATATATAGCGGGATAGAACATACCGGTAAAGAAACCGATAACCGTACCAATCATACCTAAAGGTCCAAAAAGACCATCAACTCTGACACCTGTTTTCCACTGATGGTAGTCTCTCATATCGGCGCTTATATTATGCTGAACGATATTCCAGAACGTGTTTATAAAATTATTGATATACCAAAGGACGCATATAGCAATAAGATTCCTGTAGGTAAAATAGAGAATAATCAATATAACAATGTTTACGGAGTTTGCGGTAATGAGAAGATTTCTCTTACCCATCAGCTTTATTGCAAGGGGGCAAAGCAGCATTGACCACAATGCCGCATTACCGATAATAGTATTGGCAACACCTAACATTTCCTGATGCTCGCCACCGCTGCCATACACAAACGACCAGCCGAGCACAACGACATAGCCGGACTCTAAAAATGCAACCCATGCAGCTGACTGTATAATCCAGTAATACTTATTCTTTGCAACCTCTCGGATTGCATCAAGCATTCTTACCGGCTCAGGCTTTTTCTTGGGTAAAATCAGCCTTTCTTTAACTTTGCGGAAGAAAATAGTGCCGATTATAAGACCAATAAATGTAAAAACAGGATAAATTATTCTATAAGTCCATATATTATTAAGACCCCACGTAAGGCCTGCAACCAAAGGAATAACAAGACCGGTAACCGTCGGAGCAAAGGAGTATATCACCTGAGAAATACTCATTACGTTTGCTCTTTCCTGCGCGTTGGGGGTAATAATCTGTTGGAAGTATGTATAGCTTTCGTTAAAGAAGCATAGGAAAACGTTAAGCAGCATATACATAAACCAGACAACTATAGCCTTGGTCAGATACTCCATATTCTCATACGGAAGCCATACGAAAGCAGTAGATATAAGAACAATCGGCAACCCCGTTCGTCTGATGAACGGCAAAAATTTGCCTCCCTCAATATTATGATTGTCATAATACCAGCTACGGAATATACCGATAGGTATGCCGATAAGATTTGCGACGATAAGCATCACAGACAAATCCATAGGCCTCAAGCCTATACTTGCACCTACAAGAAAATTAGCCGCATCAAGACCTATTGTCGAAGCGAGCAAGGTAATCCAATGCACACCAAATCCTGCCCCGCTCAAACTCGCGACCTCTTTATACGGAATATAATTCCCCTTTGCAGGCTCGTTCCAATAAGACTTAACCGAAGTGATTAAGCCTTTCAACTTTGATACAACACCATTCTGTTTTTTTACTTCCATAAGCTACTCCAATACGAAAAGTATGTTTATTAAGATTGATTATAGATGTATTAAGTACTACTGTCAATATATTACAACACTCCATGCATTACCATTTTATTCATTTTTTCGCTTAGATTCCGATAAACGTTATGTAAATCACGACGTAACTTTTCATTTTATTCAAATTTTATTAAAAATTCATTCACAAATATTGTGCTTAATGACATAAATATACATATATTATATTGACATTTTTTGTCGAAGGTTCTATAATTAACTCAATAATTTTAGAAAGGGGTTATTTATCATGACATGTCCTTTTTGTGGTAACGAACTCGCACCCGGCGCAGGCTTCTGTGCTGCTTGCGGTAACGCAGTAAACGTAGAGGCTGCTCCCGCAGCTCCTCAGGCTACATATGAAGCTCCCGTAGTTCCTCAGGCTACATATGAAGCTCCCGTAGCACCCGCAGCTCCTCAGGCTCCTCAGGCTCCTTATGCAGCTCCTCAGGCTCCTTATGCAGCTCCTCAGGCTCCCTACGGTGCTCCTCAGGCTCCCTACGGTGCTCCTCAGGCTCCCTACGATGCTCCTCAGGCTCCTTACGGTGCTCCTTACGGCGCTCCCGTGGCTCCTGCGACAGTTCCCGGCAAGGGTCTCGGTATTGCATCAATGGTAGTAGGTATCGTTGCTATCGTTTTAGTTTGCATGTGGTACATCAGTATTCCTCTTGCAATCGTTGGTGCTGCTCTCGGTGGCGTTGCATCATCTAAGGCTAAGAAGGCTAACATGAAGAATGGTATGGCAACAGCAGGTCTTGTTTGCTCCATCATCTGTCTTGCACTTAATGTTCTTTGGATCCTTGGTCTTGGTGCTCTTATCGGTTTTAGCTTATAATTAATCCGATTCATGGAAAGAAAGAAAAAATCCATTTACGTTATCTGTTTAGATGCATTTCTTATTATAGGTGCAATAATCTTCAAGATTTTCTATTCAGATATCATGAGATTTTTACCCGAATGCTTTTACGCCTCCCGTGGTCTCCCCTGTGGTAGCTGCGGCGGAACGAGATGTATATATAACCTCTTAACCGGTAATATTGTCGAAGCCTTCAGATTGAATCAGTTTTTCTTCATAGCCTTTTGCTATTTAGGGATAATATTCATTCTTATGCATCTTGCTTGGGTCTTTGGAGTCAAGCGCACTGAGAAGCCTTTGAAAATATTGGCTAATTATAAAGCGGTTATAGCTTTCGGAATAGGATATTTCTTATTTTCCGTATGGCGTTTCTTTTAAAGAACAAATCTGAGCGTGACTCTTTTGAGTCACGCTCTTTTCCTTTGCTCTTGTTATTGACTTACGTTTGTTCTACCAATATAATGTATATACAGAATTAAAGGAGGGGTATTTTGAAAAAAGCAATTATTGTTTTTGAAGCGATTATACTAACTGCTCTTATAATAATCACCTCTCTTGTTATTGTTCCGCGGCTCAAGTCAGATGATATGAGTGAACCTACAACCTATGCTCCCGTTGTGCTTGACGTGGAATACGATCCTTTTGCAGAATACAGAATCGACGGATACTCCTCGGAGCAGATGTTCAATTACTTCACCGAAATCGTACACAATGCAGAATATTCCGATGGAGATTCTATTCACCAACTTACTCAGAAATGGATATCGCCCATTAAATATAAGATATACGGCGACCCAACAGATGACGATTTGATGATACTTAACAAATTTTTCGGGCAACTCAACTCTCTGTACTACTTCCCCGGCATATGCGAGGTATCCGATGGCGAGGAAGAAAATCTGTCCATTTATTTTATTGATCGAAACTTGTTTGACATCACCTTTGGTGAGGTGGTAGATTACGAGACCTCCGACGGAGCGGCCGAATATTGGTTCTATACAGACACCTGCGAAATATACAGTGGCAGAGTAGGATACGTAACAGATACAGACCAACAGACACGAAACTCTGTACTGATAGAAGAAATGGTAAACGTACTCGGTATTGCGGATACGTATATACGAGAGGATAGTATCGTTTACCAATATTCAAGTAACAATCTCGAACCAAGCGAAATAGACTGGCTCATAATTAAAGCCCTTTATCACCCGCTGATATCTCCCGGCATGACCGCTGATGAATGTAAGCGTACACCCTTATTCAGCTATTAATATAGCGGAGCGTTAATTCTATTAACGCTCCGCTTCTTTATTTATCTTCGTAATATTCGTTTTTATTCTTATACATAAGCTCGTCCGCAACAAAAAGCAAGGCTTCCATATCAGTACATTTATCTACCCATGAATGTCCAACGGATACGCTTATTTCATTTTCAGTTAAAAGCTTTATTGTATCGTTTATCTTATCAATAAAATCCTGCTCTTCAATGGGATAGGCTATAACCGAAAACTCGTCGCCACCCATTCTATAGACGCTTTTTCCGAAAACTTTGCTTATGCCTTCCGCAGTCCTTTTTATAAGCTTGTCTCCTTCGCTGTGACCGAGAGTATCGTTTATCACCTTGAGTCCGTTTAAATCAAAAAATGCAACACCGATATTTTCAATCGCACGACCCTCAACCTCTTTAAGAAGGTGATTGAATCTGTTTCTGTTATATACAGACGTCAGCGAATCCTCAAAACTCAATTTATGAAGCTTTGCATGGCTCTCTCGTCTGTCGATACCGTCGAGAATAAAGTATGTCGCCGATGACAGAAGTGATAAATCATCGTAGTTTTTCTTGGGATTATCTATTCCCAAAAAACCGATTATTGTTTCATTTTCCACAAGCGGAACTGCAATAAGACTTTGTATCTGTTGCATATCAAGAATACGATAAGTATCGCTATGCTTATCCACATCCTTATCGAGGCTTGATATATAGAAGGTTCCCGTTTCCTCAAACTTTCTTATCCACGAATCGATTACGTCAAGGGGTATATTCTGAAGATTTTCTATTTCCTTAGTTACACCCTCCGCAGCATACTCATAGGAATTATTTGTTACCTGATTCTCATAATCGAATTCGAAGAGATACGCTCTGTCACCGTCAAAGTAGTCAGTAAGTATCTTAAGAAGTAAATCTATAGCTTTATTGATATCCTTCTCTTCTGTCAGAACTGTAATGCAATTAATCAAGGTGTCTGATACCTCTAAGCGACGCTCCGTTGCCTGCTCGCGCTTACGAGCCACCTTCAAGTTGAAAATTGTTACGAACAAAACAAAGAGAATTATAACTACAACAGACGTACTTATTATATTGGATGCACCCTCGGTAAGCTTACCGGTATCTCTGAAAAGCTTAATATCCACGACCCACGTAATAACAAGGAGTGCTACAAGGGAAACACCCGAAAACAATACCATTCTATTATTTTTCCTAAAGTCTTTGAACTTTGTTTTCCTCATAACAGCACCTACCTTTGTTAAAATAATATCATATTATTTTGAGGATGTAAATATTTTATTATTTAAGCTCAAAAGCTATTTCTCCGCCGCCGGTGATTTCCTCATAGGTAAGGTAGCACTCCCTTACTTCTTTTCCATTCAATTTAACAGATTTAATATACGGATGCTCTAATGGGTTTTTGTCACATTTGATTATTAATGTATCGGAAACGCTGCAAGAATGAAAATTCTTATCGAGCTTAACCTTGATTTCCTTAAACAGAGGTGTATTTATATAGTACTTCGGGTCTGCGGGACAAACCTGAGCAAAGCCCATAGCAGAAAGCACGTACCATGCAGAAAGCTGACCTACGTCCTCGTTACCGCAGAAACCGTAAGCGCCCGTGCGATAAGCTTCCTTCTGAACACGTCGTGTCCAATACTGAGTTCTTTCGGGAAGGCCCAGCATAGTAAAATAGTGCGTTATATTGTGGCAGGGCTCGTTGGAATGGTTGTAATCATCATTCCAAAGGCTTTTTAAATCCGCTTTTTCAAAGAACTCTTCAAGAAGCTCTATTGTTCTCTCTTCCCCGAAGAGCTTACTTAAGCCCTTAACATCGTGAGGAACAAACCATGACTGCTGGAAAATGTTACTTTCTACAGTTCCATCGTCATCGTATCTGCCCTCTTCAAAAACGAATTCACCGTTTTCCTTACGAGGTGCCATAAACCGCAAACTGCTGTTATAATTTTCCCCGTAGCGATATGCTCTGTTATCAAAAAACTCGGCATCATCTTTTCGACCTAATGCATCGGCAAATCTCGCCATCGCATAATCCGCCAAGAGATATTCGAGTGTATCACTTAACTCTTCAGGCACGTAGCAATCCTGGAGATATGCCTTGCAATCGGGTCTTATGGATTTAAAGGCCTTTCCTTCAAGCTCCTTCTCGCAGATACTTGATGCCTTTGATATCTTATACGCTTTTTCAATGTCGTAGGGCTTGATTCCCTTAATAACTGCATCAGCAAGAACAATAAGACCCGGATCGCCTACCATACAGCCAGCATTAATTCCAAGCAACTCCCATCTCGGAAAAGAAGAATTATTAAGCTCCGAGATTTTAAGCAGGGAGTTAATCTCGTCACGAACCATATCGGGACGGATAATGCTCAAAAGAGGAAATTCACTTCTGTAAACATCCCATCCGCTAAAAACGGTTCTCTGCTTATAATCTGTATTTTCAAAAATTTCGTAATTAATTTTATATCTGCCGTCAACGTCTGCCATTGTGCGCGGATCTAAAAGCACGTGATAAAGACAGGTGTAGAAAAGCTTAAGATCGATTTCATCCGTGCCTGAAACCGTTATACAAGAAAACACATCTTCCCACTTTGCGAGAGACGCTTCCGCCATAGCATCAAAATCGATATTCTCACACTCAGCAGAGAAGTTTTTCCTCGCACCATCAATATCAACGTAGGAAATGGAGCATTTCACAGTTATAGATTCGCTGGTGTCCTTTGCGAAATCAAGAAAAAGACCTAAATCCTCACCCATACAAGCATCGGTAAATTCTTCACTATCGAAAAATCTTTTGTTGACAAAGGGTTGAGAAAATTCCATAACAAAATAAAGGTCATAGAATATACCGCCGTGACCGTGACCAAATCCACCACCGGCAGGTGTACACTTAATATGACCCTCCAGCCTTCTGTCGCTTATTACGTCAATTTCCTGAAAATCAGCTTTACCACCGATTCTTCTGCTGAAATTGATGATAATCTTCTTTTCTGAATTTTCGGGGTACGTAAACCTTAATAAACCGGTATGCTCCGAGGCTGTACACTCCGCAAAAACGCCATATCTATCAAGCTTAACAGAATAATATCCTGCGCGGGTTTTTTCGTTTTCGTGGGAAAACTCGGATTTCCAACCAACTGTACCCTTAGTAAAAGGCAACTCCTCGTTGCTTCCGCTACGAAGGTCGGTATCTTCCGTTACGGGCATAACCTGAACGTTGCCTAAATCTCCGTACCAACCTATACCACTCATGCGGTTAAAGCTGAAGCCCTCGATAGTATTATGGCAATAGTTATATCCGCTACCATTATCGCCACCACTTACCGTATCGGGAGAGAGCTGAACCATTCCGCCGGGAACGCAAGCGCCGGGATACGTTTTTCCGCCACCGTGAGACTCCTCTATCTGTCCGTCACCCACAGTACCTATCATTGTATCTACATATAAAGCATTTTTCATAAATAATCACCTAGTGTTCAAAACCTTTGCTCCGATAAAGCCTTTTGAATAGCCATAAGGAAACAAGAATCATTACTGCTGTACTACAAATTTTATCATATAAACCTATAAAAATAAAGCAAATTTTATAGATTTAAATTTCATTTTCCATAACACCATCCGCCTTTTTTAAAACAATTTGACATACGTCTGCATATTATTAATACTTTTTATTTCTCTTTTAGTTTTTATAAACTCCCTTAATCTTGAAATCCATAATAGACAATGGTATAATCTAAAAAAATCCTCTTGGAGGAAGTCTTTTTATGAAAGAAAAATCATCATTAGTATTTACCGGTGATATCGGCTTTGACAGATATATGTATAAGAAATGGGAGGATTCGGAGCTGATTTCTTCCGAGATACTGCGTTTCCTTCACAGCGCAGACCACGTTATACCGAATGTAGAGGGTCCTATTGCAGAGGCAGAGCAAAACACTACCGACAGCGGTGTACAGCAACTCCTTCACACCATAGACCCCAAGGCGGTATCCGTTCTTAACAAAATGAATGCAGATATATGGAATATCTGCAATAATCATATCATGGACGCAGGTCCATACGGTATCGAGAGTACACTCAAAATCGCCAAAGAAAACAACGTACAGACCATTGGTGCAGGTATGGATATCCACGAAGCTCGAAAGCCTGTTATTCTCGATGAAGCAGGCGGTATAGGTATGTTTGGTGTAGGATATCAGCGTGCTTGCCGCAAGGCAGATGAGGAAAAACCCGGCTGCTATAGCTGGAGCGATCTCGATGCCATTCAGCAAACCATCAATGATATCAAGTCAAAATGCCGTTGGTGTATAGTAGTAGCTCACGCAGGTGAGGAATTCACCCCGCTTCCTTCACCCTACACGCGAGAAAGATATCACAAGTATCTTGAGATGGGTGCGGACATCGTTATATCACATCACCCTCACGTTCCTATGAATTACGAGACTGTGGGAGATAAGATAATCTTCTATTCTCTCGGCAACTTCATTTTCGATACAGACTACCAGCGTTCTCAGTATAATACCGATATCGGTGTCATAGTAAAACTAAACTTCACCGAAACCAATTTCACCTGGGAACCTATGGGTCTTAAGATCATCCGCGGTGAGGAGCGTATCGTTAAAGACGCTCTCCCCCGTATATTCGTCGATATCGGAGAAGAAGAGTTCAACCTCTTATCTCCCCTTTCTGCAAAAATGCACATTGCGGCTACCAAGAGACAGATGACATATCTTAAGCCGGAGGTTTTTAAGGGTGCAACAGAAGAGCAATGGGCAGAGCATTTCAGAGAGCCTTTAAGAACGGGCAGAGTTCCAGGAGAAACTCTCGACTTCTTCATTCTCGTTCCACTTGCAGAAAAAGCTGAAAACGGCGAATGGAAAAAAAGCAAGTTGGATGATATCAAGAATTATATATTAGAGCAGATGTGATTATGGATAAAAAGCTTTTAAGATTCAATAATCAAAAATTAAAAATAATGCATATTACCGATACTCATTTAGAGGAGGATAATACAGAGTCATCACTCTTTCTCATCGCACACGCTTGCGATATTGAGAAGCCCGACGTGGTAATTATCACGGGAGACAACGTATCAAACAATGACGATGCTTTCATTGTAAAGGAGCGCATCGACAAATTGATGACGGTTTTTGAGGAAAGAAATATCCCGACTGCGGTCACCTTCGGCAATCACGATTCCGAGGTAGGTGCTTTATCAAGAGATGAATTGATGGAGTTATACAACAGCTACTCTTGCTCCCTTGGAAATCCCGATGGTCCCGACTGCGGTACGTATAACGTTCCCGTTTACGCTTCATCGGATGATACGGTTAAATTTAACCTTTGGGTTATGGATTCCAACGATTACGATGACGAGGGTCACTACGGTTGCGTACTCCCCGAGCAGGTGGAATGGTACAAAACCCGCTCCGACGAAATCACAAAGGAAAACGACGGAAACAAGGTTTACTCTATGGTTTTCCAGCACATGATAGTTGCAGACGTTTACGATGCGCTCAAAAAGGTAAAAAGAAGAAAGCTTTATTCCTTCCCCCACATGTACAACAAAACGGATTTCTATATGTTTGACCCCGAAAAAACAAACTTCGGAACGCTTAACGAAACTCCCTGCAGCGGATATCATAACTTCGGTCAGTTTGAGGCTATGGTGGAAAAGGGCGACGTTCTCGCTATGTTTACAGGCCACGACCACACTAACGCTTTCGGTGTAAAGCACAAGGGTATAGATATCGTAAATTCTCTCAGTACCCGTTTCAACGGTATAAGGTTCGAAACCCAATACGGTTACAGAATAATAGAAATAGATGAAACGGACACTTCCCGTTACGTAAGCAGAGTTGAAAGATGGTACAGAATGTTCAACCGAAACGACATAGCCGCTTTAAAGTCTAAAGGAGACAAATTCGCTCATAAAATTGCAAAGCAGGTTACGTACAAAGGATTGATACAGAGATTCCACACCTTTACGGGTCGAAAATTCACTCAGATAGTAACGGGCAGAAAGACTACGTATCCCGATTAACATTAAAAACGGTCAACTTCTCTTAACGCGAGAGGTTGTCCGTTTTTTATTTTGCTTTAAATTTCAATTCTTTATCAACCGTAGATATAACCTTATAAAAGCCCTTTAATAAGGGAGCTCTCATTTTCGGGTACAGACGGAAAAAGTCGAGTCCCTCCGTATGCTTACCGATAAACTCGGTAAAATTGGGTGTCCCCCTCATACTCATATACAACTCGTCACCCGAAAATCTCATGGATATATACTGCGTACCAAGGGTATTAATGGGCTTAACAACGCCCTCTATAACACCTCTGTCCATATACGCATAAGCCCATATCTTATAAGGATAACCTTTTATGGAGCACTCTGAAACACAAGCCTCGCCCTTCAAACCAAAGCGGATCGTAACCTTGTCCTCTTCCTCGTACCAATTAACAATAAGAGCCTCATCAGTTAAGTCAAAGGAAACCTTGTCTATATTTTTCTTAGGTCTTTTAGCAAGGCTGCAAGTGATAGTACGGGGAATAAGACTTGCGGGAAAAAACAGCTTTGCCTTAATATCCGATGATTTTTTGAGATGAAACTCTTTACCTACGGGAATGTTCGGCAAGCCGTTGCAGGGTATAGGTTTTTCTCCCCTTGCATCAAGATACTCGCGAAGCTTTTCATCCCACTCCTCATCCGAATCCTCTTCAAATGCGGTTAAAAGCTTTTCTTTAAGAAGCCGCTCATTTTCGCCCTCTTTAATACAGCAATTCATTATGGCAACAACCGCATCGTATTTAGGCACGTAGCTGATTATCTGACCGTACATACCGGTCATACTGTACATATCACCGTTTATCCAGAAGAGGTAGCCGTAGCCATTTTCAGGATTGTCAAACACAACCTGCTTTTTAGTTGCTTCACGAGTCCAGCTTTCCGGGATAATCTGCTTACCATCGTACACTCCGCCGTCAGCATAGCATCGGCAAATCTTAGCAAGGTCGCGAAGTTTAAGATATGCTCCCGTACCGCCGATACACTCGCCTTTTTCGTTAGTTTCCCAGAAGGGCTTATCTATTCCCAAAGGCTTAAACAATCGCGTATCGAGGTAATCGACCACACTTTCTCCCGAAAGCTTATGAACTAACGCAGATAAAATATGTACGTCATTGTTACTGTAAAGGAAGCCTTTACTCTTTCTGAAAGGTGCTTTCATAAAGATTTCCGTATAATCTGCCGTCATATCCTGCAAAAAACTGAATTCCTTATTACTGTTCATAGTAAGAAGAGATCGTACCGTCATATTATCCCACTCGTCCGTTTCGGGGTGCTTATACTCCGAAAAGAAAGGTAAGATCTTACTATCGAGAGAAAACAAGCCCTCATCGATAGCAAAACCGACGGCGGTAGAAACCAACGATTTGGTTACAGAAAAAAGAGTATGGGGCATATCTGCAGAATAGGGAAATACGTACTCTTCATATATAGTATCATGATCTTGCATTATGAGAAGTCCATGATTCTCTATATTGTATTTTTCAAGTTCCTTATAAAATTCGTATAACACTTTTGAAGAAATCCTGTTTGCCATATTATCCCTCTCTTCCCTTTGATACGTTAATTGTACTACTATTTCTGAGATTATTCAATCGTAATATTGCCTTTTTCAACCGCCTTATGATACAATACCACAAGAGGTGAACCCAATGAAAAAGATACATTTATTATGCAATGCGCACCTTGATCCCGTTTGGCTCTGGCAAAGAAATGAGGGTGCCGCAGAAGCAATTTCAACCTTCCGCGTAGCCGCAGATTTCTGCGAAAAATACGACGGATTTATATTTAATCATAACGAGGCTCTTTTATACGAGTGGGTGGAAGAGTACGAACCCGCACTCTTCCAGCGTATAAAGAAGCTTGTTAAAGAGGGCAAATGGGTCATAATGGGCGGATGGTATCTTCAGCCCGACTGCGTTATGACTTCGGGCGAAAGTCTGCTTTCTCAGATAAACTTAGGCAGAGAATACTTCAAGGAAAAGTTCGGCGTAGTACCTACAACCGCCATAAACTTTGACCCCTTCGGTCATTCGAGAGGTCTCGTTCAGATACTCAAGAAAGCCGGCTTCGAAAACTACGTATTTATGCGCCCCGGTAAATGGCAGGGTAACTTCCGCTGGAGGGGCTTTGACGGAAGTGAAATAATTGCCCACAAAATGTTTGGCGGTTACAATACCCTTAAGGGCGAAGCACTCAATAAGGTTAAGCGTTTCGAAGAAGAAAACACCGATAATCCCGCGCTTATGCTTTGGGGTATCGGCAACCACGGCGGCGGTCCTTCAAAAATCGATCTCGAAGCTATTAACGAATATATGAAGGTTTCCGATTCTGAAATAGTACATTCATCTACCGATGCATATTTTAATGAAATAGATAAAGAAACTCTTCCCGTAGTTGAAGAATCTCTTATTCCCTCTATGGTGGGCTGCTACACCTCTATGGTAAGAATCAAGCAGGCAAACAGACGCCTTGAAAACAAGATTGCCGTAACAGAAAAGATAATGAGCTACGCGGATATGACTACGGATTTCGAGTACGATAACGAAGAACTCAAGAAAGCAAAGAAGTCCCTTGCCTTCTGCCAGTTTCACGACGTTCTTCCCGGCTCATCAATAAAGCCCGTAGAGGAAGATTGCCTTGCTACCCTTTCATACGGTGAAGAAATCACGGACAAGCTCTATGCACGTGCATTCTTCAAAATGTGCGAAGGTCAGGTGGTTGCAAAAAACGGTGAAATCCCCGTTATGGTATTCAACCCTCACCCATTCCCTATTGACGGTGAATTTGAAATCGGCTTTATGCTGGAAAATCAGAATTGGAACGATGGCGAACAGACTCTCGCGGTTGTATATGACAGCGAGGGTAACGCACTTCCTACGCAGAACGAAAAGCCTGATTGTACGTTCAATCTTGACTGGATTCAGAAAGTCAGCTTCAAGGCAACCGTCGAGCCCTCATCAGTTACAAGATTTGATTGTAAGCTCAAGGTATATAAGAGCGAGGAGATTGAAAAACCTTCCTTCGACGGTGATTATATTACTGTTGAAAACGACAGAATGACCGCAAGAATCAGCAAGACAACAGGTCTTATCGACCTTTACAAGGTTGACGGAAAGGTTCTCATTGAAAACAGCGGTAAGCTTCGTATGTACAACGATAACGAAGATCCCTGGGGTATGACTGTTGATGCATTCGATGAGCTTTACGGCGAGTTTTCCCTTATGAGCGACGAGGATGCTAATGAATTCATCGGTTATTCAGA
Source organism: Acutalibacteraceae bacterium (assembly GCA_045606645.1). Classification (GTDB taxonomy): domain Bacteria; phylum Bacillota; class Clostridia; order Oscillospirales; family Acutalibacteraceae; genus DTU089. Next base: position 81,019 of record JAZUSK010000024.1, on the reverse strand, counting down.
CGAAAAGCTTTCTAACGTAAGAGTTATTGAGGATGGCGTTGTTCGTACCAAGATACAGGCTATATTTGAATGCGGTCGCACAGTAGCGGTTGCGGAATATACGCTTCCAAAGTTCGGCACGTACATTGACGTTAAATTCACCGTTTACTCCAACACCGCCAACAAGATGATTAAATACTGTATAGATTCATCGCTTAAAGGTACTCCTTGGGGAGAAACCGCATTCGGTGAGCAGGAGTTATATAAAAACGGCGACGAATCCGTGTTCCATAAATGGTGCGGTATCCGTCAGGGTAACGATCATCTTTATATTATCAACAACGGCACCTACGGCGGTAGCTTTACTGATAGCGAAATGAGATTATCTCTTCTCAGGACACCCGTATATTCCGCGCATCCTATCCGCGACAGACAGATTGCACCTCACGACAGAATGCACTCTCATATTGATATGGGCGAAAGACAGTTTTCATTCAGAATCACTACAGAGGACAATATAGAGCGGGAGGCACTTCTCTTCAACGAAGCGCCGAGACTCCTCTCCTTCTTCCCCTCGGGTGACGGCGAAAAAAGGGGCAAGGTTATAGAGATAGATAACCCCCTCATAACACTCTCTTCCGTAAAAAAGAGCGAATCGGGATATACTCTTACTCTCCATAACTTCTCTGAAAGCGAGCAGGATGCAGTAATAAACGTTTATCCTCTCCAAAAAGAAATTCCTCTTCATTTCGGGAAATATGAACTAAAGATATTTAATATTTAATAAAAAAGAAGCAAGTGATTTCAAATTCGAAATCACTTGCCTTTTTACTATATTGATTAACCAAACATTACTGAGTTGATAATACTCTCTAACTGTTCCTGTCTGCCGCTCATAACACCGTCAACGTTACCTTTTTCCTCGGCATAAGCAGAAAGCTCCTCGAGAGTTGCCTCACCGCTTACGATCTTCTTACCGATTTCGCTGTTGTAGGAAGCGTACTTATTCTTAACGAACTCGTCAACTCTGCCGTCCTCGATGATTGCCGCAGCCTTCATAAGACCGAGAGCAAATGTATCCATACCGAGAATATATGCGTGGAACATATCCTCTGCGGTGTTGGAGGGTCTTCTGTTCTTTGCATCGAAGTTGAAGCCGCCCGTAAGACCGCCTGCCTTAATAACCTCGTACATACACATTGTTGCTTCGTAAACATCGAAGGGGAATTCGTCCGTATCCCAACCGAGGAGGTAGTCGCCCTGGTTAGCGTCGATACTGCCGAGCATACCATTAATAGCAGAAACGCGAAGCTCGTGCTGGAAGGTATGACCTGCAAGAGTAGCATGGTTTGCTTCAATATTCATCTTGAAGTCTTTATCGAGACCGTACTGTCTCAAAAAACCGATAGCGGTTGCGGCATCGAAATCATACTGATGCTTCATAGGCTCCTTCGGCTTGGGTTCGATATAGAAGTCACCCGTAAAGCCGATCTTTCTGCCGTACTCAACGGCCATCTTCATAAGACGAGCAATATTTTCCTGCTCGAACTTCATATCTGTGTTAAGGAGAGTTTCATAACCCTCTCTGCCGCCCCAGAAAACGTAGCCCTTACCGCCGAGCTTGACCGTAAGCTCGAGAGCCTTTTTGATCTGAGCCGCCGCAAAGCAATAAACATCCGCATCATTTGTAGAGCCTGCACCGTTCATAAAGCGAGGATTAGAGAACATATTTGCAGTACCCCAGAGGCACTTGATATCTGTGCCCTCCATCTTCTCGAGGATATAATCTGTAATCTCGTCGAGACGGCGGTTTGTTTCCTTGATGTCATCTGCCTCGGGTACGATATCCACGTCATGGAAGCAGAAATACTTGATACCAAGCTTCTTCATAAATTCGAAGCCTGCATCAACCTTTGCCTTTGCATGAGCCATTGTGCCCTTTTCTGCGCCAAAGGATTTGTCCGCAGTATCTCTGCCGAACATATCCGTACCTGCGGCACAAAGATTATGCCACCAAGCCATTGCAAAGGGAAGATGCTCACTCATCTTTTTACCTAAAACAACCTTATCGGGATCATAGAATTTAAAAGCAAAGGGATTTGTACTCTTAGCACCCTCATACTTTATAACGGGAATATTTGAAAAGATCTCACTCATATTAAAAATCCTCCTTGGAAAAATCATTAAAGATATCCTTTAACGCGGGATAAATTTTCTTGAAGTTATTATACTTCTTCTCATAGAGAGCCGTCAACTCCTCATCGGGATAAACCGAGGAAGAAACTGATACAAGCTCACCGCAAGCACTCTCAATACTGTCGTAAGCGCCCGTGCCTACCATAGCAAGAATCGCACCACCGTAGCCGGGTCCCTGCTCGGTAACAAGGTTATCGAGACGAATACCAAGAACGTTTGCAATGATCTTCTGCCACAAGGGACTCTTGGCACCACCGCCGCAGATATTGGTAGCGGTAATATTTATACCTAACTCCTTTGCTTTCTCGAGACTATCTCTCAGAGCAAAGGCAACGCCCTCAAGGACCGCCTGAAGCATATCCTCACGTTTTTTATCCATAGTAAGACCGATAAACGTACCTCGTGCATTAACGTCGTTTATGGGGCTTCTCTCGCCCATAAGATAGGGAAGGAAATAAACTGTATTCTTACCGAGTTTATCGTCGGTTATTTTGTCCTGAATACGGTTATAGTCGTCATCCTCCAGTATATCCTCCATAAACCACTTGTTACAAGAAGCGGCAGAGAGCATACACCCCATAAGATGATAATTGCCGTCTGCGTGAGCAAAGGCGTGAAGAGCGTTATTCTTATCAACACCAAAGGATTTGCTTGAAATAAACACCGTACCCGAAGTACCGATAGAGATATTGCATTTACCCTCGCCTACAGTACCCGTGCCGATTGCCGCCGCGGCATTGTCACCCGCACCCGCTACGACCTTTACGTCGGCGAAACCGTACTTTTCTGCTATTTCACTTTTAACAGAACCTACGATATCATAGCTTTCAAAAAGCTTCGGCATCTGCTCTTCGGAAACGGAGCAGATATCCATCATTTCTTTTGACCAGCATTTGTTTTTAACGTCTAAAAGAAGCATACCCGATGCATCGGAATAATCGCAGGAGTGAACTCCCGTCAAGGTATATACTACGTAATCCTTGGGAAGCATTATCTTGGAAATACGCACGAATTTTTCAGGCTCGTTTTCCTTCATCCAAAGAAGCTTCGGAGCAGTAAAGCCTGCAAAAGCAATATTAGCGGTATATTGAGAAAGCTTCTCCTTACCGATAACGTTATTAAGGTATTCAACCTGTTTTTCCGTTCTGCCGTCATTCCAAAGAATAGCGGGGCGAATCACCTTATCATCCTCGTCAAGAACAACGAGACCGTGCATCTGACCGCCGACACCAATACCCGCAACCGCAGAAGTATCCTGCCCCTTGAGAAGCTCTCCCAGACCGTCGTAAACCGCAGATATCCAATCCTCGGGATTCTGCTCAGACCAACCCGCCTGAGGGTAATAAACCTCGTAATCTCTTGAAACAGAGCTTAATATCTCCCCCGCCCTATTAACGAGCATAAGCTTAACAGACGAAGTACCTAAATCTATTCCTATGTAAGTCAAAATTATCACCTTCTATGCAGATAATTATATACCATCCCAAGAAAATACTCAACCGATTTCACATATTATTTCTCTTTCTATTGACAAAGTTTGGCTTTTGTGTTACTTTAAATGAGCATTCCGTGTAAATGCAGAAATTAACCCAAATATTTTATGAAAGGAGTTGGACATAATGATGATGAATTATATGACAAAAGTAAAAACAAACAATCCGGTTATTGTGTCCGCTTCCTGCTGACAGTTGCATTTTTATATGCCTTTTTCTCCGGAAAGTTTATGTTTTCCGGAGATTTTTTATTTTAGTAAGCAGGAGGCATACCGCTTACAAGAGCCTCTCAACTTGTAAGCTTTACACAATCTCCGATCGGTAAAATGAGTCGTTAACATTTTACCTAACATTAAAACGGAGGTATTATGAAAAAAGGAACGAAAAAAACAAATAAAAACAAAACGTCAATGCTTAAGAACGTTATCTACGCATTAAAGATTGCCCACAAGTGCGCTCCCGGTATGATGACTGCACAAATTATGATGCAGGTATCCTTCTGGTTTTTCACGGGCTTTATTAAAGATGTTCTTTTCCTTAAGCTTCTCTTAGAGCTGATAATGGGCGGTGGCACGTTCAAAGAATACGCTTTTCTCGTACTAATGCTTGTGGCATCCGAGCTGATTGCCACCGGTATAAACTGTTTTTCGGATTATTACGGATCGGTTCGTTGGAAAAGATTTTACAAGAATCTCAACGATATGATTTTCAGAAAAGCAGTTTCAGTAGATATGGAGTGTTATGAAAACCCCGAATTCTACGACAAGTACAAGCGCGCTACCGAAATAATCACAGAGGATCATATTGCATTCTTTGCCTGGCAATTCTCAAATATAATTGCCGGCTCGCTAACAGGTATTTTCCTTGTAGCTTACGTTATTACCATTGACCCGAAAATACTTTTGATACTACTCGTATCTGTTTTCGTACTCATATTTGAAGCTATCAAAGGAAAAGTAGAAGTAAAAAAAGACAAGGCCATGACGCCCCACAAGCGATCAAAGGATTACGTTAAGCGAACGGTTTATCTCAAAGAATATTCCAAGGATATGCGTACCTCATCTATATTTGAGGTTATGCATCACAGATTCAAGACCGCTATCGACCGCAACAGAGAAATCATCAAAAAATACGGCTGGAAAATAGCGTTTTTGGAAACAATGTCAGGATTCTTCGGAAAGGCTTTGCCCGTAGCGGTAACCTATATATATGCCGCGTATCGCTTTGCCATAAGAAAGGATCTTGCCGTTTCCGATTTCTCGGTAATAATGACCGCTATGAGTAATCTTAAGGACGTTTTTAACGACGTTGGCGAGGCAGTCTCCGACGTGCGCAGGGAGGCGGAATATTTCCACAATCTTAAGATCTTTATGGACTACGAATCAAAGGTAATCGGCGGAGATAAAGAAGCGGGAGAGCTTGAAACGCTGGAATTCAAAAACGTTACATTTACATATCCCGGTGCGGAAGAAAAATCTCTCGAAAACCTTAATCTAAAAATTGACAAAGGGCAGACAGTTGCCATCGTAGGCAAAAACGGTGCAGGAAAAACCACCTTTGTAAAGCTTCTGCTTCGCTTTTATGACGCAGATGAAGGCGAGATTCTCTACAACGGCGTAAATATCAAGGAATACAGCATTGATTCCCTGCGAAAAAGACTTGCAACAGTTTTCCAAGATTACAAGGTATTTGCTCTGACGATCGAGGAAAACGTTCTTTGTAAGGAAATCGAAAGTGAAAGCGAACGAGAAACGATACGCAAAGCCCTTAGTAACAGCGGTGCCGATATATGCGTAGATAACCTTCCGCAGAAAGAAAACACCGTTCTCACAAGAGAATTTGATGAAAAAGGCACGGGACTTTCAGGCGGCGAACAGCAAAAGATCGCTACGGCAAGAATGTTTGCCAAGGACTTTGATCTTGCCATTCTCGATGAGCCCTCCTCTGCCCTTGACCCCATCGCAGAATATCAGATGTACGAAAGTCTGATAGATGCTACAAAGGAGAAGACGGTTATTTATATTTCCCACAGGCTTTCAAGTGCCGTGCTTTCTGACAAAATATTCGTATTCGATAAGGGAAGCGTAACAGAAAGCGGCTCTCACGAGGAGCTTATGGAGAACGGCAGGGATTATTATACCATGTTCACTCTTCAGGCCTCAAATTATAAAGACGGTAAGGAGGGTGATGAATAATGAAGCGTATCAAAGATCATGTTAAAAACACCCACAGTACAATAGCAAATATTTTCTATATGCTGAAAATAATGTTCAAGATATCTCCTATGCTTGTTATCGGTGAAATTTTTCAGCACGTATTCTGCACTCTGCCCGGAAGGCTCGTTTCCGTTATCGGACTTAAATTCGTAATTGACGAGGTACAAAACGGCGGTGACAGTAAAAAAATTGTACTGGGTATCGCTCTTATGGTGGCTGTACTCGTTCTCGGTGAGGTGTCTACCTCGGTATTTTTCGAGTTATTTGTTCACCGCGAAAGAGAAAAGCTGGATTACGGTATTCAGACTATGTTCTACAAAAAAGCCGCACATATGGATCTACGGAAATACGATGACCCTGCATATTACAGCGATTTCATCCTTGCTATCGAAAGTTCATCCGATAATCTTCGCCACGTTCTCAGTATGGTAAAGGGATATGCGGGAGAAATAGTTTCCTTCCTCACAATCGCGGGTGTAATACTTACTATAGATCCAATATGTCTTTTGATCGTCATAGGCTTTGTAGCCGTATTCATTCCCTTAGGAAGATACACAGGAAATCTTCAGATGAAACGCCGCGAAGCAATAACTGAAAAGCACAGAAAGGGCGACTATTTCGCAAGAGTTTTCTACTTGCCCGATTACGCGGGAGAGATAAGAACAAACGGTATCTTCCCCCTTCTCAGAAAGAGATTTAACGAAAGTGCCGAAGAGGTAGTTAACACCCAGAAGCGCTTCGTTAAGAAGCTTGATATACTTTTCTATATTCAGGATGCGGGTATTCAAGCTATCGGATTCGTCCTTGTTCTCGGTCTCTACATAGGCTACCAGACCATCGTTACGGGTAATATGTCTGCAGGTGACTTTGTGGCTACGTTCAACGGTGCGCTTCTTATCGGAAGCAGTATTCTCTTTTTAACCGTTTACAGCGTAAGAGGCTTCACCGAGCGATCAAGAATGATTGAAAAATGCAGAACCTTCCTGGGCGAAAAAGAAACAATCCTTGACGGTGAACACGTTGCGGAATGCGGCGAACCCGAAACCATCTCTGTTGAAAACATCACCTTCGCATACGAAGGCAACGAAACAAATTCTCTCGACGGCATATCATTTAAAATAAAGCCTTATGAAAAAATTGCTCTCGTGGGCTACAACGGTGCCGGTAAAACCACCCTTACCAATCTCTTTCTGAGACTTTACGACGTTAAGAGCGGCAGTATTAAAATCGGCGGACGAGATATCCGCGAGGAAACTGTTGAGTCCCACCGTCAACGATTTGCGGCAGTTTTTCAGGATTTCCAGATTTTCTCAGCAAGCGTAGGAGAAAACGTAGCGCTGTCCAAAGATTTTGACGAAGAAAGGGTTCTCAGAGCCTTGGAAATAGCAGGCTTTGATAAAGAATTGCCCAACGGAGTAAATACTATTCTCTTAAGAGAGTTTGACGACGATGGTTTGATGCTTTCGGGCGGTGAGCAGCAAAAGATAGCCATAGCAAGAGCATTTTATAAAAGCTGTCCTTACGTTATTCTCGATGAGCCGTCGGCAAATCTTGACCCCATATCCGAATATGAGCTTAACCACGCAATGATGACTCAAGCAACGGATAAAACGGTCATATTCATTTCCCACAGACTCTCAACCACCCGCCACGCAGACAGAATTCTTATGATGGAAAAAGGTAAGATCATAGAAAGCGGAAGCCACGATGAATTAATGTCTTTTGGTGGAAAATATGCAGAAATGTTTAATCTGCAGGCAGAAAAATATCTCGAACAATAAAAAATACCGAGAAAGGCTTCTTACCTTTCTCGGTATACTTTTATTTGTAATTCTCAACAAAATATCTGTAAAACGCTACCGCGTCACCGATAGATTCTAATCCGATATTTTCGTTTTCGCTATGTACGCTTGCAAACTGTTGATCGTTCATAGTAATGGGAGCAAATCTTATGACGCAGTCACATATATCGCTTAAATGACGTCCGTCTGTACCCGCAGGTAATATGTACGGGGCGCTTGCCACGTTGGGGAACACTTCTCTTATGCACTTGCGTGTATATGAGAAAGCCTCTTTACTCATATCGGCAGGCTTATGATATTCGTTGTTTTCGCCATCCTCCACTACTACACCGTATTTCTCGGCAATAGCTTTGACTTTATCCAAATCCTTTTTAAAATCATCGGGATCGATATATCTGAGCATGGCCTTTGCGGTGCATTTTTTTGCATCTCTGTTACCCTCTATGGAGTTAAATGAGCAAGATGTACCCACCATAGCCCCTGCCTGAGGATTTATCTTCGGCATTATCTTTTTCAAAAGCCCACCGAAAAACCAAAGATTAGAGAATATAAACCTTATAATAAATGGTGTATAGGGGCAAAGCTCTGTAAACATAGCCTTAACCTGAGGGTAAAGCCTTGTAATAAACGGTTTTTTCTTATTCACTTCCGCAATAAACGCAGACATTCGCGCTACGGGAGTATCGGTATTTGCCGCAAGACCCGTATGAGAGGAGCCTTCCTCGGCGGTACAGACAATTCTGTGAATACCCTTTTCGTGTACCGCCATCATAGCGCATCTACACTTCATACCGGGAAGCGGTGCCGATATTATAGCGCCACCCTCATCGAGAACTATTTCAAAGGTAATATTCTGCTCCTCAAAATACTTGAGAGCCGTGGGTATTCCGTCACCGCCGATTTCCTCGTTATGAGATGATCCGATATACACGTTACAAGGTGGCTCAAAGCCTTTTTCCAAAAGCTCTTCAAGAGCCTGAAACTCTGCAAAAAGCGGAGTTTTTGTATCCACCGTACCTCTACCCCAGAGCGCGCCCTCGTGAACTTCACCCGAAAAGGCTGGATACTTCCACTCACCCGTTCCCGATACAACGTCGTGGTGAGACATAAGCATTATATTTCTCGATTCATCCTTACCCTTAAGCTTATAAATCCAGCAATCGTCGGAGAAGGTCATTTTCTCGCATTTGCTGTGCACGAGAGGAAACAGCTTTTCCATAACCGAACGAAGCTTCTTAAACTCCGTATCGTCATACCGGTCTTTATCAGAAACTGTCTCACAACGAATCACTTCACCAAGACGACGTGCATAATTCAGTTGTTCTTCTTCAGTAGCATTTGTTTTTTTCTCCGTCAGCTTCGGAGCCTTTAGCTTCGCCCATATTGTATTAAAGAGAAACACAATAATGTAACCGAGGAGTAATGACGCTGCTGCACATAAAACATATTTCATAACTTATCCTACTAACTCTTTTGCAAGAGCGTCAAGCTGAGCTTTATTCTCTTGCGTAAGTGCAGACATAATTGTAACATTATTCTCAGCAAGAGTAATATCCTTGCAACTATCAAGCATATCTCTGAGCACTTTTGAAGCAGTAGGTGCCCAGCTACCATTTTCAATTATTGCAACTGTTCTGTTTTGGAAGAGTCTATCTACGATAGCATTCATAAAGGTCTTCATAAAGGGGAATACACTTCCGTTATAGGTAGTTGTTGCAAGAACAATTTTGCCGTATGAGAAGGTGTCCTCAATTGCCTCTGCCATATCGCAACGGGCGAGGTCGTTTACCGCTACCTTGGGGCAACCGTATTCACGAAGCTTTTCAGCAAGATATTCTACGGCTTTTCTCGTGTTACCGTAAACGGAAGTATAGTTTATAACCACACCCTCACGCTCAACAGCGTAACTTGACCAGATATCATAGAGATTAATATAGTAGCCGAGATTCTCTGAAAGAATGGGGCCGTGAAGAGGACAGATAGTCTGAATATCAAGCGCCGCCGCTTTCTTAAGAAGTGCCTGAACAGGCTTACCGAACTTACCTACAATACCGATATAATATCTTCTCGCTTCGCAAGCCCAATCCTCTTCTGTATCGAGGGCACCGAATTTACCGAAGCCGTCTGCAGAGAAAAGAATCTTATCCTTGTCATCATAGGTTACGATAACCTCTGGCCAATGAACCATAGGAGCTGTGATAAAGGTAAGGTTTCTGTCGCCTAAAGCTAACTTATCCCCCTCGCCTACTACAACTCTTCTGCCTTCATAATCTGAACCAAAGAAGTTCTTCATCATATTAAAAGCCTTAGAGGAAGAAACAACTACAGCATCGGGGTAAGTATTAAGAAAAACATCTATACTTGCAGAATGGTCGGGCTCCATATGCTGAACAACAAGATAATCCGGTTTCCTGTTGCCCAATACATTTTTTATATTATCAAGCCATTCCTCTGTAAAGTTGATATCAACAGTATCCATAACGGCAATCTTATCACTCATAACAACGTATGAATTGTATGATATTCCGTTAGGGACAATGTACATACCCTCGAAAAGGTCTATTTTTTTATCATCTACGCCAACATAAATAACTGAGTCTGAAATTTTCATATTTGCTCCTTGTAAAAGAATGATTGTTTATATATAATAATACACATTATGACGCTTTTTTTCAATAGTTATATATTGTTAGAATTTGCAAAAGAGGTATATTTATGACAAACAAAGAAAAATTACACTCGGGTGACATTTATTATCCCTCGGGCGACGATATAATGATAGAGCAGTTGGGTTATATCAATAAACTTTATGATTTCAATATGACAAGACCGACGGAGCTCTCCAAGAGAGAAGCGATGCTAAAGGAAATGTTTGCGGAAATCGGAGAGAATTGTTACATAGAGCCACCATTCCACGCTAACTGGGGCGGTCATCACGTGCACTTCGGCAATAACGTTTACGCAAACTTCAATCTTACTATGGTTGACGATACTCATATCTACGTTGGCGACTGCACTATGTTTGGACCTAACGTAACAGTAGCTACCGCAGGACATCCCATACTCCCCGAGCTTCGCGAAGAAGCTTATCAGTACAATATGCCCGTTCATATCGGAAAAAACTGTTGGATAGGTGCGGGAGCAATAATCCTCCCGGGTGTTACTATCGGAGATAATACGGTAATCGGTGCAGGAAGCGTGGTAACTAAAGATATTCCCGCGAACGTTGTGGCAGTAGGCAATCCATGCAAGGTGCTCCGCGAAATAAGCGACCACGACAGAGAATACTACTATAGAAACAGAAAGATCAATTGGGACGATTTAAAGGTAAACAAATAAAAAAGAGAGAGTTACTCGAACGAGTAACTCTCATTTTTATTCAATAGTTTCGATATCATAAGGAGTTGTCTGATATACGAAGTAGTTGAGCCAGTTAGAATAGAGAAGGTTTGCGTGAGCTCTCCAGGTGTTAAGCGGAGCCTTTGTGATATCGTCATTAGGGAAGTAATTTTTCGGCATTTTAATATCGAGACCCGCATCCTTATCGCGGAGAAATTCGTTTTTAAGAGTATCCGTATCATACTCAGAATGACCCGTTACGAATATCTGCTTTCCGTTTTCGCTGCTTACTATATAGAGCCCCGCCTCTTTGGAAGAAGCAAGAATTTTAAGCTCCGGTACTGCCTCTACGTCCTCTCTTCTGACGGTGGTATATCTGGAATGAGGAACCGAAAACTCATCGTTAAAGCCGCGCAAAAGTATAGACTGCTTATAATCAGCCTTGTGCTTATATACGCCCGAAAGCTTTTCGGGAAGAGGATATTTCTTTACTCCGTAGTGGTAATAAAGACCCGCCTGAGCACCCCAACAGATATGGAAGGTACTTGTAACATGAGTCTTGCTCCACTCCATTATTTCACAAAGCTCTTCCCAATAGGTAACCTCTTCAAACTCCATTTTCTCAACGGGTGCACCGGTAATTATAAGACCGTCGAACTTACGGTGCTTTACATCATCAAAGGTCTTATAGAAGGCGAGAAGATACTCCTTGGGAGTATGCTTAGGCACGTGAGACTTGGTATGAATAAGCTCAAACTCAACCTGCAAGGGAGAGTTTCCGAGAAGTCGCGAAAGCTGAGTTTCGGTCTCGGTCTTCTTGGGCATGAGGTTGAGAACCAATATTTTAAGGGGTCTGATATCCTGCGTAATGGCTCGGGTATCGGTCATAACGAATATATTTTCCTCTTCAAGAGTTTTTACTGCAGGTAAACTGTCGGGTAATTTAATGGGCATACCTCACACCTCCTTATAAATGTAAAATCAAAAATTCAAAATGTAAAATTAACGGGAAGCTTCGCTTCCAAACATTATATGACGCGAGAGTTATTTGCCATACAAAAACTTAAAACATAATTTTCGAGATTTGGATGCAGAACGAAGTTTTATCGACGAAGGCATACAAGGGTACGTCGAGAGAGATAAAACAAGTTATGCGCCAAATATCGGAAATTAACCGTTGAGAGCTTGATCTAAATCATCGATAAGATCCTGTGCATTCTCAAGACCGCAGGAAAGACGAACGAGGTTATTGGTGATACCACATGCGATGAGCTCTTCGTCGTTCATCTGACGGTGAGTTGCACTTGCGGGATGGAGACAACAGCTGCGAGCATCAGCAACATGAGTCTCAATAGCAATGAGTTTAAGCTTTTTCATAAACTCCTCTGCGGCTTTTCTGCCACCCTTAACACCAAAGGAAACAACGCCGCAAGTACCGTTGGGGCAATATTTCTTAGCAACGTCGTAATACTTATCGCCGGGGAGGTCTGCATAGGTTACCCACTCGATCTTGTCGCTCTGCTGAAGGTACTTTGCAACTGCAAGACCATTTTCGCAATGACGAGCCATTCTTACGTGAAGGCTTTCAAGACCAAGGTTAAGATAAAATGCATTCTGAGGAGACTGGATAGAGCCGAAGTCTCTCATAAGCTGAGCGGTACATTTAGTTATAAACGCACCCTCTTTACCGAACTTCTCGGCATAAGTTATGCCGTGGTAGCTGTCATCGGGAGTTGTGAGACCGGGGAACTTTTCTGCATTTGCCATCCAATCAAACTTACCGGAATCAACGATGCAACCGCCCACTGCGGCGCCATGACCATCCATATACTTTGTAGTAGAGTGAGTAACGATATCAGCGCCCCACTCAATAGGACGGCAACCCACGGGAGTTGCAAATGTATTATCAATAACGAGAGGTACGTTATGAGCGTGAGCCGCCTTTGCGAATCTCTCAATATCAAGCACTGTAAGAGCGGGGTTTGCGATAGTCTCACCGAAAACCGCCTTTGTATTGGGACGGAAAGCCGCCTCGAGCTCTTCATCTGTACAATCGGGAGCAACAAAAGTAAAATCAATACCCATCTTCTTCATTGTAACAGCGAAGAGGTTGTAGGTACCGCCGTAAATTGTGGAGCAGGATACAACATGGTCACCGCAGTTCGCGATATTGAATATTGCGTAGAAGTTAGCTGCCTGACCCGAAGAGGTAAGCATTGCGGCTGTACCACCTTCCATCTCTGCTATTTTATTTGCTACGTAATCATTAGTAGGATTCTGAAGTCTTGTGTAGAAATAACCGCTTGCCTCGAGGTCAAAGAGTTTACCCATATCCTCGCTTGTGGCATATTTGAAGGTTGTGCTCTGTACAATGGGAATCTGACGGGGCTCGCCGTTACCGGGAGTATAGCCGCCCTGTACACATTTAGTTTCGATTCTGTAATCGCTCATTTATAATACTTCCTTTCGGAGAAATTTACTTAGTAAGGAAAACGCACCAATAGAACGTTCTTCCGTCTGATGAATAGGCACTGATACCTATATCCGTGAAATCGCCGCTTGTGAGAGCCTTATCTGCCTGGGTGTCGTTAAGCATTGTATCAAGGGCTCTGTCGTAGCTGGCGGATGCGGTAATAACAATCTTATCTACCGCCTGATACTCTATACCGAGAGCATCAAGGAGCTCATAATAGTAAGTACCGTTTTCTCTTATAAACGCCGTACCGGTCTTAGTGGCATATTCCTGTGCCGCAAGCTCCGCTGCATCGCATAATGCGGGAGACAAGTTATATTTAATTGCCGTATTATCCTGCTCGAATCTATAATCGTTGAGCTTTTCAACGAAAACCTCGGGCTCGGGATTGAACTCGTATGCCGTAAGCTCCGTCTGAGCTGTATGACCCGCTGCAACGCTCAAAATAATTCGCGCATCCCTGGTGGTAATATCATCATCGTGGTCAATATCCGCCGCCTCAAAGTCAAGTCCGTAAAGCGGCTCGGTATATATACCCGACGCAATCATCAAGGCTATACGAGCATCTTTAGTTGTAACGTAGGCATCGTCGTCTATGTCACCATAGTAACGCACTACACGCACCGCACCTATAGGAGGTACGGAGCTCCATATAAGCACAACTGCCAATAAAGTGACAATTATAACCTTAACGTTCCTTTTCATAAAATCCACCTTTAACGGTCTTGGGCAACATGTACCCACAGAGCACATATTACCCTATTATTTGATATTTTATTATACAATAATAATATCAAAAAAGCAATACTGATAAATATTAAAAATATGAAAACAAATACGCCGAAACACTTTGTTTCGGCGTATAATCTTTAAAATTCTGTATCCGTAACACGAGGAATCTCTATTGACTCCGTTTCTAATGTACGGGGCTTATTCTCATCAAGAACAATAAGTCTGCCACCGTGCTCCAGTCCATAGGTAAAATAACCCGCACCGAGAGTCTGATAGAGGTCTATACCATCAATGTTCATCTTAAAATCATTCACATGGTCGTGACCGAAGAATGCGGCGAAAATATCCCCTGTTTTCTTCCAGGACTCAAACTGATTGGAATAATCCTTTTCCATATTAGGAGGACAAGGAATCTCTCTTACTCTGCCCTCAAGAATGTCGTTACCGAGCACGTAATAATTGCCGTCTCGGGAGAAGGTGTAATCCTCTTCCGCAGTAACCTCTTTATAACCCATTAACTCCTGCTGAACGGGAATGTGCTGGAAAAGAATAGCAGGTACGGCTTCGCCGCCGTTGGCCTCTTTAAGCTCCTCTGCTCTCTTTTCATACCATTCAATCTGGTCATCGTGAACGTGGTCGTAACAGTTTTCGCCCTTTGAATTGAACTCGTAATCGTTAGAATCCATAAGCCATATAGCAAGAGCATCCTTTTCGCCCTTTGAATCCTTTACCGTAAGGCAACAGTTACCGCAGCCATATACGTTTGCATCATTAAGGTTGGAGCGACAGTTGGGGTATTCCATATAGAGCATCATCTGAAATTCTGTATGAAAGCCAAGTTCTCCGTCGTGATTACCGAAAACAACACCGAGAGGAATATTTCTTTCGCGGATGGGAGCGGTTATATCCTCGATAGTCTGTTTTATGTAATCATAGGTAAACTCTTCCCAATAACCGCTTACATTATCGCCGCCGAAAACAACAAGATCAGGATTCGTCTTTTCAACAAGCTTTTCAATAACGTTGATAGTCTCCTTGTGCTTATTGTCGGGGATTTCTCTTATTTCATCGTCATCCATTATAGGCTGAACACAATGAATATCGGTAATATGTAAAATTTTAAATTTGCCGTCCGCACCGAACTTAAGCGGTGCATTCGGCTCTCTCATAAATCTATCTACTTTCCACTTGCGTGGTATTCCCATTGCCATAATATTTAACCTCCTCAGGAGAATTTAAAATTAACAATTCAAAATTAAGGGGAAGCTACGCTTCCGAATATTATAATCGGCGCTCTGCGCCCATTAATTTTGAATTTTGAATTTTGCATTTTGCATTTATTAAAATGCCCAGTTACCTTCTCGGAAAATGGGATATGCTTCGCCGTCCTTATATCCCGTTATCTCTAAATCCGGTGCGCCGATCATAAAGTCAACGTGAATCATACTGTCGTTGACACCGAGAGCCTGACATTCCTCAAGAGATTTATCCTCGAAGCCGTCTATAGTGTCGCAGAAGCCTCTGCCCAAAGCGACGTGACAGCTTGCATTTTCGTCAAAAAGAGTATTGTAGAAAAGAATACCCGTATCTGCTATAGGACTGTTGTAAGGAATAAGCGCCAGCTCACCCAGATACTTAGCGCCATCATCCATAGAAAGCATCTTATCAAGAAGGTCCTTGCCCTCCTTGGCATCCCACTCTACCGCCATACCATCCTTAAAGGTGATATAGAAATCGTTTATAATCTGTCCCTGATAGGAAAGGGGCTTGGTTGACACTAATTTACCCTCCGCAAAGCCCTTCTTAGGAGAGATGAAAACCTCCTCAGTAGGAAGATTGGGATTGAAGAAATTACCCGAGAGAGTATTCTCTCCGCCGCCGCACCAATGGCTCTCCGGAATAAGAGAAGCCTTGAAATCCGTACCGTTACTGCTCTTATAGGTAAGATAATCGAACTTCTTCCCGTTAAGGTAAGCAGTGCGCTTCTTCAAGTCCGCATTATGCTCTTTCCAAGCCTGCTCCGGGTCGTTATCTTTAGTAACGTAAACCGTTTTAAGAATAGCATCCCAAAGCATATTGTACGCCTTATTTTTGGTTTCGTTGGGGAAAACCTTCTTAGCCCATGCATATGAGGGAACAGCGGCGATACACCACTGATCCTTATTTTCAAGGGCATCGCTGTATTTCTTAGTAACCTTGTATCGAGCCATCTGAGATTTCTGCATCTTCTCTCTGTCAACACCCTTGAGACCGTCGGGGTCATCACTTTCTATATAGATTCTGCAAGGAACCTCTTCAACCATTAATTTAAGCTTTTCTTCCTGCCAAGCGGGAACCTCGCTAAGGCTCTTAAGGGTACGATACTTGTACTGAAGCTTAGTAACCGCCTGGAAAGACCACTCGAGATCAACCCTTGAAGCACCTGCTTTATAGCACTCGTTTACAAGGATAGTAACGAACTCGTGCTGATCCGCTTCCGCATAGATTTTTACGGGCTGACCCTTCTTTATATTAGCGCCCACTCTCGCTATGAGACGGGCATATTTTTTCTGCATTGTTTTATTCAAAATAATCGCCTCCGAACAATAAATTCATTTTATCATACACTTTTGTCAATTACAAGACATCCTCAATCTTCTTGACAAAAAATGAATATAATGCTACATTTTACCTATGAAAGAGAAGATTTTAGATTTCATCAAAAAAACCGTGCCGGTGATATTGGTCATCGGTGTAATAGCGTTTATTTATACCCGCATCGGATGTCCCACAAGATACTTTTTTGGTATCTGTTGCCCCGGCTGCGGAATGACCCGTGCCGCTTTTTCAATTCTCAAATTAGATTTTGCAGCAGCACTGAGATATAATCCGTCGATTTTTATTCTTCCCGTAGCTTTTATTGTATTCCTTTTCCGTAAAAAAATACCAAAGAACGTTCAAAAAATACTGTTGGGTGTCGGTATATCTGTCTTTTGCGGAGTGTATCTTTACAGATTGCTAACGGGAAGCGAATACGTATATATTGATCTCGACAGAGGTTTAGTTTTTCAGATATTGAAGGATATTATGGAAAAAATAAAATAAAAAATACAGGGAGGGCGTCAGTCACCCTCCCCATTCTTCTTTATAAGAAGAACTTACTTGCTGCCGTTTTCGTATGCTTCGATCATTTTCTTAACCATCTGACCGCCGATACTACCTGCCTGACGAGAAGTAAGGTCACCATTGTAACCCTGCTTAAGGTCAACGCCAACTTCTGCAGCAGCCTCCATCTTTACTCTGTTAAGAACCTGCTTTGCGTTTGCTGTCTCAACTGCATTCTTATTAGATGCCATTTTCATTTCCACTCCTTCACTTAGATTGTTGCGTTTGCTCTTTTATTATGTGAAGGTCTGTGAAAATTATCAAAAATTCAAAATAACAAATTATGGTGTTTTTCTTCTTGATTTTGGAAGCTCTGCACATTTGCAGAAAAATCAACAGCAATAGTTTTTATGCTTTAACGGAATCAAGATACTTTCGGATATATTCCCAAAAAAGTTCTTCTGCAATAGCCATATTCTCCGCATCCAATTCCAATCCGTGTCCTGAAGTAGGATAGGAATTAAGCACGTGCTCTACGCCATACTCTGTAAGCTTTGCATCTAAATCAACTGCATTTCTGTACGGAACAATATTATCCTTTTCTCCGTGATTTATTACGGTAGGAACAGTATTTTCGTTTACGTAATAAATAGGTGAAACAACCTTTAAAGCTTCCTTTGCATCAGCGCGATTCTCATAGGTATGAGCGTAACCGCCTGCATAACCAAGCACTGTAGCCACATATTCCTGATCACCAAGTCCGTTATTGGACTGAAGATCCTCGTTGTAATAATAATATTCATCTGTTAAGTCTGTAGGACCGCAGTAGCTTACTACGGCTTTTGGCGGAATCGGGGCAGTTTCTGCACGCGAGTAAGCGTATTGGAGAGCTAAATGACCGCCCGCCGAACCGCCTGTGGACAGAAAGCCCGATATTTCAACTCCGTGAGATTCTCCGATTTCTTTAACAAGAGCCATTGCCAAATCAATATCATCCATTATATCGTTAAGATCTACGTTCTCATCAATGTATCTGTATCTTACCGCAACGCCGGCATAACCTTCTGTGGCAACCTGTTCGAGTCGGGTTTTAAATTCATTTTCATCTCCATACATCCAAGCACCACCATGAAGGAAAAGAACTATACCTACTATCTCTTTGTCCTTGGGAATGTATAAATCGAAATAATGTCTTTCGTTATCGCCGTATTTTGTATCAAAATACACATAATTATCTACGGCAGAAATGCCATAGCCTTCCTCCAGGTCATACTCATCGGCACTGCCGTCACCATTCAAGTCACAAGCCATCATTGCAGATTTCCCCACAATGCTGTCGTTGGTAATGGTTTGCTTCACGCTATTCTCATCGGTCTCTGAAAGAATACCGTCGCCATCAAAATCCCCGGGAGCATATATATCGATATGCTGATATCCGTAATATAATCTGAGTGCCTGAGTTGCATCCAGAGCATCTACTACTCCGTCGCCATCAAGATCCGCCCTGGCAAATACCACCTTATCCTCGAATGTATCCTCTGTATTGTTGCCACTTACAATCATATTAATAAAGATCTGATAATCCAAACCACCTACAGTGCCATCTGAGTCTAAATCACATAAACTGCCCACAGAATAACCGATAGCAGAATCATACTTTGCAACTGCATGCATCGGTTTACCCGATACCATCGGCAGAGAACCCGGCAAGTTGCTCTTTTGTCCCCAAATACGATAACCGCTTGCCGACTGAAGCAGATAAGCAACCTCACCACCGCTGAATTGCTCAGAGGTTTTGGCGGCAGTACTACCCGAGCCATCTGACGATGTGCCCCACCTTGATGCACCTATTCCGCTCTGCCCATTGCCACCTGCTGTTGCTGAACCGCTCAGGTAATAGCAATTTGAAATCGTTCCGCCGTTGTTACCGCATACAGCTCCAACATAATACGACGAACTCAAGAAAGATCCGCCGCTTTCCCCCGTAACACTTCCTACAGTGTAACAGCTATTTATTGTACCCTTATTACTACCTGAAATACCTCCAAGGTACACTTCACCATTCACATTGGCGCTACTGCTTGAATTCTGAATCGTACCTTCATTAAGAGCCACAAGTCCCGCTACATAATTACCGCCGGCAAAATACGATAAACTGATACTTGTATTTCTTACTATACCGCTACTGCCGAGATAAGAAATAAATGATACATAATCATCACCGGAAGTATTGTAAAAATTCTTTAGAGTATATCCGCGACCGTCAAAAACGCCATTGAAAGCAACGCTGTTACTGCTTAAAGTTGCTTTTTTGCCAATAGGAGTCCACTGACGGAAAGCCTCTGATTTAAGGTTTCCCTCAGAATCGTAAATATCTATATTGTCGCTTATATCACAAGCGAGTCTGCAATTGATAGTATTATTACCGCTATTCACCTGAGACATGAACCAATAAAGGTTACCTGCATTTTTTATTTCGTAAAAGCCGCTTGCATCCTTAAACGGCACTTCATAATGACTGTTATCGGTCAGGCAAAAGCCGTTTGATAACGTTCCGCCACAGGTTCTACAAATCTTACTCTTTTCAATAAGACTGGGACGATTTGCCCAGGTATAATCTGCGCCTATTTCATGAGCGAGCCACGATTTAACAACTTTAACGAAATAGAAATCCGGACTTTTTTGATAGCCGTAGGTACCGGTTGCCTGGTCGTAACCGAAAACCGTTATAAGCTTTGCATTACCGCAAAGGCTCTCCTCAAAATATGCTGTGCAGGTTGCCACATCATCATAATGTGCATAACCCTCAGCATTTACGTATTCGTTCCTGCCGTTGTCAGCAAGTTCTTTTTCCAACTGTGCCAGATTATACTGACAGGTTTTAGGGCTCATTGTCCAACCGGGAGTGCAGTAATCGTTAATGCAGACGTCTGTTGGCGGATATTCCGTACTACAACCGCCCAAATAAGAAGAAACTGAAACTATATGAGAAAAGATTTTGCTTTTTTCTATTCCTGCATCGTAAAACATTTTGCAGGTAAATTCTATATAGTCTGCAATAACCTCATACAGGAGCTCTCTTATAACCTCTGTTTCGCTAAGCATACGACTTACCGCTTCATCATAGATAGATTCTGCATCATAGCCTAAATTATGTAAGGCGTGCATACCATATTGCGCTTTTTCAAAATCTTCAAGAGAATCATAAGTTTTATCTGTATAATCGGGTATCTGTGTTTCCCAACCTGTATTGATACCTGCAAGTAAGTATGATTTACCTTCAGATTTAAGTCTCTCATAGTTTTCGACAAGTGGCTTTATAAATCCCTCTGTCACCTGCTTTTCATACCATTCAAGGTATTTGGGAGAATTGAAACAGGGAAAACCGCCTGCCGTAGCAAATGGTACTCCGCTCCAGTTACAATGCCATCTGGGGAGCATACCGTATTTCTGACCGCCCCATTCCTCGCCCTCTTCGGGAAAAGCGATCCATTCACACATTTCGGGATCGTTATAAAATTTATTACCCTCATCGTCAATAGTTGCGTCATCGCCAAAATGAGTTGCATAATTGGTGCAATCGTCCATCTGGAAGAAAACAGGTACATTATATTTCTCTGCAAGGGCGAAAACAGTATTGACTTCTTCATTCATCTGCTCGATAGACTGTGTAAGGCACATAGGTCCTACAACACCAAAAGCGTACATTCTGTCTGACGAAGGATCTATCTCCCCGTGAAGCTCAACCATTTCAGAAACATACGACTCCAAACTGTTGTAGTGTATGTTTGTAATCATAAATACTACATACTGTATTCCATCTTCAGAAGTGGTAGTTATTGTACCGTCGTCGGCTACCGATACACCGCTTTCAATCACATTCTCAAAGTCATATGTCGCCATACCGCTCAATTCCGATGAACCTTCGCCTTCAACATAATTGGCAGATGTCGGTAAAACCATACACGAAAACGCCAATATAATCGCGAGAGCAAAACTCAAGATTCTCATAACTCATCCTCTTTTTTCAGTTATTGTGTTTTTTCGTTATTATTTTAATTTTACCACTACTCAAAAAACTTTGCAATAAAAACAATGTAAACATTGATGAATATACGCCTACACTATAACGGTGCCCATCATTCTATATAGCAAAAGTCTAAATCCGCCGGAACACGAACGTTACGGCAGAAAGCATCATAAAAATAACGTTAGTTTCGCTTAATGTGTTCTAACGCCACTAAGCTTCGTTGTGTTTTTGCACAAGATAACAATTTCCGTTTTGTAAAAATTATATAATAAATAGAACTTTTTTAATTCAATCAAATTTTTATTGCGAACCCATTTTACAAATGATAGTATATAATAGTATTAAAAGGTATATTATCCCCCATCAAATATCAGGAGGACATGAAATTATGGTTAAAGTTCTTAAGTTTGGCGGCAGCTCTCTCGCAGATGCAGAGCAGTTCAAAAAAGTAGCGGCTATTATCAAATCCGAGCCCGAGCGCAGATACGTAGTAGCGTCTGCTCCCGGCAAGAGATTTTCTGATGACATTAAGGTTACAGATATGCTCTATGATTGCTACAAGCTTGTTAAAGCAAATCAGCCTATCGACGATGCATTCAAGCTTATCGAGGATCGTTACAACGGCATCATCAAGGATCTTGGCATGAAGCTTTGGCTTCAGCCCGAGTTCGACCGCATCAAGAATGCTATCGTACATCACGCAGGTCGTGACTACATTGCATCCCGCGGTGAATACCTCAACTCAATGGTTCTCGCAAGCTATATCGGCTACGACTTCATTGATGCAGAGACAGGTATCTTCTTCAAGGAGAACGGCACACTCGACACAGAGAAGACAAACGAAGAGCTTACTGCTATTCTCAGCGAGCACGAGCACGCAGTTATCCCCGGCTTCTACGGTGTAATGCCAAACGGTACAATCAAAACATTCTCTCGTGGCGGCAGCGATATTACAGGCTCTATCGTAGCAAGAGCAATCAAAGCAGATATTTACGAAAACTGGACAGACGTTTCAGGTATGCTTATGGCAGACCCCAGATGTGTAGAGAATCCTCAGGTTATCCCCACAATCACCTATGCGGAGCTTCGTGAGCTTTCATATATGGGTGCAACCGTTATGCACGAGGATGCTATCTTCCCCGTTCGCGAGATGGGTATCCCGATCAATATCCGTAACACAAACGCTCCCGAAGACAGCGGTACAATGATCGTTCCCTCTGTTGAATCAAACAAGGTTTCTACTGTTATTACCGGTGTTGCAGGTAAGAAGGGCTTCTCAGTTATCGCAATCGAGAAGGATATGATGAACTCAGAAGTGGGCTTCGGCAGAAACGTTCTCGAGGTTCTCGAGAACTACAACCTCTGCTTCGAGCATCTTCCCTCAGGCATTGATACAATGTCTATCGTTGTAAATACAGAAGAATTCCTCAAGAACAAGGATGCTATCATCAACGATATTCAGCGCAGAACAAAGGCAGACTCCATCACAGTAAACGGCGGTATCGCTCTTATTGCAGTTGTTGGCCGCGGTATGGCAGGCTCCAAGGGTACTGCAGGCAGACTCTTCAAGGCTATTGCTGAGGGTGACATCAACATCAGAATGATCGACCAGGGTTCAAGCGAGCTTAACATCATAGTTGGTATCGACGAAGAGGACTACGTAAAGGCGCTCAACGCTATCTACCACGAGTTTGTAAAGTAATAAAAGATAAAATTAACGACGGGTTCGTTTGAATCCGTCGTTTTTATTTTCTCATTCTTGAAATCATAATCATTGTGGGCTATAATTATATTGTTAGTTTTATAAAAGGAGGTCGTATCTTGAAAACTGAAAAATTCCGCGTTACGGGTATGACCTGCGCCGCTTGTCAATCAAACGTTGAGAAAGCCACCCGCAAGCTGAACGGAGTAGAAAAAGCAGAGGTTAATCTTTTAGCGGAGCAGCTTACGGTAGACTTCGACGACACCAAGTTAACCGCCGAAGATATAATAAATGCCGTTAACAATATCGGATACGGCGCATCCTTAAGTTCCCGAGACAACCGAAAGAGCAATGCCGCCACTCAATGGGACGAAAGAAAGAAGAACGAGGCTGAAAAACTGAAGGCTATGAGGGTAAGGCTTATATCATCCGTCGTTTTCCTTGTTATTTTAATGTACGTTGCCATGGGACATATGCTTTCTCTTCCCCTGCCGTCTTTTCTTCACGGCACGGAAAATGCCCTTGTAAACGCTATTACGCAGATGCTCCTTACCATCCCCGTAATGATAATAAACCGCAAATTTTATATTTCCGGCTTTAAGGGACTCGTTAAAAGAGCCGCCAATATGGATACTCTCGTAGCTCTCGGCTCTATTGCTTCATTTATATACGGTGTGTTCGCCGTATTTATAATGGCTTACCACGGTCCCCGCGGCAACATGAATATATTAAGTCAATACTCTCACGAGCTTTATTTTGAATCAAGCGCAATGATACTTACCCTCGTTACGGTAGGCAAATTCCTCGAAACGAGAGCAAAGGGCAAAACAAGTGACGCTTTAGGAAAGCTTGTACAATTAGCGCCGAAAACCGCAAACGTCATACGAAACGGAAAGGAGATCACCATCGCTTCCGAGGACGTACGCGAGGGAGACGAGCTTATAATCCGCCCCGGCGAAAGAGTTTCGGTTGACGGAGTTGTAACAAAGGGCTACGGATATATTGACCAATCGGCAGTTACGGGAGAATCACTCCCCGTAGAAAAAAACGCGGGAGACCAGGTGATCTCTGCTACGCTCAATAAAAACGGAACGTTCTATATGACCGCTACCAAGGTAGGCGAAAACACCACTCTCTCGCAAATAATAAAGCTGGTTGACGAAGCGGGTGCTACAAAAGCACCTATAGCAAGGCTCGCAGATAAGGTCAGCGGTATATTTGTCCCCGTGGTTTTGATAATAGCCGCAATAACCTTTGCTGTATGGTTTATTTTCAAGGGAGAACCGGAAACCGCACTTTCCTTTGCGGTAACAGTACTTGTTATTTCCTGTCCCTGCGCTTTAGGTCTCGCTACACCCGTAGCAATAATGGCGGGAACGGGCAAGGCCGCAGAAAACGGAATACTCATCAAAAATGCCACCGCCCTTGAGACCCTCGGCTCCGTTGACACGGTGGTGCTGGACAAGACAGGCACTATCACAAGCGGAGAAATGACTGTCTCCGATATTCATATTATTGACTCTACCATTACAGAAAAAGAATTTCTTACTCTTGCAGCCTCTTTGGAAAAAGGCAGTGAACATCCATTAGGTAACGCCATAAGAAAGAAAGCCGAGGAGCTAAAGCTTACTCTTCCGGAAGCGGAAAACTTTATGGCACACAAGGGCAAGGGCATAAGCGGTACCGTAAACGGGGAAAACTACGTTTCCGGAAACAAAAGATTTATCGAAGAAAACCGTATTGATTGTACTCCCGTACAGAATATATTAGATAAATATTCGGCCACGGGAAAGACACCGCTCATCTTCTGCCGACAAGATAAGATCATCGGTATTATAGCAATATCGGATACCTTAAGAGAAGACAGCCGCGACGCTATCAAGGCAATAAAGGCTCTCGGAAAGAAAACACTTATGCTGACGGGAGATAACGTAAATGCTGCCCGTTTCATAGGTGACTCTGTAGGAATAGACGACGTCTCTGCAGATCTTCTCCCCGGAGACAAGGAACGCGTTATCCGAGAGCATCGGGAAAAGGGAGAAAAAATAGCATTTATCGGCGACGGTATAAACGATGCCCCTGCCCTTACGAGAGCAGACGTCGGGATCGCCATAGGTGCAGGAACAGATATAGCAATAGAATCCGCAGATATCGTTCTCATAAAAAGCTCACTTTCGGATTGCGCAAAGGCAATTGAGCTGAGCAAATCCGTAATGAGAAATATAAAAATGAATCTGTTCTGGGCATTTTTCTACAACGCTCTCGGCATACCTCTGGCAGCAGGTGTATTCTTCCCCCTCTTAGGATTAAAGCTTACTCCTATGATAGGCTCCGCCGCAATGAGCCTCAGCTCCCTTTGCGTTGTAACAAACGCTTTGAGACTCAGATTCTTTAAATCAAAATTCACAACAAAAACAAATAATCCCTCTGTATCAACTGACACAGAGGAAGAGAAAGGAAATGATAAAATGGAAAAGACCTTTAACGTTGAAGGTATGATGTGTCCCCGTTGCGAAGCACACGTTGTAAAGGCTCTCTCGGCTATCGACGGAGTAGAAAGCGCCGTAGCAAGTCACACGGAAAACACCGCAACAGTAACCCTCACAAAGGACGTTGCCGACGATATTTTAATCAAGGCAATTATCGATGAGGGGTATGAAGTAAAATAAAAAAATAATCGTCGACTTGTTTCAAGTCGACGATTATTTTTCATCTGTTCTTTCAAGTAAATAATCAATTGTAACATCGAAGTAATTTGCCAATGCGATAAGGGTCTTATAATCTGCCTCTCGTTCGCCCGTCTCATATCTGCTTATGGCATTTTGATTCAAGCCCAAATCCATAGCAAGCTTTAGTTGAGTTATGTTGCGCTTTTTGCGAAGTTCCTTCAATCTCATAAAATCACTCCCATTATCAAACAGAAAGGAGCATTTACTCCTTTCTGTTTATTCCGCTTTAAGTCCTGTTAACCCTTCGAAAAAAGGTAATTCGTAATTCGGAAAATAAATTCCCCACTTTTCACCGTTGCTGTCGAAATGAAGAATATAATATGGTTTACAGGTATATACACTGTCATTATACGTAATTTTATATTTTTTAAAGTCACCCTTATTGTACGGTGTGTCTTTATTCCACACAGGGAACCTCCTGCGTTTATTCACCTTTTCAATGGATATAGGTTTAAAATCCGGTATGCAGTATTTAGTTGTAGTATCTGAAACATACAAATTTCCGTTTTCAACGAAAACCTTGTTCGCAAAATTAGCAAAATCAAAGGGGGTTATGCCCGGTGTCTTATGTTTACACTCGCCATCCTTCACTTTATAAAAGCCATAAAAAACATCAACGTCTTCCGCATCCGAGGGCACGTCTAATTCTGAATAAACATTACTTAAAACGGTATTTATCCTTGATTCAGTTACTGCGTACTCGTCGCTGTTTATCACGTTTTTACTAAGTTTTTTCCTATAAAAAGAGATACCGACAAAGATTACACAAAAAATGACTGTAATTATTACCGTCCAAGGATGCTCCTTCATAATCTGCTGAATTGTAGTTTCAGAATCAGCACGAAGATTTCTGAGAACCTTAGCCATAATAAAAAAGCCAATGACCGATACGTACATAATTATTTTCATAAAAAGCGGTATATCTGCTTTTTTCACTATATTATCAGCTTGCTCAGAAACCGTATCCAAAGCATCAGAAGATGTCTGTGAAATCTTTTTACACGCAAACTGTTCTATATTGGACGTTTGATTCTTCTTATCATTCGTTAGATCAGTTCCAAACAGCGGCTTCATAATATCACCTCACATAAGTATATTACTTAATAACGTCTTAAAAGTCAATAAACTCTGCTTGCAATTAACAAGCAGAGTTTATTTTTATTATCAGTTAATAACTTTATCGTCAACTTCCTTGTGAGCCATAGCGCTGAAGTCTGCAACGCTCATTGTACCCATATCGCCTGCTTTTCTGGAGCGGACTGCAACCTCGCCGTTTTCGATTTCCTTATCACCGAGAACGAGCATATAGGGAATCTTCTGAAGCTGAGCTTCACGGATCTTATAGCCCGTCTTCTCTGCTCTGTCGTCAACAGTTACGCGGAAGCCTTCTGCCTCGAGCTTGTTCTTAAGCTCGTAGCAAGCATCGTGATGTCTCTCGGAAATGGGAAGAATACGGAACTGCTCGGGAGCAAGCCATAAGGGGAATGCACCTGCGTACTTCTCAATAAGAAGAGCAAGAGTTCTCTCGTAGCAACCGATAGAAGTTCTGTGAATGATATAGGGATTCTTCTTAGTACCGTCGCGATCAACGTATTCCATACCGAATTTTTCGGCAAGCATCTGGTCGATCTGAATTGTAATAAGAGTATCCTCTTTACCGTAAACGTTCTTGATCTGGATATCGAGCTTAGGACCGTAGAAAGCGGCTTCACCGATACCGATCTTGTAATCGAGACCGATATCGTCGAGGATCTCCTTCATAATGCCCTGAGCCTCGTCCCACTGCTCCTTAGTACCGATATACTTCTCTGTATCAGCGGGATCCCACTGTGAGAAACGATATGAAACGTCCTCATAAAGACCAAGGGTCTTAAGCATAAAGATACAAAGGTCAAGACAACGCTTAAACTCATCTGCAAGCTGCTCGGGAAGGCACATAAGGTGACCTTCGGAAATTGTAAACTGACGAACTCGGATAAGACCGTGCATTTCGCCCGAAGACTCGTTTCTGAAGAGAGTTGATGTCTCTGCAAGTCTCATGGGAAGATCACGGTATGAACGTGCTCTGTTGAGATATGCCTGATACTGGAAGGGGCAAGTCATAGGACGAAGGGCAAATACCTCGTCATCCTTTTCCTCGTCACCTAATACGAACATACCGTCCTTGTAATGATCCCAGTGACCTGAAATCTTATAAAGGTCGCTCTTAGCCATAAGAGGAGTCTTTGTACGTACCCAACCTCTTCTTGCTTCTTCGTCCTCAACGAATCTCTGAAGAGTCTGTACGATAAACGTACCCTTGGGAAGAAGAATGGGGAGACCCTGACCGATTGAGTCAACAGTTGTGAAGATTTCAAGCTCTCTGCCAAGCTTGTTGTGGTCGCGCTTCTTTGCTTCCTCTACGCGAGCAAGATGCTCTTCAAGCTCTGCTGCCTTGGGGAACGCAGTACCGTAAACACGCTGAAGCATCTTATTATTCTGGTCGCCTCTCCAATAAGCACCTGTACAAGCAGTAAGCTTAAATGCCTTAACTCTGCCCGTTGAAGGAAGGTGGGGACCTGCACAAACGTCGATAAACTCGCCCTGCTTGTAGAAGCTGATAGGCTCGTTTTTACCTGCATGCTCTTCGATAAGCTCAACCTTGTAGATCTCGCCCTTAGCCTTCATTTCCTCGATGGCAGCCTGAGGCTCCATTTCATACTTTTCAAGAGGAAGGTCCTCTTTTACGATTTTCTTCATTTCTGCTTCGATTTTCTCGAGAATTTCAGGAGTAAATGAAACAGCACTGTCAATATCATAGTAGAAGCCGTTATCGATAGCAGGACCGATAGCAAGCTTTGCGTCGGGATAAAGTCTCTTAACCGCCTGAGCGAGGATATGAGAAGCGGTATGCCAGAAAGCGTGCTTACCCTCTTCGCTGTCAAACGTTACGAATTCGAGCTCACAATCCTCATTAAGGGGTGTACGGATATCTGCGCTCTCGCCGTTTATAAGACAAGCGCAAACGTTTCTGTAAAGACCCATTGAGATATCCTTGCATACGTCAGCCGCAGATACACCGCTCTCGTATTCCTTGATATCATCACGAAGTTTGATTTTGATCATATATATCAATCCTTTCATAATTTACTTATAAAAAAAACAGACTTCATCCTACTTGTAAAAACAAATGGGATGAAGTCTAAACTCCACGGTTCCACCCAAATTACGGCTATGCCGTCACTCGAGATGCCTTAACGCGGCTAACGGCAATACTTATCTTACGCTTCGTATTGCACTCGGGAGTGGTCTTGGGGATAATCTCTTTAGTGCCTTGCACCAAGCGGCACCTCTCTGAGAAAGAATACTATCCTTACTTTCTCCGTCAACATTTTCATAACTATATTATAAATAATAACGCTGACTTGCTAATTTGTCAATAAGTTTATTCTGCAGATTCTTCTGCTTCTTCAACCTTTTTCTTAGGCTGAATCTTACCATAGAGAGAAGATGATGCAACGTCAACCTTCTTCTCACGGGGCTCTGCGGGAGTTTCGGGCACGTAGGGTGCTCTCTTCTCACGTCTGCCGCCGCCACGACGGTCGTTTCTGTAATTTCCGCGCTTCTCGCCGCCCTCAGGAGTAATAACTACTCTTCTTCTGTCGCCTTCGCCTACAGAATGAGATGTAACACCCTCGATTTCCTGGATAGCGGTATGAATGATTCTGCGCTCATAGGGGTTCATAGGCTCGAGAGCTGTGCTTCTTGAGTACTTGAGAACTCTGTTTGCCTGACGCTTTGCGAGAGCCTTGAGAGTCTCCTCGCGACGGCTTCTGTAATCACCAACGTTAAGAGCAACTCTCTTATTGTTGTTTTCTGAACGATTTACAAAAAGTCTTGTGAGATACTGTAATGCATCGAGTGTCTCACCGCGTCTGCCGATAATATTACCGTAATCCTCTTCGCAAACGATTTCAAAATAGATGTCCTCGTCAGTTTCCTTAGCGGTAACGCTTACACCCGTGAAATCCATACCCTCAAGAATTGACTTAAGGTATGCTGTTGCGGGAGTTTCCTTTGCCTCAATTGTAGAGAGGTCGATTGCGGGAACTTCCTTCTTAGGAGCTTCCTTCTTAACTTCCTTCTTGGGAGCCTCCTTCTTAACTTCCTGCTTGGGCTGGGGCTTCTTAGCCTCAGTCTTCTTGGGCTCCTTCTTCTCTTCCTTCTTAGGCTGAGGTTTAGATTCCTTCTTCTCTTCCTTTTTGCCGTCGTCGTAGTATGCCTTAACCTGAGCATCTGCGCCACCGAAAAGGCCTAAAACCTTCTTCTTAGGAAAAGTTACGATTTCAACCTTAACGTCTGCTTCAACGGGAGCATTAAGGTTCTCTATAGCCATTTTACGTGCTTCTTCAATAGTAGCAGCAACGCCTATTGCTTCCTTTATCATAAATTCACCTTATTTCTTTTCTAATTCAACTCTGCGCTTAGTCATATTCTCCTTAGAGCGTCTTACGACTGTCTCGTCAACCATCTGCTCTGCGATAACCTTCTTGGGGCTGTAGAGAGAGGTGAGAATTACCTGCTGGATAAACGAGAAGATGTTGGAAATGATCCAGTAAACACCTACACCTGCAGGGAACATAAACGTAAACATAAGCGACATAACGGGTGACATAAAGGTCATGCAACCCATTGTAGGATTCTTTGCCATTTCTGGATTCTGCTTCTTCTGACGGAAGAACATAAATAAAGATGATGCCAATGCAGTAAGACAAGCAAGAATCGGGATGAGCCATAAAATATTAGCTTCTTTAGCGTTGGGAGTCTGCGTAAGGTCAATACCGAAGATATTGAAATCCTCCTTAAGAGCCTTCAACTGCTCAAGACGCTCCGTGTTTAAAAGACCTGACACCTTGTCAGCGTTCTTCTCAAAAACGTTAAGGATGATAAGCTCCTCTTTACCGGCTGTATTCTTACCGGCAACAACAAGAGCTTCCTTAAGACCTGCAACAACGTCCTTGGGGAATCTAAGAACGCTTGAGATAGGTGTATATATAACACCGTAAAGACCGGTCATTACAAGCAAGGTAATAATAAGATTGGAGCAACCCATATTGGCAGCACCGAAGCCCTCTCTCTGATAGAGAGCCTGCGTTTCCTCTTGAATCTTCTGCTGATTACCGGCATACTTCTGTTTGATTTTGTTTACTTTCGCGTTAAGGCGCACCTGTTTTGCACTGTTCTTCTGCTGCTTAATAGATGAGGGAACGAGCAAAAGACGGACTACTAATGTAAGTAATACGATAGCTAAGAGATAACTGTCCGTAAGATTATACAAAAAGCTAAGCACCCAACCGAAAGGTATTGTGAGTAACTCTCTCATTGATTTAAAATCCTTTCCTCTAAGTAAAAAGGAGTTTATTTTTTCTCCTTTTTCGGGGGAACTGGGTCAACTCCGCCGGGAAAGAATACATTGCATCGCATAAGTCGCTTAAAGGCGAGAAAACTCCCCTTAAGTAACCCGTGAACCTCCAAACACTCAAGAGCATACTGAGAGCAGGTAGGATAATACCTGCACTTAGGCCCGAAAAGTGGCGATATACGTCGCTGATAAAATCTGATGAAAGCTATAAGTGCCTTCTTCATCAGTCATCACTCTCCGTAATAAGCATACCCTCTTTTTCGAAGATACTCATCATAATCTCCGCGAGGCGTGTGGATTTCACATACTTCGTCTTTGAACGGGCAACGATAACAATATCGTACTGAGGCTTAACACGCGGACACACACTTCTAAAGGCCTCCTTGAGAAGCCTTCTTGAATGGTTTCGCTCTACTGCATTGCCGATTTTTTTACTGGTAGTTATACCAATACGGCAAATTCCCGCGCGGTTGTTAGAATAGTAAATAACCAGCGCAGGATCAGTTATAGCTTTGCCCCTATTATATAGCCGACGAAAGTCGGGATTGCTTTTAAGCGTGACGAAGTCTGACACATTATTCTCCTACCGGGCGTACACCCGATCAGTTGTTCTTAGTATGTGAGCTGCTTTCTGCCTTTTGCACGACGACGAGCAAGAACCTTGCGGCCGTTTCTGTCTGCCATTCTCTTGCGGAAGCCGTGCTCCATCTTTCTGTGTCTCTTCTTGGGCTGATAAGTTCTTTTCATTTTGAATTTCTCCTATTCTGTATATTCAGGCTTGTTTTTAGAAGTAGTAGAAGTAGTTAGTAAACACAACCTGTTGTTTATATTTTTGGGCGCAACTGTCCCTTTGCAGACAGTCGCACATAGCATTATATAGAAAATAGAACAAAAAGTCAATAGAAAACAGAGATTTTACCATTGATATTTATATTTTAATATGATATCATATTTCTTGCGGATTCAAGAGTATTTTAACATTAGATTGGCGAAAATTCGCGTTCAAAAACTGTTTAGAATTACTCTCGCCAACATATGCATTTTGGAGATGATATCAATGAGTGAATGTACACATAACTGCAGTACTTGTTCACAGAACTGCTCCTCTCGCAAGGAGCCCGAAAGCTTAATCGAAAAACCACACGAGCTTTCAAATATCAAAAAAGT
This sequence comes from Acutalibacteraceae bacterium, assembly GCA_045606645.1. GTDB lineage: Bacteria > Bacillota > Clostridia > Oscillospirales > Acutalibacteraceae > DTU089. Next base: position 48,676 of record JAZUSK010000024.1, on the reverse strand, counting down.
AATCGGCGTTGTCAGCGGTAAGGGTGGCGTTGGTAAATCCCTTGTTACCTCTCTTCTTGCGGTTACAATGCAGCGTCGCGGATTCAAATCTGCTATCCTTGATGCAGATATTACAGGTCCCTCTATCCCCAAGGCTTTCGGCATTAAGGAAAAGGCTCAGGGCACAGAGAACGGTATTATCCCCTGCCGTACCAAGACCGGTATTGAGATAATGTCCGTAAACCTTCTTCTCGAAAACGATACAGATCCCGTTGTATGGCGCGGTCCTGTTATCGCAGGTGCGGTAAAGCAATTCTGGACTGACGTTATCTGGGATGACGTTGACTTTATGTTTGTTGATATGCCTCCCGGAACAGGTGACGTACCTCTTACAGTTTTCCAGAGTCTTCCCGTTGACGGTATCGTTATCGTTGCTTCACCTCAGGAGCTCGTTGGCATGATCGTTGAGAAGGCTGTAAAGATGGCGGGTCTTATGAATATCCCGATTATTGCACTCGCTGAGAATATGGCATACTTCGTATGTCCCGACTGCAACAAGAAGCACGCTATCTTCGGCGAAAGCCATATAGAAGAAATCGCTAAGGCTTATAACGTTGATACAGTATCTCAGATACCCATTAACCACAAGCTTGCTGCCGCAGTTGATGCAGGTGCGGTTGAATTGTTTGAGGGCGACTGGTTAGACAACGTTGCAGATAAGCTTTTAAACCTCTTATAATAACCATAACAACTCGAAAAGACTGTCAGATAAATTATCCGACAGTCTTTTTTGAAAGGAAACGTTATGAAGAAAATAGTATTACTTGACCTTGATAATACAATTATAGACTTCAACGAATGTGCCCGTCGCTCCATTATGGGAATATTCGAAGATTTGGGTTTCCGCTATGACGATAGCGTATTTGAAACCTTTATTACGGAAAACGTAAAGATATGGAAACGACTTGAATTAGGTGAAATCGACAAAGCCTATCTTCGCGCAAACAGATGGAACATTATCCTTGAGAAGCTCGGTATAGACTACGACGGCACTATTATCGAGGAGCGTTTTGAAAACGGTGTGGCTCTCGGTGCTTATCCTGTAGATGGCGCTTATGAGTTACTCGACTACCTATATGATAAATACGATTTGTACGTGGTATCCAACGGACTTAAATTCGTGCAGGAAAGTAGAGTAAAAATCGGAAAATACGATAAATATTTCAAGTCCCTCTTTCTCTCTGAGGACATCGGCATACAAAAGCCCGATATCCGTTTCTTCGACTACTGCTACGAGAAGCTTGGCTTTCCGCCGAAAAACGAATTAATATTGATTGGAGATAGTCTCTCTGCAGATATCAAGGGCGGCAACAACTTCGGAATAGACACTATCTGGTTTAATAAAAACGGGGAAGAAAATCCTACGGATATAAAGCCAACATACATAGTTAATACACTAAAAGAAATAGAGAGCATCCTATGATGCTCTCTGTTATATTATATTCTCATATTTTACTCTGATGATCTTACCGATATCCTCAACTGCAATTTCCACCTGAAGACCTATCTTACCTGCACTGAAAAATATCTTTTCAAAATTCTCCGCCGTGCTATCTATTACTGTGGGGAAAACCTTTTTCATTCCTATTGGTGAACAACCCCCGTGAACGTAGCCCGTAAGAGGAAGAAGCTCCTTAGACTTAATCATTTCTATGCTCTTTTCTCCTACTGCCTTTGCAGCTTTCTTTAAATCAAGTTCGCCCGTAACAGGTACTATAAAAACGTAATTCTGCTTAGACTTCCCTACAGTTACAAGTGTCTTGAAAACCTGAGCAGGGTTTTCACCCAATACAGAAGCAACATCTTCACCTGCAATCGCACCGGATTCTGTATAATCGTGAACCGTATATTGAATCTTTTTTCCGTCAAGAAGTCTCATTGCATTAGTTTTTTCTTGCTTTGCCATTGTTACTCTCCTAATGGTGACAAGAGCAATCCAAACCTGCCTCAAACCGGCATATTTCAGTGCTTTTCACCATATATTAATAAATCTGTATTTTCGTCGCTATACTCTACTTGTTTAGACCAGTTTTTAAGATTATCTATTCTGTCTTCCATCGTCAGAGCACCTTTTTCGTAATATGATTTCATATCACAAAGTTTTATAAACCTGACACTCTCCACGCAGAAGCAGACTCTTTCCGAAACACTTCCGTCAAACACTGATTTTGAGAAATGACGGAACATAATATATGCCATCATCTTTGAATAGAGCATATCTCCGCCGATTTCTGTATTAAATTTATCTTCAACAGAAAGTATACTTTCAAGATTATCGCTCAGGTCATTTATATATTGAGTCCATCTCTCATCAATGGGCTCTGTTTTTTTATATTCGTTAACACTATTTCTGTAATTTCTGATTTTAATCTCTTTTGACGTAAATTTCTCTGTACGGGACAGAATATCCGCCAATTTTTCATCAAGAGAAATATTCTTTTTCAGTGTATCATAGAAGAATTCTCTTAATGATGCGAGGAATATATAACTATCCGATTCCGCCACGTCTTCCTTGGAATCAAGTTTTATTTCTTCTCCGTCATTATACTCTACAAGCTCTAAGGATTTTTCGTCACTAAGCAGGATTCGGCACACCTCTTCGCAAGAAAGACCCAATCCGCACTCGGTAACGCCTGCAAACCATTCATAAAAGCGAGGGTGCTCTCTGCAAATATCACAGAGATATTCCTCCCCGCAATTAATAATTATATCGCAGAGATTATCCTTATTAAGAAAAGGACATCTGTCGTGATCACCTAAGCGAAAGCATCTGTCACCCTCGGGAGATGTGGTAATCTTCTCTTTAAGTTTCTTACCAAAGTCACCCTTCACGGAGCAATATTTTTCATAGGATAAATCATCAACATCTACTTCCCATCCGATACAACAGTTATCCTTGCATCGGGAAGCGATACATTTAAATTCATCATAAAATGAAGGCTTGATATATATCATTATTTAACCTCTGTAACTGTTAATGTGTTTCCGTCACAAGTGAATTTCACCTGTAAATCACCGTAAGAAAGACCATAGACTCTCTTATCATCATTCTGATAAGACGGGCGCGGGTCATAGGAGAGAATTTCTTCTAATTGTGATTTTGTATTATCGTCCAAATCTCTGCAGAAATCGGAAAACACTACTTTCACAGAATCATTCTTATGGTCGTCAGAGAATCCGCCCTTTGCATCGGGAATACTGTCCACATACGGAAGGTAGGGCTTTATATCGTAAACGGGAGTATCGTTTTTAATATCTGCGCCCGTTACCACAAGGCACTTACCCTCATCGGTATTCTCTACCCTTACAAGTGCAACGCAGGAAAGACCCATTGAATTAGGACGGAAAGGTGACCTTGTAGCAAATACACCGACCCTCTTATTTCCGCCCAGCCGAGGAGGTCTTACTGTAGGTGACCATTCCCCTTCATTTTCTGTAAAGCCCCATATAAGCCACAGATGAGAATACTGTTCGATATCCCTGATTGCATTTTCATCGCGATACTTCTCTGTAAACACAATCTTAGATTCTACTGTTTTGACCATTCCGCTCTGTCGCGGAACTCCGAACTTTTCTATAAAATTATTCTTTATATATGCTATTGGTTCAATCACCATATTAAATACCTTCTTCAACAATACGGCCCCAGTCAAACAATTCACCCGGATCGCTCTTTTCGGGACTATATTCCTCGTGACCTATAATGTGATTTCTGTCCATAGGTATATTGTGACGTGCACAAATATCCTCCGTCAAAAGTTTTAGCGATACGTACTGTGCTTCAGTATAACCATAAAAATCAGAATCGAGGGAACGATACTCGTAACTTGTAAGGTACTGTGCCATATCGGATTCGGAACCTATTGCAAGGACTTCGATTCCGATACTGTACATATTCATACGGTTAGTAAGACGTTCTTCTCCGTTAAACTCTCCCTCACCCGCATGCCAGGCGGCTCTGTTTTCAGGGAGATAACAATAAATCGTTCCGTCGCGATCAATGATATAATTTATACCGATTTCGTAATCCTCGAAAATAGAACGATTGAGCTCCATATTATACGGGTCATCTCTGTCTATGACTACTGCACTTGTAAAGTGAATCATAAGAAACTCGGGCTGATACTCTCTTGCCCATGAAGACGAATCAAAATCGAGATAATCCACAACGGCATTTTCGTAATATACCTCTCGTTGATAATACGGCATTTCAGTCGTTGGTTCTTCGGTTGGTAATTCATTTGGTGATTCCTGATACGCGGTTTCAGTCCTTCCGCATCCACACAGAAAGACCGCTACAGCAATTAACAAGCATGCTATTCTTTTACTCATATTATCACCCCAACTATATTTAATGATAGTTTATTTTACTTAACAAGTCAAGAAAAAAGGACTGTTGCACAGCAACAGTCCTTAAAATCGATTAATCTTAAATTACTTAAGCTCAACCTTTGCGCCAGCTTCTTCAAGCTTTGCCTTTGCAGCTTCAGCGTCATCCTTAGATGCAGCTTCCTTAAGAGTTGCGGGAGCACCGTCAACCTTTGCCTTTGCTTCTGCAAGGCCAAGACCTGTGATCTCACGAACAGCCTTGATAACAGCGATCTTATTTGCACCAACTTCTGTAAGTACAACGTCGAACTCTGTCTTCTCTTCAGCAGCAGCAGCGCCGCCATCAACGGGAGCAGCAACAGCTACAGCTGCAGCAGCAGATACACCGAATTCTTCTTCAACAGCCTTAACAAGCTCAGAGAGCTCAAGAACTGTGAGAGTCTTTAATTCTTCAACAATAGCAGTAATCTTTTCAGATGCCATTTTATTTTCCTCCAATTATTTGCCTTTTAGGCTCTTATTTTTTATTTTTGTTTTAGCAGTAATTATTCAGCAGCTGCCTCTGCTGTTTCGCCACCCTTGTCAACAATAGCCTGTACTGCACGCGCGAATGCTGCGATAGGAGCATTGAATACGTTTGCAACTGTAGCAAGCAATACGTCTCTTGTGGGAAGCTTTGCAAGACTGTCGATTTTCTCAACGCTGATAACTTCATTATCAAGGAAACCGCTCTTTACTTTGAAATTCTCGTGCTTTGAAGCATACTTGCAGAGGATTCTTGCAGCAGCAACGTAATCGTCAGTAGATGTAGCAAGAGCTGTTGTGCCCTCGAGACACTCACCGAGACCTTCGAGGTCTGTACCGTCGATAGCGAGCTTGATCATTGTGTTCTTTGTAACTGTGTACTCAACACCTGCTTCACGGAGCTCCTTACGAAGAGCTGTATCGTCAGCAACGTTGATACCCTTGTAGTCAACGATAACACCTGCGATCGCGCCGTTAAGTCTGTCAGCAATAGCTGCAACCTCAGCTTTCTTAGCTTCTAAAATCTTTTCGCTTGGCAAATAAATTCACCTCCGTTAAATTAGTTGCCAAATTTAAATGCCCTCACCGCATAATGCGAGGAGGGCATAGTTACCTAATGAAATAAATCAAGTAAATAAGCACATTCCTCGGCAGGCGGTTTTAGACCATTAAACAAATTTGCACCTGCTGTCTTTAGAACAGCACAAGTAGTTTAACATATCACCTATGATATGTCAAGCATTATTTTTAATTATTCTTCGGAAGAAGAACCTGTGAGCTTAGCAGCGTTTACACGGATGCCGGGGCCCATTGTTGTTGCAACTACGCAAGAACGGATGTAAGTACCCTTTGTTGCTGCGGGCTTAGCCTTGATAACTGCATCAAGAAGAGCCATAGCGTTCTCTGTGAGCTTGTCGCCACCGAAGGATGCCTTACCGATGGGGCAGTGGATGATGTTTGTCTTGTCAAGACGGTACTCGATCTTACCAGCCTTAGCCTCTTCAACAGCCTTAGCTGCATCAGGAGTAACAGTACCTGCCTTGGGAGAGGGCATAAGACCTCTGGGACCAAGAACCTTACCAAGACGACCAACAAGACCCATCATATCGGGTGTTGCAATACATACGTCGAAATCCATGAAGCCGCCGTTGATCTTCTCAACGAGATCCATATCGCCAACGATTTCTGCGCCTGCAGCCTCTGCAGCCTTAGCAGCATCGCCCTTTGCGAAAACAGCTACACGAACCTTCTTACCTGTACCGTTGGGGAGAACAACTGCGCCTCTAACCTGCTGGTCAGCGTGACGAGAGTCAACACCAAGACGGATGTGAAGTTCAACAGTTTCGTCGAACTTAGCGCTTGCAGTCTTTGCTGCGAGCTCGAGAGCTTCCTTAACCTCGTAGAGTCTTGTCTTATCTACAAGCTTAGCGCTCTCAACATACTTTTTACCATGTTTCATAAATTATTTCCTCCCAATAGAGTGGTTAAATCGGATTTACCTCCCACCCGGGAGCATTAATCTACAACAGTAACGCCCATGCTACGAGCTGTACCTGCTACCATTGAGATAGCAGCTTCAATTGAAGCAGCGTTAAGATCAGGCATTTTCTGTTCTGCGATTTTTCTTACTTGCTCACCGGTAATTGTTGCAACCTTTGTCTTATTCGGAACACCAGAACCGCTCTCGATACCGCAAGCCTTCTTAATGAGAACTGCTGCAGGGGGGGTCTTAGTGATGAATGTGAAAGAACGATCGGCATATACTGTGATAACAACAGGAATAATGAGACCCATATCATTCTTTGTGCGTTCATTGAATTCCTTTGTAAATGCCATGATGTTTACACCGTGCTGACCTAATGCAGGACCAACAGGCGGTGCGGGTGTTGCTTTACCAGCGGGAATCTGTAGTTTAATGTAACCTACAACCTTTTGAGCCATGTTATGCACCTCCAAAATTCGTGGTATGGCGGAATAAGAAGCTCGCCTTACTCCTCCCACACGCGACGCTTTACGTCGCATATAATAGCGGCTATACCGCTAATTACCAATTACTAATTTGCAATCAGTCGATTGCTTTCTTTACCTGATTGAGCGGAAGCTCAACAGGTGCTTCTTTACCCATGAATGAAACGATAACGCGTACAACGCCCTTAACTGTATCGATAGTCTCAACAACACCGGAGTTGCCTTCCATAAGGCCATCGGTAATTGTAACAAAGTCACCGACCTCGTAAGAAACTTCTGTAACAGTAGCAGCTGCATCGTCAGCACCGTCAGCCGCACCTTCGAGACCTAACTTACGAACCTCGTCCTCTGTAAGGGGAACGGGTCTGCCGTCGGGACCTACGAAGCCTGTAACGCCGCTTGTGTAACGGATTGCATGCCATGTTTCATCAGGAACTTTGAGAACGTTCTCTTCGCCCTCTTTGTCGCTGTATTCAACTGCAAGCTTAACAACAACGTAGCTTGGGAAAATCTTTCTCTCTACTTCGATTGTCTTATCGTCGCGGATTTCAACAACCTTTTCAACGGGAATGCATACACCCAGGATCTTGTCGTGCATCTTACGGTTTTCAACAATTTTGCCGATATTCTCCGCTACCTTATTCTCATAACCGGAATAAGTGTGGATAATATACCATCTTGCTTCAAGAGCCATAATACACCTCCGAAAATTACTGATAGATCTTAATCAGAATTAGGCGTTGGTTGTGGACTCTGCTTCTGTACTGACTGCGTCAGTTGTAAGTACAACCTCGGTAGTAGCCGCAGTTGTAGCAGCAGTAGTGGGTACTGTTGTCTCAACCTGTGTGGTGGGCTCTGCATCCGCAGCCTCATTGAAAGCTTTAATTGCTCCAGAAAGAGCGTAATCGATAATCCAGATACCTGCACCGATGACAAGGATAGCAAGAAGAACAACACCTGTGCTCTTGATAACCATCTTACGGCCGGGCCATACTATCTTCTTAGTCTCGCCCTTAAGGTCCTTGAAGAAATGCTTTTTAGCCTTCTTGGATTTCTTTTCTTTCTTTTCTTTCTTTTCAGACTTAGTAGTCTTTGAGGTATCTGCTTCTTCAACCGCCTTCTTGTTCTCGTCAGCCATTGATAATACCTCCTTACTTTGTTTCCTTGTGGAGAGTGTGTTTCTTGCAGAATCTGCAATACTTCTTCATCTCCAACCTGTCAGGGTTGTTTTTCTTTTCCTTCATAGTGTTGTAATTGCGCTGCTTACATTCTGTGCAGGAAAGTGTAATTTTAACTCTCACTAACGGCACCTCCATTTTTTGATTAGCCTCCCTCTCAAAGGTGAACGGAGCCTATCCCCGCTCATTCCGAAGAGAACCCTTCTCTCATAACTCTGACTGTGAGAAAATCAGGGCACAAAAAAAGAACCCTCCACGAGAGGTAAATGGATTATATCACGGTGGTCATGGGTTGTCAATATGTTTTTTGTTTTTTCTGCTAAAATTTTATATTACTTTTTGGACAATATTATCAACAGACAATTTAAAAAATTTTAAATAACCTATTGGAATATTCTAACGATTAATATATAATAGGAGAGTATATACAATTATATTATAGGAGGGATTCCTTTGAGCAGCAAATACTCAGTACCCTTAAGCAAGGTTATCAAGTCAAATTCCCTTGAAGTATTATATATGCCTGACAAGCCCGAAAGCGAGCTTGTTATCCGCTCGATGGACGTTAACCGTCCCGGTCTCATGTTTGCGGGATACGAAAAGTATTTCGATAGCGAACGTGTCGAATTCATCGGTCTTGCAGAGACAAGCTACCTTCAGGAATTAGACGAGCAAACTCAAAGAGAGCGTCTCGAACTGTTCTTCAGTTGCAGACCTCCCGTAACAATCCTCACAAGAAACATCGAAGCTCCCCCCGCCATGATGGAATTGGCGGCAAAATACGAGGTTCCGCTCTTAAGAACTGCAGAACCTACGTCAGGTATTATGGCTAACCTTATCGGTTATCTCAGCACAGAGCTTGCAGAGCGTATCACCCGCCACGGCGTTATGGTCGAGGTTTACGGTGAAGGTATCCTTATTCTCGGTGACAGCGGTGTAGGTAAGAGCGAAACTGCAGTTGAGCTTATTAAGAGAGGTCACCGTCTCATTGCTGACGACGCGGTTGAAATCAGAAAGGTTTCCTCAAAAACGCTCGTCGGCTCTGCACCCGACAACATACGCCACTTTATAGAGCTTCGCGGTATCGGTATAGTAAATGCACGTAACATCTTCGGTATCGGTTCGGTTAAGCTCACAGAAAAAATAGATATGGTTATTCAGCTCGAGCCATGGAATAGCGAAAAGGCTTACGACCGCCTCGGTCTCGAAGAGGAATACATATCAATACTCGGCATAAAGGTACCCACCACAACAGTACCCGTCAAGCCCGGTAGAAACTTGGCTATTATTATAGAAATTGCGGCTATGAATAACCGTCAGAAGAGACTGGGCTACAATGCCGCAAGAGAGCTTATGATTCAGCTCGGTATGGAAGAGGGAGAGCCTCAGTCCAAAGAGCTTGATGCATGGCACTGATAAATTTTGATTAATAATAATTTTTAAGGAGAATATAATTATGTATAGAATTGGTGTTGACCTTGGCGGTACAAATATTGCTACCGGCGTAGTAAATGAAAAAAACGAGATCATCGGCAGAGGTAAGGTTAAAACCCGCGCTCCCCGTCCCGCAGAAGCAATCTTTGATTCAATCAAGGAAGCTGTTGATATGGCTGTTGTAAATGCAGGTATCAGCTATAGCGATGTTGCATCCATCGGTGTGGGTACCCCCGGCTCCGTAAATCAGGACACAGGCGCTATTGAATTTTCAAACAACCTTCAGTTCAGAAACGTTCCCGCAAAGAAGATGCTCGAGGAGCTTCTTAAGAAGCCCGTATATCTTGAAAACGATGCAAACGCTGCCGCTCTCGGTGAAGCAGTTGCAGGTTGCGGTAACGGTGTCCCCTCATTTATCGCTATCACTCTCGGTACAGGCGTAGGCAGCGGTATCGTTCTCGACGGCAAGATTTACCGCGGATCAAACTTCTGTGGCGGCGAAATGGGTCATACGGTTATTTGCGTTGACGGTATCCCCTGTAACTGCGGCAGAAAAGGTTGCTGGGAGAAATACGCATCTGCTACAGCATTGGTATCTCAGGCAGTAGAAGCAATGCAGGGCAACAAGGGCAGTCTCCTTTGGCAGACCTGCGACGGCGACCTCAATAAGGTTGACGGCAGATCAATTTTTGAAGCATATGATATGGGCGACGCTGTTGCAAAGGCAGTTGTTGACAAGTATCTCTACTACGTATCAGTAGGTCTTTCCAATGTCATTAATGCTCTCCAGCCTGATACAGTATGTATCGGCGGTGGTATCAGCGGTCAGGGTGAGAAGATTCTCAAGCCCATCCGTGATATGGTAAAAGCAGAAAGATACAGTGTTTACGCAGATAAGCAGACCGCCATCGTTCCTGCAGAATTAGGTAATGATGCAGGTATCATCGGTGCCGCATTGCTTGGTGAATAACAGCACAGTATATCCGAAAGGTATTTTTATGAACTCAGATTACAGATTCCGCGAATTGTACGATTACGCGGTAAGTATAAATTGTGACGCTTGTCTTGGGGATATGATGAATCAATACACCTCATTCAAGACAGGTGGACCCTGCGGTGTGCGACTCTCCCCCGCATACACAGATCAGCTGGTAAGCGTATTAAAGAAAGCCAAAGAGTTAAGTATTCCTTACGAGGTTATCGGCAAGGGAACCAACATTCTCATACCAGACGAGGGTATCGAAAAAGCAATAATCGTTTTCAGCTCCCTCAACACCTCTTGTGAGAATCTCGGCGACGGATATATTTCCTTCACCGCCGACACTTCTCTCACCGCTCTTTGCAGATTCGCATACGGTGAATCACTCGGCGGTCTCGAATTCGCATTTGGTATTCCCGGCTCCTGCGGTGGTGCTATATATATGAATGCGGGTGCATACGGCGGAGAAATGAAGGATGTTTTAACAGAGATAACTCACCTCACTCCCGACTTTAAAATTGAAACCATCAAAGCGGAAGACGCTAAGCTTTCGTACAGACACTCCGTATATAAAGAAAACGGTTGTATTATCTTAGGCGGCAAGGTAAAGCTTACACATGCTTCTCAGGAAAGCATCAAGGAAAAAATGGATGATTTCCTCGGCAGACGAAAGGATAAACAGCCGCTTGAATATCCCAGTGCAGGCAGCACCTTCAAACGACCCGAGGGTTATTTCGCAGGTGCCCTTATTGAGCAATGCTCTCTTAAAGGTAAATCTGTCGGCGGTGCTCAGGTCAGCGAAAAGCACGCGGGCTTTGTCATAAACAAAGGCGGAGCCACTTCAACAGACATTTTAAATCTTATAGATTTCGTGCGCGATACCGTAAAAAGCGAAACAGGTGTCACTCTCGAGCCGGAAGTTATTGTATTGAGGTAAGTTATGTCATTCTCAGCAGACGTTAAAAATGAATTAGCCAATAATATATCCTCTGCCTGTTGCTACAAGGCAGAGGCTTTCGGCATGCTCTTATTCGGACGAGCCTTCGGTCTTTCCGAGATATCTCTTATGACAGAGTTTCAAAGTGTTGCAGAAAGATATAGTTCAAGTGTAAGAGACCTGACCGGCGTTACTCCCCAGACACAACGCTCCGGTGCAGGTAAATATAAGGTAACCATCACAACAAAAGAAGATAGAGTAAAAATACTGTCCTACTTTGGTTATACAGGCAAGGAGCTTTCTCTCAGAGTAAATCTCTCAAACTTGGAGCAATCTAATAACGACTGTTGCTCAAGGGCATTTTTGAGAGGTGCATTCCTTGTTTGCGGTAGCGTTACCGACCCCGAGAAGGATTATCACATAGAGCTTAGCGTAACCAAGGCGAAGCTTTGCGATGATCTTCTGCAGATAATCGACGATATCGGTCTTAAGGCTAAGAAGATCATCAGAAATAACAGCTACGTTATTTACAGCAAGGATGCGGAATCCGTAGAGGATTTCATCGGCACTATGGGTGCAAACAACGCTTTCCTTACGGTTATGCAGACAAGGGCGATGAAGAATATCAAAAACCAGATAAACAGACGCTCCAATTTCGAATCAGCTAATATGAGCCGTTCAATCGAGGCGGGTCTCAAGCAAGTAGCCGTTATTGAAGAGGTGCTCAAGAAAATCTCACTTGATGATATGACCGAGGATTTAGCCGCTCTTTGCAAATTAAGACTTGAAAATCCCGAGCTTTCTCTTGACGAGATAGGCAAAATGATGGTGCCTGAGCTTTCCCGCTCTGCCGTTAGTCGCAGATTTAAAAAGCTTGAAAAAATCGCCGAGGAGATTAAGGCGAAATGAAAGAATTTATAATCAAGAAAAATGATGCGGGTCAGCGATTGGATAAGTATATAACAAAATCTTTTCCCCTCATTCCTCAGGCATTGATGTACAAATATATCAGAAATAAGCGAATCAAGGTAAACGGCAAAAGAGCCGAAATCTCCTATAAGCTCTCTGTTGATGACGTTATATCAATGTATATAAACGATGAGTTTTTTGAGCCCGTAAAACCGAAATACGATTTCCTAAGTGCAGGTAAATCTATCAAGATAGTTTACGAGGATGAGAATATCATATTAATTGATAAGCCCGCCGGCATCCTCTCTCACCCCGACGAGGGTAACTATACAGATACCGCTATCACGCGAGTAAAAAGATATCTGTACGAGAAAGGCGAATATGACCCCGAAAACGAAATGTCATTTGCCCCTGCTCTCGTTAACAGAATCGACAGAAACACCTGCGGTATCATTATCGGAGCGAAAAACGCCGAAAGCCTCAGAATTCTCAACGAAAAGCTAAAAAACAGAGAACTACATAAATACTATCTCTGTGTTGCTATCGGTAAACTCAAAAACAAAGAAGGTGTCATAAAGGGCTACCTTGAGAAAAACGAAAAGCAAAACAGAGTATATATAAGCGAAAAGTCTAACGATAAGACAAAGGCTATTGCCACTAAATATAATGTATTAGATTATAAAGGCGGACTTTCACTTGTTGAAGTAGAACTTCTCACAGGCAGAACCCATCAGATAAGGGCATCCTTTTCCCATATAGGCAATCCCCTTCTGGGCGACGGAAAGTACGGCACAAATGCTCAGAACAAACAGTTTGGAGGATACAAAAAGCAGTTTTTGTACTCATATAGATTAGCATTTGATTTTCAATCAGATGCAGGAATCCTTAATTACCTTGACGGCAAAAGCTTTGAGGTCGAGGACGTATGGTTCAAGGAAGCGTTTTACAATAATGAGATATAAATAAATGAATCAGTATCGGAAAACCGATACTGATTCTTTATTTTTACAAAATAAAAGAGTGCCGATTGCTCGACACTCTGAATCGCTAAAATTAGTCAGCTGTGTAAGGAAGAAGAGCGATCATTCTTGCTCTCTTGATTGCTGTTGTGAGCTCTCTCTGGTGGTAAGCACATGTGCCTGTTACACGGCGAGGGAGAATCTTTGCTCTGTCGGATGTATAACGACGAAGCTTAGCAGCATCCTTGTAGTCAATCTTTTCAACCTTCTCAACACAGAATGCGCAAACTTTCTTGCGACCCTTCTTGTTGGGACGGCGATCAGCCTTATCATATGCCATAATATAATTACCTCCTGTTAAAATCAGAACGGCAGATCATCGTCGTCAGCAATAGCTGCGAAATCATCTATACTGCCGTTTGAGAAAGAAGAAGCGGCATTATCTGTTGCTCTGGGAGCACCTGCGCCTGACTCATTCTTAGAACCGCAGAAGCTAACGTTGTCAGCTACGATCTCGAATGTTGAACGCTTAATACCGTCTTTCTCGTATGAACCGGTTTGAATAGAGCCCTGTACTGCGATCATAGAACCCTTTGCAAAATATCTTGTTACGAATTCTGCAGTCTGTCTCCAACAAACAACGTTGATGAAGTCAGCCTTTCTCTCCTCGCCGGCCTTAACGTAGCCGCGATCTACTGCAACAGTAAATCTTGTAACGGATACACCGCTGGGAGTCTGTCTGAGTTCGGGGTCAGCAGTAAGTCTGCCCATAATAACTGCGCAATTAAGCATCTTTCGCACCTCTTACTTCTTAATTACCATTGAACGAAGAACACCGTCTGTGATACCGAGAACACGCTCAAGCTCAGCAGGGAATTCGGGTTCGCAAGCATGATTGTAAAGAACGTAGTAGCCGTCTTCTTCATCGTTGATGAGATATGCAAGTCTGCGCTTACCCCACTCGTCAACGCTGTCAACTGTACCGTTCTTCTCCATCATAGCCTTAAACTTTTCGGAAAGCTCCTTAGCAGCCTCCTCACCATTCTTTACAGAATAGATGATGATTGTTTCGTAATTTGACATCGTTCGCACCTCCTTATGGACTCCGGCTCCCGTTAGATGTTTTCGGAAGCAAGGAAATAATCGCCGCGGACATTCCACGACGATTACGCATTATATCACTATTCTTTCAATAAGTCAAGGGTATTTTCCATTTATTTCACAATTCCGCCCAAACCTATTTGTTCGAAGAAGGATATCAACATCTGATACAAATAGCTCACGAAATAGGAAAGACTGAAATTCACAAGAATATCATCGGTATCCCCCATAAACTTCTCATAATTTGTAATGTAGTCTGCATCTACGTAAGGAGCACTTTCATCATACACAGGGGATTCGCCATTCATCACTTTGAAGTTTACAAGCTTTTTGCCTATAGGAGCAGTTGTATTACCAACCATCTCATAATTCACGTTCACCTGAAGGAGTGTATTGCTGACTTCAGGAAGACTACCCGTAACACGAAGCCTCATCTCCTCACCGGGCTCAATAGCACCCACACCAAGAGTATGAACAACTAAATCAGCGCCCATAACCTCTACAGAGGATATCTTAAGCGGATATTCCTTTGATATATTCTTTATAACAATATAGCTATCATCAGAACTTACGTATCCCGTAGGACTATTTTCAAATCTTACATATACGCCATTGTTCACATTAGTCGAATAGCGGAACTGAGGATAAGCGGGAGTAGAATAGATATCTACTATCTCGTCAGTAAGAAGGGCCTTCAGAGCAAGACCTCTTGAATATTCGTCGTGGAATGTCATACCGTGGTAAAGACCTTCTACAAACCATGTATTTTCGGGAAGAAACGCTGTGGAAGCGTCAATCTCCATAGAGGGAGAAACGTGATCGTGAGCGGGATCGTCACATTGTGTACGGGCACCCGTGAAGCCGTCGGCATATCTGAGCCCATAGGGAGCACACTTAGCACCCGTAGAATCATCTGTAGCGATAATAGCATCAGAGTTTTCATTAAGACCTGACACCGCATGAACACCTGTACCCGCAATAATATAAATCTGAACACCGTACTCGTCCATACATCTCTGCAGATTCTCATGGTAATTCGCCATAATCTCGTGATGAACAAAGTCACTCTTTTCTATAATCGCCGCATTTTCAACGGGGTCGAGGTGCATATCCCTCACCTCATCGTAATACTCATACGGAATGAAATCCCATATACTACCGAAATAGCCTATTACGTTATATACATAAGGAAGCAACTCCTGAACAAGGTTATCGAGAAAACCTAACTGTTGAGCCTCGAGAAGCCAAGCGTAGTGTCCCTCCGTATCAAAGCCGTGTTCTATGTAATAAATGAGAGTTTCCTCATCAAGAGCAGCGTTACCGCTCATAATATCATAGGCGAGAGCCGCACCGCCGATAGCAGGCACTGTAAGCACAGCCTTATTGACGTCCTGCTTGTACCCGAACATAGAAAGATAAGTTGCAGTAACCTGACCACCGTGTGAAACGGCAACAATATTAACCTTATCTTTACCGGTAAGCTCCTTTACGTCCTGAATATAGCTATCAAGTCTGGCTGCACAGTCATAAACACTTGTACGCCAATCCTCTGTAAAAAAGAATATATTTTCCTCACCGATGTAGCTTGCTATTTCAGCAGAAAGCTCCGGCTCGTAAATATAACTTTCGGACAATCCGTTTTCATGGATATAAGCCATATTTGTATGCAAGGTTATGTCGTTTTCTATTCTGACGTTGTATTTGCTCGTACCGTCGGGGTTCATCTTCATATATTCGAGCTCTGCTTCAAGCTCTTCGCCAACAGTTTTGCCGAGATATTCCGCATTACCGTCAATAGTAAGCACCAGACCCTTTGCAAGGTCTATGATTCTATTCATAACTCTGTCGAATACGGAATCCATATTCAAACCCCAGATACGTGTTTCCGAGCCGTTCTCGTTTATCATTACAAGCTCGGTACCGCTATAGCCGGGAACCATTATAACGGGATAGTCTGTCAGATCCCCCTTTACCTCATATTCCGCATTGATCGCAACAGCAAAAACGGAAAAAACCATTATAATACTAAGTAAAAAGGCAACTGTCTTTTTCATCACAAGAAACCTCCTTTTATGATAATTCCTTTATAAGAAGAATATATCACCTACGAAAATTTTTTTCAAGTAATATGTACTAATTAAATATAAAAGAGCAACCTACCGAAGCAGATTGCCCTCATATTTTTAAAGCAGTTCTTTTCTCAACTCTGCACCGCTCTTAGGTGAGAGATATGCAGGAGGAATATCGAATACTGTCTTACAACCACTCATTCCCTCTTTGTTCATTCTGTATGCGGCTCTTGCATAAGCAACAATTACCGCTGAAGTAAACTCGGGATTTGAATCAAGCTTAAGGCTATATTCAATCACGTGATTATTCTCGAGATTTCTACCCGTCTTACCTGTACGGATAACAAACCCGCCGTGAGGAATACCCTTATGATCACGGTCAAGCTCCTCCTGAGAGATAAAGTGAACGGTTGTATCATATTCATCGAAATAGTTCTTCATAGTAACTATATCGTTTTCTATTCTCTTAAGGTCTGCACCCTCTTCGGCTACTACGAAGCATTCTCTTGTGTGCTTCTGACGTGTAGTGAGCTGAGGCTGAGAGCCGCTACGAACCGCTTCAAGAGCTTCGTCAACGGGAATAGTGTACTGACGTGCATCTATAACGCCCTCTACTCTTCTGATAGCATCAGAGTGACCCTGACTTACGCCCTTGCCCCAGAAGGTGTAATCCGCACCATCTACAAGGATAGCACCGCCGTAAAGTCTGTTAAGGGAGAACATACCGGGGTCCCAACCAACAGAGATAATACCTATCTTACCGCTTTCCTTGGCAACCGCATCAACGTTGTCAAAGTGAACGGGAATATTCTTGTGAGTATCAAAGCTATCTACCACGTTGAAATACTTTGCCATAGCAGGTGTCTGCTCGGGAAGATCTGTAGCACTGCCGCCGCACATAATAAGCACGTCAACGTCTTCTGTATGAGCGAGCACGTCGTTGGTATTATATACGGGTGCGCCGGAAATAGTCTCAACCTTAGAGGGGTCGCGGCGGGTGAAAACACAAGCGATCTGCATATCGCTATTCTGATTCACGGCACACTCAACGCCCTTGGCAATATTACCGTAACCGTACAAACCTATTCTTATCATATATATCACTCCTAAAAAGAAACTAACCGAATAATACTCAATAATTTTATATCCTACTTTAATTTCAGTCAACCTTTTTTTATTAAATTTCCCTACAACAAGTTAAAAAATCCGATGCATTGCATCGGATTTTTATGTGTTATACGATTTCAATTATCTGCTCACGCGCATTTTTGATACGGTACAGACATTCATCCGCTTTCTTAACGAAGTCGTAAACTGTATCCATACTCGAATCAAGTCTCTTATATCCTACGCTGAAATGAAGCACGTACTCCTTATCTTTTGCTAGACACAGCTCAGACACCTCTTCATTAAGCTCTGCTATAAATCCCTTTGGTTTAAAATCAGAGTCCGCGTCCACATCGGCAATCACAACGAACTCGTCGCCACCGTATCGGCAAGCAAAAAAGCTCGTTTTACTAATAGTGTTACGTATAGCGTCTGCCGCCAAAAGAATTGCCTCATCACCTTCCACGTGACCGTATGTATCGTTGATTTTCTTGAAATAATCAAGGTCCATTATAAAGAGATACAGTTCTCTCTTATCAGTTTTATTCTTCATCTGATGGTCGAGATACTTTTCCATCTGCGACTTATTATTGAGCATAGTCATAGGATCAACAGATATGAGCTGCTCCGTAGAATCCATATATACCTGAAGCGCCGCAAAGGCAAGTCCCGCACTGAGTAGCGGAGAACCGACAAACAGCACCTGCAAAAGCCCCGACATAAAAGGAATCAAGCAAAAGGACGCAAGTGTTCTATAGTTCTTACGCTCCATATAATTAACCTTGAAAAAGGACTTCACCAGCGCTTTTATAGAGGTGAACATTATGTATACGAAGCATATTCCTATAAGCAGCGGATAATGATTTCCGCGGTGATAAACACCCAACGAATCAAAATAGTAAACCAAGTCAAACTTGTAAGATAAAAGCACCATACCTACAAGCGCCAGAAACGGCACCATGCTTAATACAATGCCGAGCCTTGTCCTGACTATCGAGGATTTCTGCTCACTCTCGGAAAACAGAAACCACAGAAAACAAACAACGCCTGTAAAAATATGATATATTCCGTTAATCATGTACGATATCTCGGGCATAAATATCCAGGATTTGCTGTAATCCACCACACCCCAGACCGCATCGGCGGCACAAAGAATGATAGATGCAACAATAAAGCACATAAGCATAATCTGTCCGAGACGCTTGTCAACGCTTCTTCCCATTTTGGCAAGAATTGTGGCGAGAATCATAATACAAAACAAATTCAAAGTGCAATACAACAAATGTTCCATACTATCACTCCTTTTCCGTGATTCATATCGTTTGTGCGGTTTTTATAACTCCACAACCGCACTCAGTGCCTTATGACCCGTAAGCTCCTCGCTACGGCTGTCAGGTTGAGAAAGAGCAGCATACAAAGTAAATTTCTTGGAGAAAATCTCTCTGTTGCCGTCTGCATCTACGCTGGTAAACGCTTTCTTATCAACCTTAACTGTAACAGTTTTTTCCTCACCTGCTTTAAGAGAGATTCTCTTGAAGCCGCAGAGACTAAAGTTTCTTACTGCTAACTCGAATTCTTCATCCTTGATGTAAATCTGAACTACTTCTTCTGTATCAACTGAGCCATTATTCTTAACGTTCACAGTAACATTAACACCATCGAATTCGCCCTCTGCCTTATCAACGCTCATAGTATTTACACAGCAATCGCTGTATGTAAGACCGAAGCCGAAGGGATAAAGAGGTGTGCCCTCAAAATATCGGTAGGTTCTGTTCTTCATTGAGTAATCCTTAATATCGGGAAGGTCATCGGATGACTCATAGAAGGTAAGAGGAAGCTTACCCGAGGGAGAAACGTTACCGAATATAATATCTGCAACGTCCTTACCGCCGCGAGCACCGGGGTACCATGCCTGAAGAATTGCAGCGGCTTTTTCATCTGCTTCTCTGAGATCCATTGCGCTACCGCACATATTAACAAGGATCACGGGCTTACCTGTACTGAAAACTGTATCCATAAGTATTCTCTGAGGTCTGGGGAAAAGAAGGTCAACCTTATCTCCGGGGCCTGCATCACCCTCTTCACCTTCGAGAATTTCATCGAGACCTACTACAAGAACAACAACGTCTGCCTCGTCACAAACTGCTCTCGCTTCTGCAAGAAGGTCGGGCTGTCCTTCCTTGGAAAGGAATTCGATTCTATCCTGCCAGAGGTGGCAACCCTCGGAATAGAACACGCGGCCTTCGTCTCCCAACTCATCCTGGATACCCTCAAGAACAGTAATATATCTTGAAGACGTACCGTGATAGTTACCGATAAGAGAGGTTCTGTTATTTGCGTTAGGACCGATAACGGCTACCTTTTTTGTAACGTTTTTATCGAGAGGAAGAACGCCGTCATTCTTAAGAAGAACAACGCTTTCCTTTGTCGCTCTGTGAGAGAGGTCAATGTGCTCCTTGCACTCAACCTTGCTGTAAGGAATATCGTCAAGCTCAGTCTTATCAAAGAGACCGAGAAGGAACCTTGTAGTGAAAAGTCTGATACAAGATCTGTCTATATACTTCTCGTCAAGAATGCCCTCTGCTACTGCATCGAGTATTCTCTGATACGTACAACCGCAGTTTACGTCGCAACCCATTTCAAGAGCTAACTTAACAGACTGCTCGGGAGTTTCTGTAACCTTATGATTCTCGTGGAAATCCTTGATAGCCCAACAGTCGGATACGTAGTGACCCTCAAAACCCCACTTACCGCGGAGATATTCGTTCATAAGAACCTCATGAGCACAGCAGGGCTCGCCGTTTGTTCTGTTGTATGCGCCCATAACCGCTTCTACGTTTGCTTCGGTTACACAAGCCTCGAAAGCAGGAAGATAAGTTTCCTCCATATCCTTTCTTGAAGCGATAGCATCGAAGAAATGTCTTTCGCGCTCGGGACCTGAATGCACAGCAAAATGCTTTGCACAAGCGGCAGCCTTAAGATACTCGCCGTCGCCCTGAATACCCTTAACGAATCTTACGCCAAGACGTGATGTAAGATAAGGGTCCTCACCGTATGTCTCGTGACCTCTGCCCCAACGAGGATCACGGAAAATATTTACGTTAGGTGACCAGAAGGTAAGCCCCTTATAAATATCTCTGTCACCGCGTGTTGACTGCATATTATATTTAGCTCTGCCCTCGGTTCCGATAACATCGCCTATCTCCTGAAGAAGGTCGTCGTCAAAGGTTGCACCTAAAGCGATTGACTGAGGGAACATAGTAGCCGTACCGGCTCTTGCAACGCCGTGGAGGGCTTCGTTCCACCAGTTATATTCGGGAACACCTAATCTTTCGATTGCGGGTGAATCGAATTTAAGCTGTGATGCTTTCTCTTCGAGAGTCATTTTGCTTACAAGCTCCGTGGCTCTTCTTATTGCTTCTTGTCTATCCATAATAAAGTCTCCTGACTGATAAAATATTTATATTCATTGCGATATGATATAAATTCTTGTGCCGTAAGATACATATCGCAAATTCAGTATGAATTTATACTGCTACTTTGCTAAGCAACACAACTAATCGTTTGTATCACTAATCCCATAGTTTGAAATTAGATAAATCATTCATATCTAACCTTTTCGATATCATCAACATATATCGAAACTTCCCCGCAATTAGGGCAAATTGCGACT
Source organism: Acutalibacteraceae bacterium (assembly GCA_045606645.1). Taxonomy (GTDB): domain Bacteria; phylum Bacillota; class Clostridia; order Oscillospirales; family Acutalibacteraceae; genus DTU089. The sequence continues at coordinate 27,469 of JAZUSK010000024.1, read as the reverse complement.
TTAGGTTCTATTCTGCCGCCAAAGAGTTTGGTATCATCATTTGTTAATGCTACTTCCCACGCTGTGCCTTTAATCCTGAGTCCGCAACCGCTTCTCATAACGCATCCGCATCTAATGCATACTCTCATGTCTGTATCCCCCTTTTAAATGAACCTGCCGTAAGGCACGTATCGCAATTTCAGTATGAATCTATATCGCTGTTTTGCTAAGCAAAACAACCGTCTCAACGTGGTTCGTATATGGAAACATATCAACCGGCTGTATCTTCTTTACCTTGTATCCATTCTTTGTGAGATAGAATAAATCTCTCTGCTGAGTTTCGGGATTGCAGGAAATATAAACTATCTTTTCGGGTGACAGATGCACCGCACTTGAAAGGAATTTTCTGTCGCTACCTGCTCTGGGCGGATCCATAAAGAGAACGTCGCATTTCTCTCCGTTTTCTTTCATAGAGAGCATAAACTCTCCCGCATCGGCGCAGAAAAATTTAATGTTTTCAATATCGTTTATCTTAGCGTTTATACGAGCATCCTTGACCGCATCGGAATTGAGCTCACAACCGATAACCTCACCCGCACCCTTAGATGCAATGATACCGATTGTACCGATACCACAGTAGGCATCTATTACTCTTTCCTTGTCTGTAAGGTCTGCAAACTCTACGGCTTTTCCATAGAGAGTTTCCGTCTGTACGGGGTTTATCTGATAGAATGACTTGGGCGATATTCTGAAACGGCAACCGCAAAGAATATCCTCGATATAGCCTTTACCGAAAAGTACCGTCTCTCTGTCTCCCAACACCATACTCGTAAATTTATTGTTTACATTCTGTACTATGGTGGTGATATCGGGGTGCGCTTTAAGTAAAGCCTTTACAAAATCGTTTTTCGAGGGAAACTGAGGTGTGCCCGTAACGAGCACAACCATTATCTCGTTAGTAGAAAAGCCTCTCTTCACAAGCACGTGACGAAGAAATCCTCTTGAATTTCTCTCGTCATACACCGTAAGTTTAAAGCTCTTAACGAGCTTTCTTATAGTAAGAATTATCTCGTCTGCCTTTTCATCCTCGATAAGGCACGAATCAGTTTTGACTATGTTATGTGTACTTGACTGATATATACCCGATATTATCTCACCGCCACGGGTTCTGCCGAAGGCTGCCTGAACCTTGTTTCTGTAATGGAAAGGCTCGTCCATACCGATTATGGGCGATACTCTGTGGAATCCCGACAAGAGCTTTACTACCTTAGCCTGCTTATATTTCAACTGCTCGGGATATGTCAGATTCATAAGCTGACATCCTCCGCATTTTCTCGATACGGGACATATACGGGTACTGTTTACCGACTTATTCTGTGGCATCATTATTCGCTCTCTTTTGCCGCTTTCTTTTCGGCTTTTTCTGCCGCCTTTTTAGCCTTCTTTTCGGCTTTCTTCTTGGCCTTTTTCTCAGCTTTCTTCTCTGCCTTCTTTGCTTTTTTCTTAGCCTTTTTTATTCTCTTCTTTTCCTGCTTGCGGGCTTTTTTCTTAGCCTTTTTTATCTCTTCCTTGGCATCCTTTTCAAGCTCCTCGTCGATGTCGTCATCTTCGTCGTCTTCGTCAAGAGTATTCTCGCTACCCTTATATACCACGTGCTTGCAGAAGAGGAATTCAGTAACCATATTAGTCATCATGGTAACGCCGAGGATTACGTACTCTGCATATTCCCACGTTGTAGCACGTGACACAAGCTCACCGAGAATAACCGTTACGGGAGTAAACACACAGTAAAAGCCGAAAACCTTAAGCATAGCTATAGGCACGTTTGTGGCAGATTTAAAGGTGTATTTTCTGTTGAAGGTGAAGTTCCATATAACGGAAAGAACAAGCGCAATAAGATAGCATACGCCGTACTCAGAGCTGAGAATATTCATTATCTTTTCATTCTCAATATGAATATTGGGAACGATCAACTCATTGAGAAGCGTAAAAGATAACACCTGAATTATTCCTGCAGATGCAGAGAACAAAGCGAACTTTATTGCTTGAAAAATCTTATCTTTTTTACTCATTTCTGCCATAGAAAAACCTTCCTTCGAGTCGTTATAACACGTTACAACAATTTATATATAAATCAGTATATCATAGCAATTAATATAATTCAATTACATTTCAGTAACAATATAAAAAAGAAAGGCAGTCTCAGAAGAGACTGCCTTCAAAAGCTGTAATTTATCCTATGTCAAGTGTTCTTATATGCTCTGTTGTTGTTTTATCAAATGCATAGAGCTTATGCGGATCGGTTGACAGTGTATAAATAGTGTTACCGATATACGTTACTCGCACAAAGCCGTTTACCCACTCGTAGTTAGATAACGTATGAGCTATCTCTCCAACGGAAACAAGCTTTTTATTTACCGTATCCACTTTAAGAGCAAGAACACATCCGTCATATCGGTTGACGGTCTTCCAACCGTCATAATGAGACCGACTAAACGTAAATGGAATATACATAATCTTGTTACTGCTATCCCAACAAAGCGCCTTATGAGAATACCACGCCTCGCAATAAATGGATGACCACATATCGTCATAATTGTTATCAACAGAAACAACGTATTTATCACATTCCACGGGATTTTCGGGGTCGCTGACGTCGAAGAGAGATATCTTCATTCCGCCGTTTGTGCCGTTTTCTGTTCCGTCGAATCCTATACCCATCACGAGGTTTTCGCCTACGGGATGGAGATATGAGGAGAAGCCGGGTATCTTAAGCTCGCCCTTTATTACGGGATTTGCAGGGTCGGAAAGATCTATTACAAAGAGCGGGTCTGTCTGCTCAAAGGTTACCACGTAGCCCGTATCACCAACGAAGCGAACGGATCTGATGCTCTCGCCCTGTGCTATACCCTCGATACTTCCCACAGTTTTAAGATTACTGTCGAGAACATAGAGCTGATTCGTAAGGGAGTCTCCCCAGCTGCCGGAGGTCGTTGCAATTCTTAAATAGCCGTTGTATTCGTCCATACTGAACTGATTGAGAGCCGTACCCTCAACTATAGTGCTACCCATATAAACCACATCGTAGTTTCTGATATCGAATTTAAAGATCTGCGTATCAATGGTATCGAAATCAAATATTTCCATTGCAAGTCCGCTTGAGTAAGTAGTTTTGTAATCGTTACTCGTAGCGTAGAGAGTCTCTGTCGTACAGTAAACATTGTCACCTGCACCGAGTACCGCCTGAGTTTTAAGAGTTTCCTTATCGTCGATATCCATTGTAGATGCCACAAGATAGGTAGTATCGTAAATCTGTTCCATAACCACGATACAGTCGCAGGAAACTCGTGCACATTCATCCGCATCATAACCAATAGTGGGGACACACTCCTCAACGATCTCCTCCTCATCCTCAGCAAGATCCACGCCGTATTCGGACAATATTACAAACTGATCGCCGATAAGTCTCGAAGAAATGTAAGCACCGTCCTGATATACTCTCCAGGATTCTGTAGGAGCGGTCTTATCGGTAATGTCATAGCATATAGCTACGGTCTTGGAGTCTGACCAATAACCACCGTACCAAACGTTTTCGTAAGCATCTTCCATTGTTTCGTCGTAAATTTTAGCCTCGGCAATTACTATCATCTTATTACCGCTTACGTAGATCTCATTGATAAGCATATGGTAAACGCTATCGGAATCAGGAGTTACAACGACCTGCCCTACGCGGTTCATATTACCGCTTGCATCTGCTTCAACGATTGAAACGGAGCATGTATATTGAAGCTTGGGAAGCTCTGCGCTCTCCTCATCCAAACGCTCCTCCATAGTATCGTAGAATGTGCTCCAATCGGCATTATTGGGGTCAACAACGTAAAGATATTTACCGTCGTTCTTGATAATATCCGCTTCGCTGACACCCAGAACCTGCTCGTTTGTCTCACCGTGATCGCCCTTATTTCCTCCGCCTGATTCGGGAGACGTGGTTGGTGCATTGGTGTTTACGTCACCATCTACGATTTCGCCAATGGCTCCGTCTTCCAATATTATTTCATCATCCATATCATAACCATACAGATAGTAATGCTTCTCGTATTTTCTCGCATAATCAAGGAACATTGCCTCGATTTCTGCATATTCCGTTGCGTTGGGAACTACGGGTTTGTCAACGTCAATATTCTGTGTTTCCACCTGCGGGTCATTGGTCTTCTCGAGGAAGTAATTCATCAGATGCTCGCGATTAATAAAACCCGCAGCAAGTATGCTTACAACGAGCACTGCCGCGATAGAAGCCGCAGCAGCCACTCTGCGATTATATCTTTTTTCTTTCTTTTTTGCCTCAGGGCTGTTTGCCTTGGTTAAGGGATCGTTCTTCACCTTTTCCTCGATTTTATCCGCACTTAAACCTTCGGGCAATTCAATATCTTCGTATTTTTTCAACTTTTCGTTCAACTGAGAAAGCTCTTCTTCCGTAAAAACTTCTTTTTCAAAATCGTTCATACCGATTGCTCCTTTCACGATAATATATCCTTCAGCTTTTCAAGTGCCCTCTTCTGTCTTGAGCGCACCGTAGAAGGTGTCATATTATAGATTTCCGCCAATTCATAGCTTTTAAATCCGCAAATCACGGACAATATTATTATCTGACCGTCGGGCGGAGTAAGCTGTCGGAGAGCATCCTTTAAATCAGTTGAAAATGAACCATCCTCCTCAGATACGAGGAATTCGTATTCATCCACGGGCAATGTATCGGGAATCTTATTTCTCTTCATAAGCTCCGTTTTACATTTATTCGTCAATATTCTAAACAGCCACACCTTGAATACAGAATCATCTCTGAGGGTATGTATATTACGCCACGCAGAAAGTATCGCATCCTGCATAACGTCCTCTGCATCCTGCTTGTTACCCATCATATAAACAGAATATCTGTACATTTCATCGGCATAATCAGAATAAAGACGGGCGAAAGCACCTGTATCGCCTTGCTTAGAATATTCTATAAGCAAATATTGTTCTGTTTTCATCCCATCACCTCTTGATTTAAACGTACGTTTCGGGCTCTCCGTCTATATAGAGTGAGTCTGTTTCGGTTTTGTTGCAAAAATTTAGAAATATTTTGTTTTTTCTCTCTTAATTTTATCAATTCTCCGTGTAATTGTAAACAAAAAATAAAAAGCAACAAATCATTTGCATTACAAGTCTTTTTATGATAGAATATAATTTGTATATTTATATTTCCTTACGAAAGGACAGATTTAGGAAATGTCTTTATTGAAAAAGATATTCGGTGACTACTCCACCAAAGAAATCAAGAGAATCTCTAAGATCAAGGATGCGGTTTTAGCTCTTGACGATGAATTTTCAAAGCTTACAGACGAGGAGCTTCAGAACAAGACTGTTCAGTTCAAGGAGCGTCTTGAGGAAGGTGCTACACTCGATGATATTCTCCCCGAAGCATTTGCGGCTTGCCGTGAGGCGGCATGGCGTGTTCTCGGTATGAAGCACTATCCCGTACAGATTCTCGGCGGTATTATCCTTCACCAGGGTCGTATTGCAGAGATGAAGACCGGTGAAGGTAAGACTCTCGTGGCTACCCTCCCCGCTTATCTTAACGCTCTCGCAGGCGAAGGCGTTCATATCGTTACGGTGAACGATTACCTTGCAAAGCGTGACTCCGAGTGGATGGGTAAAATCTACCGATTTATGGGTCTTAAGGTCGGTCTTATTATTCACGAAAAGACTACCGCAGAAAGAAAAGAAGCCTACGCCGCAGACATCACCTTCGGTACAAACAATGAAATGGGCTTCGACTATCTCCGTGATAACATGGTAATGCACGCCAACAGAAGAGTTCAGCGAGGTCATTTCTTTGCAATCGTTGACGAGGTTGACTCAATTCTTATTGACGAAGCAAGAACACCTCTTATTATTTCAGGTATCGGCGAAGCATCTACGGACCTCTACCGTCAGACAAACGATTTCGTTCGCCGTCTTAAGATGGTTAAGGTTAAGGAGCTGGACTCCAAAACAGATGCTGAGGACGTTGCAGAGGAAAGCGGCGGCGATTACCTCGTTGACGAAAAGGCTAAGACTGCTACACTTACAAAGTCGGGTATTGCAAAGGCAGAGACAGCCTTCGGCATTGAAAACCTTATGGACCCCGAAAACCTTACTCTTCAGCATCATATCAACCAGGCTCTCAAGGCATACGGTACAATGGCAAGAGACGTTGACTACGTTGTAAAAGACGGTCAGGTGCTTATCGTTGACGAATTTACGGGTCGTATTATGCAGGGCAGAAGATACAGCGAAGGTCTCCACCAGGCCATCGAGGCTAAGGAAGGTGTTAAGGTTGCTCACGAGAGCAAGACTCTTGCAACAATCACTTTCCAGAATTATTTCCGTCTCTATAAGAAGCTTTCCGGTATGACCGGTACTGCTATGACAGAGAGTGCAGAGTTCCAGGAAATATACGGTCTTGACGTTGTTGAGATCCCCACAAATAAGCCCCTTGCACGTATTGACAACGACGACGTACTTTACAAGACAGAGGAAGCAAAATTCAACGCTATCGTTGACACTATCGTTGAGTGCCACGAAAACGGTCAGCCCGTGCTCGTAGGTACGGTTAATATCGAAAAGAGTGAAAAGCTCTCAAAGTTCCTTAAAAAGCGCGGTATCAAGCACGAGGTTCTTAATGCTAAGTTCCACGAAAAGGAAGCGGAAATAGTTGCTCAGGCAGGTAAGCTGGGCGCTGTTACCATTGCCACCAATATGGCAGGTCGTGGTACCGATATTATCCTCGGTGGTAACCCCGAATTTATGGCTAAAACTCAGATGAGAAAGCTTGACTTCAGCGAGGAGCTTATAGCAGAAGCAACGGGCTTTGCAGAAACTGACAATGAGGATATTATTGCGGCTCGTGAAAAGTTCCGCGAATTAGAAGCAGAATACAAGGCTCAGACCTCCGTCGAGGCAGAGCAGGTACGCGAGGCGGGCGGTCTCTTTATCATCGGTACAGAGCGTCACGAATCAAGACGTATCGATAATCAGCTCCGAGGTCGTGCAGGCCGTCAGGGAGATCCCGGTGAAAGCCGTTTCTACCTTTCTGCGGAGGATGATCTTCTCCGTCTCTTTGCGGGCGACAGATTCTATAACACCCTCGATGCCTTCAAGAGTCTCGGCGAAATGCCCATCGAAGCAAAGCTTTTCACCTCTTCTATCGAAAATGCACAGAAGAAGGTTGAAGGTAACAACTTCGCTATCCGTCGTAACGTTCTTAAGTATGACGACGTAATGAACAAACAGCGTGAGGTTATTTACCGTCAGCGTAATCAGGTTCTCGACGGCGAGGACATTAGCGCACTCATTCAGAAGATGATAGTTGATACTATCTCAGAGACGGTTGAATTCTACTGTCCTGAAAAGGTTGACAGAGACGAGTGGAATATGAAGGGACTTCTCACAAAATATTCATGGCTCGTTGAAGAAGACGAGATCAAGGATATGACAGATCCCGAAGAAATCACCGAGACACTTCTTAACAAAGCGCAGGAAATCTACGACAACAGAAAAGAAGAATTCGGAGAAGAAGCAGTTAAGGAAATCGAGCGCGTAGGTCTTCTCAGAAACGTTGATATCCGTTGGATGGACCACATCGACGCCATGGATCAGCTTAAGCGCAGTATGAACCTTATGGGCTACGGTCAGAAGGATCCGGTGCTTATATTCCGTGACGAGGGTCTCGATATGTTTGAGGAAATGACAAACGGCATCCGCGAAGGTACTGTTGACTTTGTTCTCAAGGCACGAATCCGTAAAGAACAGCCTATTGAGAGAAAAGAGACAGTCAAGATCACATCCACCTCGGGTGCAAGTGACGGAACTGTCAAGAAAGAACCCAAGAAGGCAGACAAGAAGCCCGGCAGAAACGATCCCTGTCCCTGCGGCAGCGGTAAAAAATACAAGAAATGCTGCGGTATGAACGAATAAAAAGACAAACTAAAACTCGCATTCCCATCGAGGAATGCGAGTTTATTTTTGTTTAGTATGATATTAAAGCTTGCCTTTTTTACGTTTCTCGGGAGTCCTCACGAAGCGAACTATACCGAGCACTATTATAATGAAAAATACAAGTGCAGGGATACCCTTGTGTATGAAGTTTCCGAGAAGACCTCTCTTCTCACCCTCATTTATTGTAATGGAATCAAAGCTCTCATCCAAAGCATCAAGAGTTCCGCCCGTGGCTGAGGTATAAGTGAAGGAATAGATGTGATCCTTGCAGGTAAACTCATAAACCTTCTGATACCTTACAGACTCACCCTCTTCGGTTTTGACGGTAGTCTTAAGACTCATAATTACTGCATTAAGGCCGTTCTTATGCTTAATCTTCTCAACGGAAACGACCTCCATAAAGCCTTCCATCTGCACAGAAGCAAAGCCAAGAGCAGAAGTATCTGCAAGAATCTGAGCTCTCTGCTTGAGCTCGTCCAAGGACATATCCTCTATACAATAGTCCTTGTCATCCTCCGTATATTCACGAATGGTAACACCAAGGTTAGAATCATCGTCGCCGATAAACTTCATCTCCTCAACCTCGTCGAAATCGTCGGGAAGCTGAATAGTAAAATTCTTATCCTTATTCTCGTAAACGTACGTTGCGGATGAAAACACCACAAATTGCGCAAGCATCATAAATACCAATGCAAGGCATAAAACTTTTTTCATATAAGTTATTCTTTGTCCTTATTTCTTATTCTTAAAGTTCTCTCGGTTTCCTCTTCCTCATCCTCATCGGACTCTTCAACAGGAGTGATTTCAACCTTAATTTTTTCGATTCGTCTGTCCTCAACGCTGAGAACGGTAAACTTAACGTTTTCAAATACGACCTCGTTCATTTCCCCATCCTTGGGAATAAACTGAAGCTCGTCCATAATATAGCCTGCGAGAGTCTCATAATCGCCCTCGGGCAATTCCTTGCCGATAAGCTCATCGATTTCTTCGATATCAATAGTACCGTCAACCGTGAAGGTATTGTCATCAATCTTGGAAATCTCCTCGTCCTCGTGGTCATATTCGTCCTGAATATTACCCATAATAGCCTCAACGATATCCTCAAGAGTAACGATACCCGCAGTACCGCCGTACTCGTCAACGACAACCGCCATCTGAATCTTCTTCGCGCTCATTTCCTTAAAGAGCTCAACGCAGGACTTGGTTTCGGGGATAAAGTAAGGCTCTCTCATAACGCTCTTAAGAGTACCCTTCGCCTTAACCTCTTTACCTACGTACTTAAGAAGGTCCTTAACGTAAACGATACCTACTATATTATCAATGTCCTCATCGTAAAGAGGGATTCTTGATCTGCCGTATTCAATAGCAAGGGAAATAAATTCGTCGAGAGTGACCGTATTAAGGTCTGCGGCGATAACGTCTGTACGGTGAGTCATAATATCACCCGCATCCATATCGTCGAACTCGAAGATATTATTTATCATCTCTTTCTGAGAATCTTCAATAACACCCTTTTCTCCGCCGACGTCAACCATCATACGAATTTCCTCTTCCGTAACAACCTCTTCATCCGCATTGGGGTCGAAGCCGAGTATACGTACTACCGCATTGGTAGAAATGGAAAGAAATTTCACAAAGGGTGTAGTTATTTTAGAAATAACAAGTAAGGGCTTTACAACCCTGAAGGCAACCTTTTCAGGCACCTGCATACCTATTCTCTTGGGAGCAAGCTCACCGAATACAAGCGAGAAATAGGATATGATAAGAGTAATAACTACAACAGATATGGGAGAAATTACACTTGCGGGAACTCCTGTCGCCTTAGTAAGAGCACCTGTGAGCATCTCCGCGAAGGAGGTTGCCGCAGAAGCAGAGGACAAGAAACCGGCTAAGGTAACGCCTATCTGAATAGTAGAAAGAAAACGGGTTGAGTTACTTGTAAGCTTCAACACCATCTTTGCTTTCTTGTGTCCCTCATCAGCCATACGCTCGATCTTCGCATCGTTGAGAGATATAATAGCTATCTCGGACATTGCAAAGAAAGCGTTGATAAGGATAAGTACCACTAAAAGAAGGATCTTGAAAACAAGACCCGCAACATCAAAATTCGGTTCAGCGGTAAGTTGTGTTAATTGGGCCAAAATAAAATTAGGTCCGGGGTCATCCATAGTTGGATTTACTCCTTTCAAAAATAAAAATCTCTTATGGCTATTATACGCCATATTAGAATATATTATATTTATCATATAGCATTTTGTCAATAGTTAAGCAAATTCACCCACTATATGCCTTATATATGTAGAATATTCATAAATGTTAAAAAAATGTCATATTTTTATAATTTTACAGTTTACAATCGTAAAATAAAGTGGTAATATAATCAGTGGTGTTTTTATAATACTTATAATTATTGAATTTTTTATAGGAGGAAATACTATGGCAAGAAAAATGAAAACCATGGACGGTAACAACGCTGCCGCTTATGTGTCCTATGCGTTCACAGAAGTAGCAGGTATTTACCCCATCACACCTTCCAGCCCCATGGCAGACTACGTTGACCAGTGGTCCGCTCAGGGTGTTAAGAACATTTTCGGCACAACCGTAAAGGTTTCCGAGATGCAGTCTGAGGCAGGTGCTGCAGGTACTGTTCACGGTTCACTCGCAGCCGGTGCGCTTACAACAACCTACACAGCTTCTCAGGGTCTTCTTCTTATGATCCCCAACATGTACAAGATCGCAGGTGAGCTTCTCCCCAGCGTATTCCATGTATCAGCTCGTTGTGTTGCTTCTCACGCACTCAACATCTTCGGCGACCACTCAGACGTATATGCTTGTCGTCAGACAGGTTTCGCAATGCTCGCTGAAACAAACACTCAGGAAGTTATGGACCTCGGTGCAGTTGCTCACCTTGCAACTATCAAGAGCAGAGTTCCCTTCATCAACTTCTTCGACGGTTTCCGTACATCTCATGAGCTTCAGAAGATCGCTATCTGGGATTATGAGGATCTTAAGGAAATGTGCGATATGGATGCAGTTGACGCTTTCAGAAAGAGAGCTCTCAACCCCGAGCATCCCGTAATGCGCGGTTCTCACGAGAACGGCGACATCTTCTTCCAGCACAGAGAAGCATGTAACACTTACTACGATGCAGTTCCCGCAATCGTTGAGGAATACATGGGTAAGGTTAATGCTAAACTTGGTACAGATTATCAGCTCTTCAACTACTACGGTGCTGCTGATGCAGAAAACGTTATCGTTGCTATGGGTTCAATCTGTGACGTTGCTGAAGAAGTTATTGATTACCTTACAGCTAAGGGCGAGAAGGTTGGTCTTCTTAAAGTTCGTCTTTACAGACCCTTCGCAGCAGAGAAGTTCTGCGCAGCTCTTCCCGCTTCAGTTAAGAAGATTGCAGTTCTTGACAGAACAAAAGAGCCCGGTTCAATCGGTGAGCCTCTTTACCTCGACGTTGTTGCTGCTCTTGACGCTTGCGGCAAGTCAGGTCTTACAGTAACAGGCGGCCGTTACGGTCTCGGTTCTAAGGACACACCTCCCTCATCTATCTTTGCAGTATATGCAGACCTTGCAAAGGCAGAGCCCAAGAAGCACTTCACACTCGGTATCAACGACGACGTTACCTACCTCTCACTTCCTGAGGAAGAAGCTCCCAACACAGCTGCTGAGGGTACAATCGAGTGCAAGTTCTGGGGTCTCGGCGGTGACGGTACTGTTGGTGCTAACAAGGACTCCATCAAGATCATCGGTGACCACACAGACAAGTACGTTCAGGCTTACTTCCAGTACGACTCAAAGAAGACCGGCGGTGTTACAATTTCTCACCTTCGTTTCGGCGACAAGCCCATCAAGAGCCCCTACTACGTAAACAAGCCTGACTTCGTAGCTTGCCATACTCCCGCATATATCGAAAAGGGCTTCAAGATCGTTAACGACGTTAAGCCCGGCGGTGTATTCCTTATCAACTGTCAGTGGGATGAAGCAGAGCTCGCTGAAAAGCTCAACGCTGAGACAAAGCAGTTCATTGCTAAGAACAACATCCAGCTTTACACAGTTAACGCTATCGACCTTGCTGCAGAGATCGGTCTCGGCAAGAGAACAAATACAATCCTTCAGGCTTCCTTCTTCGCACTTGCAAACGTTCTTCCCAAGGACGAGGCTATCGGCTATATGAAGAACGCTGCTCTTAAGTTCCTTAAGAAGGGCCAGGATATCGTTGATATGAACCACAAGGCTATCGACGCAGGTTTCGGCGCATTCAAGAAGATCGACGTTCCTGCTGATTGGGCAAACGCAGCTGATGCAGAGGCTAAGGCAGTTTCCGAAGGTCCCGCAAAGCTTGTTAAGATGGTTGACAATATCATGAAGCCCGTTGGCGCTATGAACGGTGACGCTCTTCCCGTATCTGTATTCTCAGATCACGCTGACGGTACATTCGAGCAGGGCGCATCTGCATACGAGAAGCGCGGTGTTGCAGTTCTTGTTCCCGAATGGGATCCCACAACTTGTGCAAAGTGTAACAAGTGTGCTTACGTATGTCCCCACGCAACAATCCGTCCCTTCGCTCTCGATGCTGACGAAGTTGCTAACGCTCCCGAAGTTACAAAGATCGCTGAGAAGCCCATCGTTAAGACAGAGTACAAGTACACACTTGCTGTATCTCCCATGGATTGTATGGGTTGCGGCGTTTGCGTAGGCGTATGTCCCACAAACTCTCTTAAGATGGTATCTCGTGAGAGCCAGGATGCTCAGCAGGCAGCATTTGACTACTGCGTAGCAAACGTTACTGAGAAGGAAGGCGTTGCATCTTCTGCAAACCTTATCTCCAGCCAGTACAAGAAGCCTCTCCTCGAGTTCTCCGGTTCTTGCGCAGGTTGTGCTGAAACAGCTTATGCTCGTCTCGTAACACAGCTCTTCGGTGACAGAATGTATATCTCCAATGCTACAGGTTGTTCTTCAATCTGGGGCGGCCCTGCAGCTACATCACCCTACACAACAAATGCTAAGGGTCAGGGTCCTGCATGGGCAAACTCCCTCTTCGAGGATAATGCTGAGCACGGCTTCGGTATGCTCCTTGGTCAGGCTGCTCTTCGTAACAGCCTCATCGCTAAGGTAGAGACTCTCGTTGAATCCGACAAGGCTTCCGACGAGCTCAAGGCTGCTGCTAAGGCATATCTTGATACAGTTAACGACGGCGAAAAGAACGGCGCTGCTACAGACGCTCTTATTGCTGCTATCGGCGACGGTTCTTGCTGCGATACATGCAAGTCCATCATCGCTAACAAGGAATTCCTTTCCAAGAAGTCCGTATGGATCTTCGGTGGTGACGGTTGGGCATACGACATCGGCTTCGGCGGTGTTGACCACGTTCTCGCTTCCGGTGAAGATGTAAACATCATGGTATTCGATACAGAGGTTTACTCTAACACAGGTGGACAGGCTTCCAAGGCTTCCAACATCGGTCAGGTTGCACAGTTCGCTGCTGCAGGTAAGGCTATCGCTAAGAAGAGCCTTGCAGAGATCGCTATGAGCTACGGCTACGTTTACGTTGCACAGATCGCTATGGGTGCTGACCAGAATCAGACACTTAAGGCTATCAAGGAAGCTGAAGCTTACAACGGACCTTCACTTATCATCGCTTACTCACCCTGTGAGATGCACTCCATCAAGGGTGGTATGATCAACTGCCAGAACGAAATGAAGAAGGCTGTTGAATGCGGCTACTGGAACATGTTCCGTTACAACCCCGCTCTCAAGGCAGAAGGCAAGAATCCCTTCACTATCGATTCTAAGCCCGCTACAGGCGACTATAAGGCATTCCTTCTCAACGAGGCTCGTTATGCATCTCTTACTCGCTCCTTCCCCGACAGAGCAGAAGCACTCTTCGCTCTCTCTGAGAAGACAGCTCAGGATAGATATGCTCACCTCCTCAGACTTAAGGATCTTTATGCTCCCGATGCTGAATAAGTGATATATTGAAAAATCCTCGACTCGAAAGAGTCGGGGATTTTTTAATTCGAAATTCAAAATTCAAAATGCAAAATTTCGGGGCTACGCCATTATTATAAGCTTCGCGTTGCATATGTTATGTCGCGAAACTACTTTTTTGCAAAGCCGTAGTGAACGCATTTATGCGTTCAACTCCATTATTGTTCCTTTTTCTTCCCAAGAAACATATATTTCCTCAGTATCCTGCTGAGCTTTGATAAGCATCTCCTTTATATCGACGATATCATTTTCTTTTAAAGCATCGGTAACAGCGTTAAATAAATGATAATACATTTTCTGATACATATCCATTTGAAATTCTCCTTAAAATAAAAAATGCGCCCACCGAAGCAGACGCACCAAAAATGCAAACTTCGATAGTCGCGAAACCAACTCAACATGAAACAGTAACAATAGTACCGTACAAACACCCTGAGAGAAGTTGCATTTTTAACAATTTCAATGGGGGATTTGTATGGTAAATCCAGACGCATTTTCCCTGTAAAGAAAACACACCGTTTCACGTTTTATTAAGTTGGTTTCGCACTATCATATTAGCATATGCACCATCAAAATGCAAGAGTAAACAAAAACACAATATTTGTCTAAAAATTACAACTTTACATCCCTTATATTATTATGGTATAATGCGAGTGTATGTGGTGGAGGTTGCCACAATCTTTAAAATCCAGGAGGAAACATTATGAAAATGTCATTCCGTTGGTATGGTGAAACTGATCCCATATCACTCCAATATATCCGTCAGATTCCCAATATGCGTAGCATAGTAAGTGCCGTTTACGATGTTAAGCCCGGCGAGGTTTGGCCCGAGGAAAGTATCGCTAAAATGGTAAAGCAATGCGAGGAAAACGGTCTTCTTTTCGATATCGTTGAGTCTATCCCCGTGCACGAGAATATAAAGCTCGGCAGAGATAACGTAGATGAGCTCATCGAGGTTTATTGCGAAAACATCCGCCGTTGTGCAAAGTACGGCATCAAGTGTGTAACATACAACTTCATGCCCGTTTTCGACTGGACACGTACTCAGCTCGATAAAATCGCACCTGACGGCTCCACAAGTCTCGTTATGTATTGGGAGCAAATGAAGGGTCTCGACCCTCTTAAGGATGACATCCACCTTCCCGGTTGGGATTCAAGCTATACTCAGGACGAGGTTCGCGAGCTTATTTCCGCTTACGGCGAAATCGGCGAAGAAGGTCTTTGGAAGAACCTTGAAAAATTCCTCAAAAAGGTAATTCCCGTTGCAGAGGAATGCGGCGTAAAAATGGCTATCCACCCCGACGATCCGCCCTACCCTATTTTCGGTATTCCGAGAATCATTACCTGCGAAGAAAACTTAGACAGAATGCTCGCTATCGTTGACAGCCCCGCCAACAGTCTTTGCCTTTGCACCGGTTCTCTCGGCTGTGCCGCTACAAACGACGTAGTAAAGATGGTTAAGAAATATTCCGCTATGGATAGAATTGCATTTATGCATATCCGTCAGGTGCTTGTGTTAGAGGACGGCAGCTTCGAGGAGCAGGGACATCTTTCCAAGTGCGGTAGTCTCGATATGTACGAAATTGTTAAGGCTCTCGTTGAGACAGGCTTTGACGGTTACGTAAGACCCGATCACGGCAGAATGATCTGGGGCGAGACAGGCAAGCCCGGTTACGGACTCTACGACCGTGCTCTCGGTGCAACTTATATAAACGGCTTGTTTGAAGCTTGTGAAAAAGCACAAATAAAGGAGAAAATATAAAATGAACGCTATATCTGAAAAAATTATGTCTATCGGCGTTGTGCCGGTTATTAAGCTTAACAATCCCGAAAGAGATTCTGTTAACCTTGCCAAAGCTCTCGTAGCGGGCGGTGTTCCCGTAGCAGAGGTTACCTTCCGTGCCGCAGGCGCCGCAACAGCTATCAAGCTTATGAGCGAAAACGTTCCTGAAATGCTCGTTGGTGCAGGTACTGTTCTTACAACCGCTCAGGTTGACGAGGCCATTGAAGCAGGTGCAAAGTTTATCGTTACTCCCGGTCTCGACGAATACATCGTTAAATACTGTCAGGAAAAGAATATTCCCATTTATGCAGGATGTACTACTCCTACAGATTATCATACAGCTTACAGACTTGGTCTCGATGTTTTAAAGTTCTTCCCTGCGGAGCAGTCAGGCGGTCTCGCAAAGATCAAGGCTATGAGTGCACCTTTCCCCATGTTCAAGGTAATGCCCACAGGCGGTATCGGTCTCAATAACCTTAAGGAGTACCTCTCCTGCCCCGTTATCGCGGCTTGTGGTGGCTCATATATGGTTACTGCAGACCTTATAGACAATCAGAAGTGGGATGAAATAATTGACCTTTGCAAGAAGTCAGTTGAAATCGTTAAGGAGGCTCGTTCATAATGGCAAAAGTTGTTACATTCGGTGAAATAATGCTCCGTCTCGCACCTAACGGCTACAACCGTTTCTTCCAGGACGATCAGCTTCAGGCTACCTTCGGAGGCGGTGAAGCAAACGTATCGGTTTCACTTGCCAATTTCGGTCTTGATTCCGTTTACGTTACAAAGCTCCCCTCTCACGCTATCGGTCAGGCAGCCGTTAACTCTCTTCGTTACTTCGGCGTTGACACCTCAAAGATAGTTCGTGGCGGCGACAGAGTAGGTATCTACTATCTTGAAAAGGGCGCTTCTCAGCGTGGTAGCGTTTGTATTTATGACCGCGCTCACTCCGCTATTCAGGAGGCATCCGCATCCGATTTCGATTGGGACGATATTTTTGAAGGCGCAGACTGGTTCCACTTCACAGGTATCACTCCCGCTCTCGGTCAGAATCTTGTTGAAATTTGCAAGGAAGCTTGTATCGCCGCAAAGGCAAAGGGCGTTAAGATCTCCTGCGACCTTAACTACCGCGGTAAGCTCTGGACAAGAGCCCAGGCAAGAGAAGCTATGACAGAGCTTTGCAAATATGTTGACGTTTGTATCTCCAACGAAGAGGACGCAAAGGACGTTTTCGGCATTGAAGCTGAGGATACAGACATTTATGGTGGCAAGCTTAATCACGAAGGCTACAAGTCAGTTGCAAAGCAGCTTGCCGATAAATTTGGTTTTGAAAAGGTTGCTATTACTCTCAGAAGCTCTATTTCCGCCAACGACAATGATTGGGCAGGTATGCTCTACGACGGCGAAAACTACTGCTTCTCTAAGTCATATCACCTTCATATCGTTGATCGCGTAGGCGGTGGCGACAGCTTCGGCGGCGGTCTTATCTACGCTCTGCTTACAGGCAAGGATACTCAGTCTGCTATTGAATTTGCAGTTGCCGCATCCGCCCTTAAGCACTCTATCGAAGGCGACTTCAACAGAGTTGGCGTAGCCGAAATCGAAAAGCTCGCAGGTGGCGACGGTTCAGGTCGAGTACAGAGATAAAATACAACACCTATTATACAAAGCACCGATTAAGAGCATAATCGGTGCTTTTTTAATTGACATATATATAATAAGTATGTTAAATTAATAATATCAATTACAAGAAGGTGTAAATATGAAGAAAAAGGTAATCTCACTTGTTCTTTGTCTCACACTAATGGTAACTATGGTTTCCGTTGCAGCAGTTGCGGCCCCCAAAAAGGAAATTGATTTATCATTTGCTGTATCGGCAGACTTACATTACAACATCCCCGACGAGAAGCTCGAGTGGTTCTCCGAGGATCCCATCTACGGCTATGCGAACAGACGCGCCGCAATGGAAAACGAAAGCGGTCTCATAATTGACGAAATGCTTCGCCAGGTCGCAGAAGACGATAAGATGGATTTTCTCCTTATCGCAGGTGACCTTGCCGATAACGGTAAAAGCATCGCAGAAGAACATTACGCTGTTGCTGAAAAACTCAAAAAATTTGAAGAGGAATCCGGTAAGCAGGTATATGTAATCCCCGGCAACCACGACTACGGCAACTTAGGTGAATATTGCGTTACTGATGCCGCTAAGTTCAGAGAGATTTATGCTGACTTCGGTTACGATCAGGCTCTTACAGAAAATGGTCTTTCATATACGGCAGACCTCGGCGACGACTACCGTCTTATCGCTCTCGACAGTAACGACCCCTCCAAGTCAACAGAGGACGGTATGACCACCGCAAAGGTTAACTGGGTAATTCGCGAAGCCAAAAAGGCATACGAGGACGGCAGATATCCTATCCTTATGATGCATCACAATCTTCTTGATCATCTTCCCGTACAGAGAGTTCTCAGCCACGATTTTATCATAAGAAATCACACCGCAACTGCCAACAAGTGGGCAGATGCAGGTATCAAGCTTGTTTTCACCGGTCACGAGCACTGTAGCGATGCTACCACTCATACCTCTCCCTCAGGCAACACAATTTCCGATTTTGCTACTACTTCTCTCACAATGTATCCTCTTCAGTACAGATACATTGAAATGACAGAAAGCAATATCTACTATTCAACAAGAACCGTTGACAGCATCGACACAGATACTCTTCGTCAGTGGATCCCCGATTACTCAGACGCGCAAATCGACGCTATGAATCAGGGTCTCAATGCTTTTGCAAAAGAATATCTTAAGAATGGTGTTGAATGGAGACTCGAAAGAGGCTTCCTCGACGAGCAATTAGGTATTAAGCCCGGCGACATCTATTATGACCTTGTCCGCGGAGTTGTTGATGCCTTCAATGACGTTCTTAATATGCCTCTCTACGGTGAAGGTAGCGTACAGGAATTAGCTAAGAAGTACAATATCGATATTCCCGAAAGCGATTACAAGGACGGTTGGGACGTTGCTACAGAGCTTGTAGCGGCTCACTACGAGGGTAGCGAGAATTATCCCCTCTACGAGAAGGATATTAAGATTCTCTTCCTCATAATGTCAGTAGTTATAAAGGAAGAATTCTCATTCCTTGACGATCAGCTTGTTTTCTCCGTTGCCGCAAGCATTCTCGCCGCAAACGGCAACCCCAATATGGATGCAATTCTCGGTCTCGTTACTGACGAAACAGAAGGCGTAACCGCAGGTGAATATCTCCTGGTTGCTATTGCATCTCCCCTTCTTGACTCCTTCGCAAACGATGACGGAGTTGATGACAACAAGGGTGCTATAGACGGCTACGGCAATACAGACAGAGCAGGTAATATGGCAGATAACTTCATCGATACCACAATGTCAATCGGCGATAAGCTCTACACATTCATTCGTTATCTTGTAAAGATACTCAATATCTGGTTAGCAAAATAAAGATTTATATAACACGGACGGTAATAGCTTACCGTCCGTATTTGTTTGACAAAGAGATAATACAATGGTATTATTTTTATATATTATAAAATCAGTAGGTAGGGATTCATTTTGGGTGAAAGATTCAAAAAGGCTATCGGTGTAGAGGGTAAATTCTCCGAAACCGTATGGCCAATGATACAATACTGCTTCGCCAATATATTTATGGGTGGCGGTGGATACATTATCAGTATGTATTTCACCATATATCTCACCGACGTTGTAGGTATTAGCTTAGGTCAGGCAACATTCATCACTATGCTTGCAACTATCTGGGACGGCGTCAATGACCCGCTTATGGGTATTATCACAGACCGCACCCGTTCCAAGCACGGTCGTCACCGAAGATACCTTCTTTGGAGTATCCCGTTCATCGTAATATCATACACCATGATATGGAACTCATATGGTCTCGACGGCAATGCTAATCCCACACTTTGCGTTTGTTACTACGCTTTTGCGTATATTCTTTATAAGACGGGATACACCATGGTAGATGTTCCGCACACAGCTATGCTTCCCACTCTCGCTCCCGAATACAACAAGCGCACCCAATACACGTCCGTAAGCTATATTTTCAACTCCGTGGGTATGGTTCCCTCATACATAATTCTTCTTATCTTCTTAAGCGTGTTCGGTTCATCCGGAGAGCTGTCTAAGGATTCACGTGCACCCTTCCTTCTTACGGGTATCGTGCTTTCTGTAGTATATGCGCTGTCCATATACGCAACCTTTAAAACAGTAAAGGAGCCAAGTTCCCTCAATGACGTTAACCCAAAGCTCGATATAAAATTTGCAATAAACGAATATATTCAGGTTTTCAGAAGCAAGGCGTTCAGAGATTATTTCACACTCACCTTCTTCTGGCAGATGGCGAGAAGCTTCTTCTCCACCGCTATCATTTATTTCATAACGTACTTTGCGAATATGTATTCATATTATCCCATATTCAATACCTTCGCAGGTATATTTGAATCACTCGCATTCCCGCTCAACTATGCGCTTACTATGAAAATGGGCAAGAGCAAATGCGGTGCCGTTGTGACACCTGCAATGGTAATCGGTCTCGGAATACTTCTTCTCGTAAAGCCCGGCACACCCGACGGCAATGCAGGTATCTTTTCTCTTATTATTCTGATTCTCGGCGGTGCTATACTATATCCCTTCGGTATGAGCGGTATCGGTTTCGTAGGAAACAACGTGCGCCCCGACCTTACTGACGTTGATGAGCTTATCACCGGCAGACGAAGAGAGGGCGTTATGAGCACCTGCAATACAATGGTTAAGCAGGTCGTTCAGGGCATTATGACCTTTGCGGTCGGCACTACACTCAACACCTTTGGTCTTGTAACGGGTAACCAGGGCGTTTATATCGAACAGACACCTATGGCACTTAACGGCATCAGAGTATGCGTATCTGTTCTTCCTATGATAAGCGCTCTCATCTCCTTATTTATGCTTAAACGCTTCAAAATGACCAAGGATGACCACAATATGATAAGAGCGGCTATTGCCACCAAGAGAAAATATGGCAGCGTTACGCTTACAGATTATGAAAAAGAAAGATGTGAACTTCTCTCCGGCTACAAGCTCTGCGACACCTGGTTAGGCGATGGCACAAACGCGGAAGAAAAGCACACATTAGACACCGATGCAGAAGGCAATTACATCATACTCAACGAAATAAAGGCTCAGGAGGTAAAATGAAATGGAAAATATCGAAAACGTAGATATCACGGTTACCACCCCTCCCGCAAGAGAAAAGACAGCTATAAACGCTATACAGGATATCCTCTTCTATCTTATTCAATGGACGTGGGGACTTCCCGTAAATCTCGTTGGCGGTATAGCATACTTTATTTGTGTAGTAATTCTCAAAAGGCCCCATCAGAAATTCGGAAAGGCTAATATAGCGTACCTTCCATGGAATGCAGGAGGTCTTTCAATGGGTCTGTTTATATTCGTAAAGAACGGACACACCAAACCTGAATGGACATACAATACGAGAATCCACGAATACGGTCATACCTGGCAATGCTTACTCTTAGGTCCCCTCTATTACCTCGTAATAGCAATTCCGTCGGTAATCTGGTGCAACTGCTTCGCAGGCTACAGAAAGAAAAATAACGTATCCTATTACAAGCTTTATTGCGAAGCCTGGGCAAATGCCTGGGGACAGAAAGCAACAGGCATGAAAATGGTAGATACAGGAAAATAAATCACAAAACAAAAAGCTCTCGCAGATGAAAATCCGCGAGAGCTTTCCTCTCTTTTATTTATTAACAAATTTAACTGCCGTACCGTAGGCAATAACCTCTGCCGCGCCCTGCATAATTGCAGATGAAGCATAGCGGACATTTACTATTGCATCTGCGCCCATCATTTCGGCTTCCTCAACCATTCTCTTGGTAGCCAGCGCACGTGCTTCGTTCATCATATCATTGTACGCTTTAAGCTCACCGCCAACAAGTGTTTTGAAGCTTTGGGCAATATCCTTACCTATATGCTTCGATTGAATTGTGCTACCCTTTACAATTGATAACATTTCCAATTCTTTACCGCTGATATAATCAGTATTTACTAATATCATCTTCTTCACCTTTCTTTATTTCTTTTATTCTTTCAATACACACCATTATCATTACTGCTGCCATAACAACAGGAATAACACCAAAAATAATACGAAACCAACCGTACATAATGTTAACAAGAAACACAAAATACAGGATAAAATACAGTACTAATATTGCGGTTATAATAATAGGTGCAACTATCTTTTTTCCGTGAGATTTCATTTTCTTCGCCTCCTACGGAAACCCTTTGAATATATTGTATCACAATATGTTTTGTATTTCAACCTCCGGCAATCTGCACCATTCCCGCTCCTTACTCAAATACATTTCACTTAAACACGTTATGCAATACTCTCCGTTGATTTAAATATTTTATTTGTATGTAAGCCTATTTTTTAATACCCTATTTACTTTTATTTCCACTTTGATATAATGAAGGCAAGTAGGTCTTTCCTGCCTATTTTCATTGTCAGAGGGGTGTGACAAATTTGAAAGTTACTACCAACAAGCCCATACCCGCGCGATTCGAATCTAAATATCAGGAAATATCTGAAGAACGCGATATTTTATTCTGTGTCGTAGGCGACCTTAACCTTAAGGGCAAGTACTCCGAGTCTCTTCTCGTTGTAGGAGAAGAAAGTCTTGTGGTACTGGATGAGTGCCACGAAAACGGAGAATATTTCCTGAATTTCTCTGATATTGAGAACGCCGAGGTCAAGCGATTATACGGTAATGCCGTATTTCGTGTAACTCTCAAAACCGGTTTCAAAAGAAACATACTTCGTTTCTCTTACGCGGCGGCAGAGGTTGCTGATGCGGTAGCGGTATATATCAATATGATAAACGATGGTGCCGACATCGAGGACGAGGCAGAAACCGTTAAATCAGTTTATCATAAGCAGAGATGCTTCTGTCCCAAGTGCGGCAGAAAGCTTCCCAATCCCGATGCAGATTGTATAAACTGCTCGGGCAAGGGTAAGCTTATATCAAAATTCGGAAAGTATGTCGTTCCGGAGAAAAAGTCACTATTAGTATGTATGTTGCTGTCCGTTGCAGCTACAGCGCTGTCTCTCGTTCCGCCATATATTACTAAGATAATGGTTGACGACGTTATTCCTAACAAGGATGCCTCTATGCTCCTTAAGGTTTTGATGGCTCTTCTCGGAATATACGTTTTGCAGTACGTAATGAATGGTCTTCGCTCCTACAAGCTCAGACTTGCGGGTGACAGAATCACGCTGAATCTTAAAAAGGATATTTACGAAAAAGCACAATATCTTCCTTTGAGCTTTTACGATAAAATATCTACCGGTTCTGTTATAAACCGCGTAAATTCTGATGCAGGTGTTATTCAGACCTTTATTATGAAAATAACTCAGGAAGCAGTTGTACAAGCCTTCACTCTCATCGGACTCGTAGTGATCATGTTCGGTATGAGCTGGAAGCTGGCTCTGTTTTCACTGATTCCTGTGCCGATAGTTGTCGTTGTAGGCAGACTTTTCGGCAAGATAATCGGACCTAAGTATATGCGTCTTTGGAGACGTAGTGCTTCCATATCTACAGTCCTTGCAAACTCTATCCCCGGTGTACGAGTGATAAAGGCTTTTACGAATGAAAAAGACACTATCAATAAATTCCGCCGTCATTGTGATGAATGGTACAAGGAAGACAAAAAGGTTGCCGTGCCCGCGGCGATATTCCCGTCACTTATCACTTTCCTTGTTACCTGCGGTTCTATCGTCGTATGGTTCCTCGGCGGTAATATGGTTATAAACGGTAGCAGGGAGATATCTCTCGGTCTTCTCGTTTCCTTCGTATCATACGCAAGTATGTTCTATAATCCCATAAACTTCTTTGCCAATATGAGCGACTCGTACCAGAATACTCTCGCTTCAGCAGAAAAGATTCTTGATATCGTAGATGCGGAGCCTGAGCACGATTTCGGACAAGGTAACGTCCCCGACAGATTAAGGGGCAAAATCGAATTCCGTAACGTAAACTTCGCCTTTGATCGTTCCAAAAAAGTATTATCCAATATTAATCTCACCATAGAAGAAGGCGATATCGTTGGTATCGTAGGTACTACGGGCTCAGGTAAATCCACCTTGATTAACCTTCTTATGCGATACTATGACGATTATGACGGCGAGATACTCATTGATGGCGAGAACATTAAAAACGTAGATATGAAGTATTACAGAGATTCTATCGGCTACGTTCAGCAGGAGCCGTTGATGTTCCGTGATACAATATTCAATAATATAGCCTTTGGTAGTGGCAGAGTTCACGTAGAGCAAGTGCTTCACGCGGCAGAAGTTGCCAATGCCCACGGCTTTATATCAAAGCTCCCCGATGCATACGATACTATGCTCGGCGAGAGAGGTGTAGGTCTCTCGGGCGGTGAACGTCAACGAGTATCTATCGCAAGAGCTGTTCTTAAAAATCCCAGTATTCTTATTTTCGACGAGGCCACTGCGGCAGTTGACTCCGAGACAGAGCACCTGATACAGGAAGCCATCGAGCGACTTATCAGCGGCAGAACCACGCTCATGATCGCACACCGCTTATCTACACTCAGAAAGGCAAACAAAATCGTGGTTGTAGATAAGGGCGAAATAATCGAGTGCGGTACTCCCGAAGAGCTTCTTAAAAAGAAGGGTAAGTATTACAAATTGGTTGAAATTCAGTCTATGGGCGAGCAGCTTCAAAAGCGCAAGGCTGAAGAGAATTTTGAGTGAGGTGATATATATGCCGAAATATATTGATGGCCCTGAAATAAGGCTAACTGAAAATGACAAAATATTTGTAGATGCAGAATTTTATAACGGCGAAAAATACACCGAGCTTGAGCTCCACCGAATGTTCCCCATAACCGGTCTCAATAAATATATAGCATTAATGGATTCGGAAGGTAACGAAATAGCAGTTATCAGAAACATTGATGATCTGTCCCCCGATTCACGCAAGGTCGTGAAAAACTGCCTCAAAGAATACTATATGATGCCCAGAATCACGCGCTTCATAGAAATGAGCGAAAAATTTAAAATATGGATGTGGACAGCGGAGACCGACAAGGGTACCTGCACATTTGAAATACGAAATCATCTTACTGCAATAAAACCTCTTTACGACGGAAGAGTCCTTATAAAGGATGCTAACGATAACAGATATGAGATTCCCGACGTAAACAAGCTTGACAAACGAAGTCAGCAGATGATATTACCGAAACTTTGATTTTTTGAAAGGAAGAAATTTATAAAATGAAACTCTTAATAGCAATAGTAAACAACGATGACAGCGCAACCGTATCATCTGCCCTCACAAGAGAATGCTTCACCGTAACAAAGCTTTCTACCACCGGCGGATTCCTTATGGTTGGTAATACTACTCTGCTCATTGGTGCCAGCGACGATTCAATCACACGAGCTAAGGAAATAATTAAAGAAAACTCACAAAAGCGTGTAAAAAAGACAACAACAGTGGATGCTTACGGCACAGGCCTCAGAGAGGATGATTTCTCCAGCGAAATTCCCATCGGCGGTGCTATAGTGTTCACAATAGACGTGGAATCAATGGATAAATATTAATTTACAAAAGCACAAACAAAAGCAGCACCTCAAACGAGGTGCTGCTTTGACTTATTGTGTAATTATCAAAGAACGATCTGAAAAACCGTAAAGCCTTCGCCCTGATTATCAGAAAGATAAACAACGTTTAAGGCAACAGAATCTCCGTCGTCAAGCTTAACTTCACAGGAAATTTCTTCCTGTCTGGATTTCCCGCCCGTACCGGTAGAGGTATTAATGCTAACGCTTGTAACCTCCACGGATTCAGCCTTTCGACCGTCAATATAGTCAGCCAAACGCTCCAGCATATCACCGGAATCGTCCGCAATCTGAGGATGCAAAAGTGCTTCAGCGGCAGACATATCGTTCTCCGCGAGAGCCGAGAGCATTTCCTCCACCTTGGGAGTTGACTCCGCTTTGCCGGACAACGCATCAGAAAAGTTCGCGGTGATATCGCAAGATGTAAAACAGCACAAAAGAACCGTCACAACTAAAATAAAGCTAATCGATTTTTTCATAAAGCAAACTCCTCTCAGTTCTGAATTTGTTAAATATATTATATCATAGTTGTTTTAATTTTTCCACTCAAAATCTAAAATTGAAACAAAGCATCTTGTTATGACATTTCCCTCGCGATCACCCGATTGTGTTCGGCTTCGCCGAGTGGGGGTTCGAGTCCCATATAGTATTTTGACACAAAAAAATAAAGCAATCACCGAAGTGATTACTTTAATTTTTTTAGGGCTAATATATTGATAGAAACTCCTATGGGGTGCAAATTTCCATTTTAGGGGGGGACATTTCGCCCGAGGTGAGCAACTTAAAACGAAGCCTCATAATAATAGAAATTCCCACAGATATGCTCTGTATAATACCGGTTATCTCCATTGGGTTCTTGCCACTCATATCCGTTTTCTGAAGGCGTCAACGCACTGGTAGATGATGGTGCGCACCACACAGCCACTATATCATTTTCCGAGGTGTAATAGAACCCTATGTAAGATGTCCCCGAACCGATTCCGGCACCACCACAGGAAAAATCAACAACTGTTTCGTCTGCGTCGATTTCTTTGATAAAACCTTTATTCTCATATGCAGAAAAATCTCCGATTTCAATGGCTTCAAGCAAATCTTCTTCATTTTCACAGACGAATTCAAAAACCTCATCTTTATCTGCGCTGTCATCCACGGTTGCTACAAGAAAGAGAAAGAAAGCACCATCCAAAATATCTGAGCAACCGGATAGAGAAATCATCATGATTACCACCAAAAACAAGCTCAATCCCTTTTTAAGCATATTCTCACTCCCGTCCTAGCAGTAACGCATATTGGTTAGACAACACCTTTGATAAGACGCAGAACATAGCAGACAGCACCATCCCGACCCAAATCAGTGGTGAAGACATCACCAGCTCACCCGCATAGTGGATTGCCGCCCATACATATCCCCAAAGAGTAATTCCTAAGGTTGCCAAGCAGGAACAATCAGAAAAAATTTTCCGATTCTTATACACTCGAAGGAAAAACCAGTTTGCCAGAGACAGCATATATCCGGTTGCAGGAACGATCAGTGCCACTGCCCACAAACCGTTGGTATTTCCTGCAGGGGTACTGCCTTCTAAAATTACGCCTAATGTAATAATGGCAAAGGAAACGAAGAGCATCACCGATTGAAGCAGGGATGCTTTCCAATCGCTCACACGACGCAGCTTCACAGAATGCGGTTTTTCTTCATAGGTTTGGCATGATTCACGCATTTGATCATATGTTTTGCGGCAACTCCCGCATGTGCCTAGATGCTCGGCTACAAGTCTTGCGCTTTCTTCCGAACAACAATCATCTACATATAGAGGCAGCAGGTCCTTTATTACATTGCAGTCCATATTATCGACCCAATCCTTCCATTATTTTTTGCTTGGCGCGGTAGTAAGTAACACGAGCCCAGCTTTCACTTTTTTCAAACATCGCACTAATATCTTTTAGCGACAGGCCGCCAAAAACAAAAAGCATAAACACCTCTTTATATGGCTCTTCCAAG
>JAZUSK010000023.1:0-14723 GCA_045606645.1 Acutalibacteraceae bacterium | reverse complement strand
TATTGAACGCGGTGCGGCTCATATCCAATCCACCTTCAATAACACAATAGTTACAATTACTGATACTCAGGGTAACGCAGTTTCATGGGCAAGTGCTGGTGAAATGGGCTTCAGAGGTTCTCGTAAGTCCACTCCCTTCGCTGCTCAGACAGCTGCTGAAACAGCAGCAAAGGTTGCTATTGAGCACGGTATGAAAACTGTTGAAGTTTATGTTAAAGGTCCCGGTGCAGGAAGAGAAGCAGCAATCAGAGCTTTACAGGTTGCAGGTCTCGATGTTACACTCATTAAGGATGTAACACCCATTCCTCACAACGGCTGCCGTCCGCCCAAGAGAAGGCGTGTATAACATAATAGGAGGAAACGAATTATGGCAAGATATACCGGTGCGGTATGTAAGCTTTGCCGCCGCGAGGGCCAGAAGCTCTTTTTAAAGGGTGGCAGATGCTATACCAGTAAATGTGCTCTTGAACGTCGCTCTTATGCACCCGGCCAGCATGGTCAGGGTCGTAAGAAGGTTTCAGAATACGGCATGCAGCTTCGTGAGAAGCAGAAAGCAAGACGTTACTATGGCGTTCTTGAGGGACAGTTCCACAAATATTTCCTTATGGCTGAAAAGATGCAGGGCCAGGCAGGTGAAAACCTTCTTAAGATCTGCGAAAGCCGTTTGGATAACATTGTTTATCTTCTTGGCTGGGCAGATTCCAGAGCAGAAGGTAGACAGCTCGTTACACATGGTCACTTCTGTGTGAACGGCAAGAAGGTTGATATTCCTTCTTACCTTTGCAAGGCAGGCGATGTAATTTCCATTAAGGAAAAGTCAGCTCAGACCGATGCATTTAAGAATATTATTGAAGCTAACGGCAGCCGTCCGGTTCCCGCATGGCTCGACCTCAATCGCGAAGCTCTTTCCGGTAAGGTTATCAATCTTCCTGAGAGAGATCAGATTGACGTTCCCGTTGCAGAGCATCTTATCGTCGAGTTCTATTCAAAATAATGCTCTTTAGCCTCATGCCTATTGTGATAGGCGAAACAAATATCGCGGCTTAGCCGCGCAATTTCAAGGAGGGTTTGGTATGATTGGTATTGAGAAACCCGAAGTAAAGTTTATCGGATCAGCAGAAGATTCCGCATACGGCACATTTGTTGTTGAGCCTCTCGAGAGAGGTTTTGGTACAACACTTGGTAATAGCCTTCGTAGAGTTCTTCTTTCATCTCTTCCGGGTTATGCTATTACTTCAGTTAAGATCGACAACGTTCTTCATGAGTTCTCAACGATCCCGAACGTAAAAGAGGATGTTACCGAGATAGTTCTTAACCTTAAGGGCGTTATTCTCAAAATACACGGAGACGGTGGTCCCAAGATTTTATACATCGAGGCAAACGGCTCCGGTGAAATTACAGCGGGTGACATCAAAGCTGATTCAGAGGTTGAGATTCTTAACCCTGATCATCACATTGCAACACTTGATGCAGATGCACATGTTGTTATGGAACTTACAGCTGACAAGGGCAGAGGATACGTTTCTTCTGATAGAAACAAGCAGCTCCTCGATCCTTCAATCGGCGTAATCGCTATTGACTCAATCTATACACCCGTGTTGAAAGTGAACTACACAGTTGATAATACTCGTGTAGGTCAGATTACCGACTATGACAAGCTCACAATCGAGGTTTGGACAGATGGTACTATCTCCGCTAAGGATGCAGTTTCATTTGCAGCTAAGATTCTCACTGAGCACCTTAATCTCTTCGTAGAGCTTTCTGATGAAGTTTCTAAGACAGAGATTATGAAGGAGAAGGATGATTCCGAAAACGGTAAGGTTCTCGAAACAACTATCGAAGAGCTTGACCTTTCAGTTCGTTCTTTCAACTGTCTCAAGAGAGCCGGTATTAACACTGTTGAAGATTTGATCAACAAAACAGAAGAAGATATGATGAAGGTAAGAAACCTTGGTAGAAAATCTCTTGAAGAGGTTGTTGCTAAGCTTGCTTCACTTGGTCTTTCTCTTCGTGACGAGGACGAATAAGTCGTCTATATTGCAAAGGAGTGATTTAGATGCCAGGAACCAGAAAACTCGGCAGAGCGAGCGATCACCGCGATGCTATGCTTCGCAACATGGTTACATCTTTACTTGAAAACGGTAAGATGACAACAACAGTTACAAGAGCGAAAGAAGTTCGCGCTTTAGCTGAAAAGATGATCACCCTCGCTAAGGTTGATAGTCTCCATAACAAGAGACAGGCATTGGCATACATTACTAAGGAGGACGTTGTTAAGAAACTTTTCGACGAAATAGCTCCTAAGTATAAAGAAGTTAACGGCGGTTACTGCCGTATCATCAAGACTGAAGCTCGCCGCGGTGACGCAGCAGAGATGTGCATTCTTGAATTAGTTTAATCTAATGAGTAAAACGCCTTGCATTAAGTTGCAAGGCGTTTTGATTTTATATAACATAATATTATTTGAAAAATGCTACACGATTGGAAATCGTGTAGCATTTTAATTATTCTTTACCTAAAATTAATTTAGCTATCTTATAAACGTCGCCGCAACCAAGTGTAAGAACGAGATCACCCTCGGCGATATTTTCCTTAAGGTAATCGGCAACCTTGGGGAAGGTATCAAACCAAACTGAACCGTCTATTTCATCTGCAAGATCTTGAGTTGTGATACCATAGGTATTGATTTCTCTTGAACCCATAATCTCAGTCAGAACAACTTTATCCGCAATGGAAAGTGTATCAGCAAAAGCCTTAAGATGCATCTGAGTTCTACTGAATGTGAAGGGCTGGAAAACTGCCCATACACGCTTGTAATTCATTTTCTTTGCAGCAGAAAGAGTAACCCGGATTTCCGCAGGATGATGCGCATAGTCATCAACGATGTCTGCACCGTTGAAGCTACCTAAGTATTCAAATCTTCTGCCGGCACCCTTGAAGGTTGCAACGCTGTTTTTGCATTGCTCAAAGGAAGCGCCGAGATACATTGCGGTAGTTATTGCTGCAAGAGAATTGAGAACGTTGTGTTCGCCGGGAACGCTTAATTCAATTCTACCTAAAAGCTCTCCTTTATTGTAAACATCGTAGCAGGGGAACGCGCCGTCTTTCCATTCAACGTTTTTAGCAACAAAATCACAAGCATCATTCTTGCCGAAGGTTATCATATTTTTGCCACTTACACCCGCCACACTGTCAATAGTGTTCTTATCATCACCGTTGTAAATAACACATTTAGTTGACATATCCGCAAACTTTCTAAAAGAAGCTTCAAGATTCTCAAGAGTCTTGAAATATTCCATATGGTCGCGGTCAACGTTAAGAATAACGCTGATATCGGGAGTGAGGTCAAGGAATGTATCCTTATATTCACAAGCCTCACATACGAGAATATCACTTTTACCTACGCGGCCGTTTGTACCGGTAAGAGGAAGACGACCACCAATAACCGCAGATGGGTCAAAGTCATTTTCTATGAGTATATGAGTGAGCATAGAAGTAACGGTTGTCTTACCATGAGTACCGCAAACACCCACACAGTTGTCGTATTTTCTTGTGAAGTAACCAAAAAGCTTGCTTCTCTCAAAGGTGGGGATTCCCTTTTCTTTTGCGGCTACGAGCTCAGGATTGTCAGGAAGAAGTGCCGCAGTATATACAACCATATCTGCACCGTCAACATTTTCCGCCTTCTGTCCCATAACAACGGGGATACCCATATTTCTGATTCTCTTAACGGTGTCAGACTCATTGTTGTCGGAGCCGGTAAGATAATGTCCTTGTGAATGGAGAATCTCTGCAAGAGGACACATACCGCTACCGCCAATGCCTATAAAATGTATTCTTTTTGCACTTTTTATAACGTCATCAATGATCATAAGTACGCTCCTCTTTCCAATATAATCAAATTATACTCCAATGAAACGAAAAAATAAACTACTAAATCATATTTTATTGTAATGATTTAAAAATATCACGCTTATTAAGTGATTTTTCGAGAAGAAGTCCCAAGATACCGCAGGAAATAACCTCGCCTATAAATATCGTAAGGAAGAAATACCACAGAGCACCCTCTAAGTGATATGCATACATAAGCACAAAGGGTATGATAAAGGTATTTGCAAGAATAGGGGGAAGCGTTGCAAGTATGGGATGCTTTCTTAAAAAATATGTACCTATTGCACCTACAAGTGTAGCGATGCTGCCGAATATTATATCGGTTATTACGCAACCTGTAAGAATATTAGATACAAGACATCCGATAAACAGTCCCGGTATTGCATAAGGGGTAAATACAGGTAGTATTGTCAATGCTTCCGAGAAGCGCACCTGAATGGCACCGTTTGCGAGACCAAGTGCATTGGTTACGTACGTAAGCACAACGTACATGGTTGCGATAATTGCACCTACAGCAATACCGCGGATTTTCTTATTGTTTTTCAATTTTATCACTCCGTAGTTTTGTTTATTGTGAGGATGGTTCCGAACTCACATTTATATTAAATTTACTTCACATTATTTTATGTGAAATAAAATAATATACACTTGAAAAAAATCTATCACTGTTATATTATTTAATTATCATATAACAGAGGTGATTTATTATGATTAACGTAACAATATGGAACGAAGGTCGTCACGAAAAAGAAAGCGAATCCGTAAAGGCTGTATATCCTAACGGTATTCATAACTGTATCAAGGATTTTCTTAAGGTGAACGATGATCTTAATATAAGAACAGCAACTCTCGATGACCCCGATAACGGTCTTCCTGAAGATGTACTTGAAAGCACAGACGTACTTCTTTGGTGGGGACATATGGCTCATCACTGTGTACCCGATGAGTTAGTAGAGCGTGTTCATAATCGTGTTATGCGTGGTATGGGCTTTATCGCTCTTCATTCCGCTCATTTTTCTAAGCCCTTTATTAAGCTTATGGGTACAACCTGCTCCCTTAAGTGGCGTGATGGCGACAGAGAGCGCGTATGGTGTATCAAGCCTTCTCATCCTATTGCAAAGGATGTTCCCGAGTATTTCAACATCCCCGTAGAGGAAATGTACGGCGAACGATTTGACATCCCGGATCCTGATGAGACAGTATTCCTGGGTTGGTTCAAGGGCGGTGAGGTTTTCCGCTCCGGTTGTTGTTGGACAAGAGGTCTCGGTAGAGTATTCTATTTCCAGCCCGGTCATGAAGAAAATCCCACTTACTATATCCCCGAAATACAGAAGGTTATTACAAATGCTGTATATTGGGCTGCACCCGATAAGATTGTAGAGAAAATCGAGTGCCCTTGGGTTGAGGTAACCGAGTCGTTCTATGACGGCCCCAATAAATAATTATACCATAATAACAGTTTTTAGTAAAGGGGAATTTATATGATAAAGTATTTGTTCCAGGGCGACTCTATAACAGATGCCAACAGGGTAGATGAGGACGAGGGAATAGGCAGTTGTCTTTTCGGTTACGGTTATCCCATTCTTTTTGCTTCTGATGTGTTGCGAAACAACAAGGGCAAATATGAGTTTATTAACCGTGGTATCAGCGGCAACAGAATAGTTGACCTATATGCTCGTATCAAATGTGATATTATTAATCTTAAGCCTGATGTAATGTCTATTCTCATTGGTGTTAATGATGTGTGGCATGAGCTTAATGAACAGAATGGTGTAGATACACCTAAGTTTGAAAAAGTTTACTCTATGCTTATAGAAGAGATTAAGGAAGCACTTCCCGATATCAAGATAATTATCTTAGAACCATTCGTATTATATGGCGAAGGCTCGAAGAGATATTATGATGATTTCCGCAAAGGTGTGGAAGAAAAGGCAGCTGTTGCAAAGCGCATAGCTGATAAATACAATCTCGCATTTGTTCCGCTTATGAAGCAATTTGATGATGCTGCATCCGATGGTGATACTACGTATTGGACTACCGACGGTGTGCATCCTACCGCCGCAGGCCATCAGCTTATTAAAGAAGAACTCCTTAAGGTATTTAATTCATTATAAAATAAAACTTGCTATACCGAAGGGTATAGCAAGTTTTTATATTTTTATAATACTATCATGATTTTCGGGTTCGGCTACCTTGAGAATATAATCTCTGCCGTTGAGTGCGCCTAACTCCTTAAGCGTATCTACCGAGGTGTTGAATGCAAGCTCGGGGGTGTTATTCTCTTGACTTAAGTGAGCAAGACATACGTGAGTAGTACCTTTATTTATAAGAGCGCTCAGAGCATCTGCACAAGCATCGTTGGAAAGATGACCGTGGTTAGATAATATTCTCTGTTGGAGATTATAGGGGTACGGACCCGAACGAAGCATTGCTACGTCGTGATTGGATTCCAAATACACGAGCTTTGCGCCCGTAATCTCCGATAACAATTCAGGAGATATGTATCCCGTATCTGTTGCAAGAGCGATTTTGGTAACACCATCGCATCCCGTAACAACATAAGCTCTGCCGTCTGCACAGTCGTGAGAAGTTCTTATGGGTTTAATATTTAATCCCGCAACAGAAAATTCATCTGTACTAATGGCGTTGTCAATGTGGTTTTCGTTGATAATGCCTTTGTTTCTGAGAGCAAGGAGTGTTCCCGGAGCGGCATATATAGGAATATTGTGTTTCTTGGCAAATACACTTAAGCCATTTACGTGGTCTGTGTGCTCGTGGGTAAGTAATATACCTCTTATAGAGTCAACGTCCACGCCTATATTTTTTAACATCAAGTCAGTTTGCTTGGCACTTCTGCCTACGTCTATCAGGATACCGCCCTCGCGATCTCCTATGTAAACAGAATTGCCGCTGCTTGATGAAAACAGCGGACAAAACTTTAACATATATTAATCCTCGTCAATAGATACTCTCGTAATATCAGCACCAACTGCGGTGAGCTTTTCTACAATACCTTCGTATCCGCGGTCAATGTACTTGATATTATCTACGGTGGTCTCACCCTTAGCCATCAGACCTGCGATTACCATTGCGGCACCCGCTCGAAGGTCATCTGCCTCAACGGGAGCAGCCTGAAGGATTTCAACACCGCTAATAAGAGCTGTGTCTCCGTTTACTATAATATTAGCGCCCATACGTCTTAGTTGATCGATGTACTTGAAACGGTTGTCCCAAACATCCTCAACAACAGTGCTGTTGCCGTTGCATTTACAAAGAAGTGTAGCAAACTGCGGCTGCATATCTGTAGGAAAGCCGGGATGAGGGCTTGTCTTGACTCTGCAAGCGCGTGGTCTGCCGCCATCGGAAATAACACGTACACTTTCGTCGCCTTCAATAACTGTAATACCGCAATCCTCAAGCTTGTTTGAAATAGACTCTAAGTGCTTGGGGATAACGTTATCGATAAGTACGTCGCCGCCTGCAGCTGCTACCGCAACCATATAGGTGCCTGCCTCGATCTGGTCGGGGATAATGGGATATGAGCAACCGTGCATTTCTGATACACCACGTATTTTGATAACCTCTGTACCTGCACCACGAACATCCGCACCCATAGAGTTAAGGAAGTTCGCAAGGTCAACGATGTGCGGTTCCCTCGCTGCATTCTCGATAACTGTAAGGCCTTTTGCCTTTACAGCCGCAAGCATAGCGTTTATTGTAGCGCCAACAGAAACAACGTCGAGATAAATAGAAGAGCCATACAACTCATTTCCTGAAACCTCAACAATAGCATTATCCGTGGAAACGGTAGCACCGAGAGCCTCAAATGCCTTGATGTGCTGATCTATAGGGCGAACACCAAAGTAGCATCCGCCGGGGAGAGCTACGCTGGCGGAACCGTATTTACTCAAAAGTACACCAAGAAGATAGTATGAAGCACGAAGCTTACGAGTCATATCATCGGGGATAGTGACGTCTGAGCGAACATTAGCGGAATCTACAACAATAACGCCTTTTTCGGGAGAGGTAACCTCTGCTCCGATATAGCGGAGAATTTTAATCATCATTCTTACGTCGCTGATTTCGGGGACGTTTTCAATTCGACAGGGCTCACCTGCGAATACTGCAGCGGCAATAATGGGGAGAGCGGCATTTTTTGCGCCGCCGATTGTTATTGTACCGTTAAGCGTTTTACCGCCACGGATAATAAATCTTTCCACAAACTGCACTCCTTTATAAAAGTCGACAAAATCGACACAAATTTATATGTGATTATTTTTGTCACCCTATGCCGATAAATTCGGCACACAATTTCCTATGGTATTAACCTTCAATAGTATAACACTTTTGGAACAAAAAAGGAAGTGGTTTTTTAATTATTGGAAATTATATTTTTAAAAATTTTAAGCGTTCTTTTGTAAGCAATAGACAAAACAGATGTTTGTTGATTTCAGTTGTTTTTCTCTTATTTCGGAATAAGCATTTTATAGAAATATGGATATGCCGAGAAGAACTGTGCAAGGGTCGTTCTTGTATTTGAACCGGGGTCATTAATAATGAACGATGCGGTGGAAAGCGTGGGGGTGGCATTTACGCCGGTAACTACGACATAATGCTGACCGCCGTTTGATTTCTTTGCACCGACTATAACGGGTTTACCTTCCGAAAGAGCGTTATAGATTTTTGAAAGGTAACCACTCGATGAGGTTATTATATTATAGTTGGAGGGCCAATAAACTGCACCGCCGGAGGTATAGCTGAGTTTTTTAGCCATATTATGAGGATAAATAGTTGTTCCCGTTCGATAACTTTCCGTCATAGCAAGAGCCGTTGTTGCACAACCGATTCGTCCTATTGATTGACCCGAGGAGCCGAGCGTTACGTTTGCCCACCGTGAGTCGGTTTGTTTATAATCGGGAACCTTTAGTTTTATTGATTTATAAGAATATACGGGCTCTGTAGCACTCAGATAATCTCGATGTACGTATCCCGTTTTATTGCCGTTATAGACAATCCTTGCAAAGTTACCGGTAACTGATAGTACGGTTACTGCCGTACCTGACGGAAGCTTTGCGGCAACTGTTGCTGTAGTGGAAGGCGATGTTCTTACTCTTAAATCGCCTGAAGATGTCTTGACGTATCTTACTGCACCGGATACTTGATAAAGATAGTTGGAATGACAATAGCCATAACCGTTTTCTGAGTATCTTACGTACCAATATGATCCGCTTTTTGATACAAGAGTAACGTACGAGTTTCTGCTTAAGGTAGTCCTTACAGACGCAGATGAAGAGGGGGATGAGCGCACGTTAAGAGACGTGGAGCTTGTGTTTACTCGAGCGGCTCCGGCTATAGGTGCAGCCGCAGAGACACGGGGTGTTGTGAAAATTACACCCGCAAAAATGATAAGGGCAAATACTGCCGAAAATAATCTTTTCAAAAAAATCACCTCGTATGGAAAAGATGTGTCAATCTTACCATGCGAGGTGTGTTTTTTCATTAAATAAATATTGGTAACAACGATTAATCGAGGTTTTGCTCTACAAGCTCGAGGGCTATTTGTTGGAGCTCCTCGATGGAGCTTATAAGACCTATCCGAGCCCTGTAATTAGCGGCTCCGTGAAGTCCTTTGGTGTACCATGCGGCATGCTTTCTTGCTTCTCTGATGCCTACAAATTCACCCTTGTACTGACAAATTTTCTCAATGTGCTTCAGCATTACAGCCATCTTCTGCGCTACGGGAGGCTCGGGAAGAATCACCTCGTGATCCAGATAAGCGTTTATTTCAGCAAAAACCCACGGTCTGCCGAGAGCTCCTCTGCCTACCATAACCATATCGCAAGCGGTTTCTTCCATCATTTTTGCGGCGCTTATACCATCAATTACGTCTCCGTTACCGATGACGGGAATACTTACCGCATCTTTAACTTGTTTAATTATATTTCTGTTGACGGGCGGCGCGTACATCTGTACCTTCGTTCTGCCATGCACGGTAATAGCCGATGCACCTGCATCCTCGCACATTTTAGCAAGCTCCACAGCATTTATATTATTATCATCCCAGCCTGCGCGGATCTTAACAGTTACGGGTACGGTGGAGGCTTTTACAACCTCTCGAACAATATCTGCCGCAAGAGCAGGACTTTTCATGAGAAGTGCACCACCGCCGGAGGAAGCTACCTTGGGGGCGGGACAACCCATGTTTATATCAATAAAATCAGGGGAGTAGGCTAATGCCTTTTCTGCAGCAATAGCCATTGTTTCAGGGGAATTCCCGAAGATCTGCGCTCCGCTTGGGCGCTCCGTATCTGTTATAAATAAGAGCTCGGCGCTCTTTTTATCCCCGAGACTGATGCCTTTTGCACTTGCCATTTCTCCAACTGTATATGCTGCACCATATCCGCGACATAATTCGCGAAAAGCTCTGTCAGCGACTCCGGCAAGGGGGGCAAGAGCGGCTTTTTCTTTTATTTCAAGATTTCCGATTTTCATAATGTTACCTACTCTGAAATTTCTTCTGTAAAAGAATACCACGAAACGAGCAACAAATCAAGATATTATGTAACGTGGAGTTAGGGTCAGTTTAACAATTTGTTTGTGATATATTGGGAAGTTTCACAGTTTTTTTGCCTTATGTTTGTTAAAAGTGATAATATGATTTTTATAATAATTATGTTATAATTCAAGGGTAAAAGTCTAACTTTTTAATTGGAGGAATATCACATGAAGACAGGCTTCAAAAAATCATTAGCCGCTCTTATGGCTATGCTTATGATTTTCTCAATCGTGAGCATCACCGCTTCAGCAGCTACAACCTATTCTGTTTCTTACAAACCCGGTACATACGCTAAGGAAACAGAAGAATATGTACAGGATGGTATCGAGAAAAACGAGACCGTTACTCTTTTAGGTGAGACCTACACAAGAACAGGTTACACACATGCAGGTTGGTCAACCAACAGGAACGGTACATCAAGAACCTATACACTTGAAAAGGCTCAGAAGATTACAAAGAACCTTACTCTCTATCCTTACTGGACAGTTAATAAGTACACAATCACCTTCGACGGTGGCGAGTATGGTGTGGGTACTGCTCAGACCAAGACCGTTAACTTTAATAAGTCAACAACTGCTCCCGGTGCAATCTTCACTCGTGAGGGTTACATCCAGACCGGTTGGACCGCAACGGTTATCGAGATCACTACAGACGACGCAGGTAACGAGGTATTTACTCCCGTAGTTGATACAATCGCTGTTGGTGAGTCTATAGCTAATGTTACAGGCGACGTTACATATGTTCCCGTTTGGACTCAGGTTATCATCGATGCAGACGTTGAAATCAGCGGTAATAACTTCGGTGCAGAATGTGAGAGCTACGTTGCTCCTCAGGCAGAAACAATCACAATCGTAAACACCGGTAACGTAACACTTAATTATACTCTTCCTTCAAGCGTAGCTTATAACGTATCTGTTGTAAGCGGAAGACTTGCTCTTGCTCCCGAGGCAACATTAGTTATCTCTGTTCAGCCTAAGGCAGGTCTTGAGTCCGGTAACTACAATGAAGAGCTTGTATTCACTTGCGATTATGCTGATTGCACGGTTAAGGCTGAGTTCCTCTTTAGCGTAGTTGAGCATAGCTTCGATAAGTACGTTTCAAACGGCGACGCTACATACGACGAAGACGGTACAAAGACTGCTAAGTGTACAAACGGTTGCGGTGCAACAGACACAATTGCAGACGAAGGCAGCAAGAAGGTATTCTCTGCTGACAACAATACTGCAGAGGGTCTCCTTCCCGCATACATCTACCACAAGACAGTTCGTTTCACAGCTTTCGGTAGCGGTATGGATAACGGAAATCCCGTAGAAGGCTCTAAGAGATTCCTTCCCGTTTCTTGGTATGTAAACGATACATTTAATGGTGAGTTCACAGAAATGACAGGTTACGACGTAAACTACGTACATACTGATTTTGGTGACTTCAATCTTACCATTAATTATGTTGAGCAGGAAATGACTGCTGATGGTGAATGGGTTGACACAGGTGTTACAGACACCAAGACATTCGACTACACAATCGGCGCATCTGAAAAGGATGAGCAGGAAGTTATCAGACCTAACACAATCACAAACATTATCTTCGGTCTCTTTGCTTACTTCTTCGAGCTTATCAGCGGCCTTTTCGGTGGCTAATATAACTGAATAAGATTAAAACCCCGACATCGTGTTAACGCTGTCGGGGTTGTTTTTTATGATTTGCATTTTTACTTATAGTTGTTTTTGATTGAATCATCAATAGCTCGTATAAGTGAATCTTCGTGGGTGGATGGCAGGTCACAGTTGTAATGCCATATCATAACACCGCCGTAGCCGTTTTTGATTGCGTAATCAGTTTTATTCTCTATTACGTCGGGAGTGTTAAACCAGAAATCCTTGTTGATGTCGTTGCAATGATACCAACCATCTTCACTTATACCATCATAACAACTATTGTAGCTGTACCAATATGTATCCATATCAGTTGGTCTTGAATAAAAGGGAAGGCCAATGTGTACCTTGTGGGGGTCAACGTGTTTTAATTTCATTTTCTCAATGATATCCACGGTATGCTCGTATGTAGCATGCTTACCACTTTCATCGACAAAGTCGTAAGACATAAGCTCGAAATAATCAACAGCGTTTGAAGCAGCTCGTGAAAACTTATTGTTCCAATCTGCAAATGCAACACCAAGTGTATAATCGCCTAATTTTTTATCCAAAGATACAAGGAAGCTGTTATAAGCCTTCCACGCTTTGCTTGAGAGGGGATATTCATAGTCGAAGTGTACACCGTCAAAACCATATTTATCAAGAATATCAACTATGTTCTTTTCTAAAATACCGCTTTCAAATGCTTTGTTATGCTCAACGCTTTGTGCTTCCATCTGTTCTTCCCAAACAGTAGAATCTGTCTTACCTCCGGGTCCAAGTAAATTCAGGGTAATGTTAACGTCTCTGTCAGCGATAGCATCGCGGATATTGTTCAAGGCGGTTTCGAGTGTTGTTTCATCATAAATTACTTCGCCCTTGTTGTTGAATGAAGCACATTCAAATAGAATAACATCTGTGATGATATCAAAATCCTCAGGGTGTAGGCTTTCGGGAGATTGTACCCATTCACCGCGTATGTAAGCCACAACTCTGAAATTTTCGACTTTTTCGGGCTTTTTAGTAAAATAGCTGAAACAAATACCTAAAACAATAGCAGAAACAAGTAAAACTGAAATTGCTACAATAACGTTTCTTTTCATAAAAGCTCACTCCTATGTGTATTTAATTTTTTTATATAGAAATGGTCCATAGCACCGTGTTCAACATCTTTTGGACGATCAATACGTTTATATCCACACTTCTCATAGACGTGAATTGCCACTTGAAGATTAGAGTGAGTCTCGAGATAAGAACAAGTGTATCCTGCTTCTCTCATTCTCTCTTCTACGTAATCTATAAGAATGTAGCTGAGACCTTGTCCTTTTACGGAATCATCAAGATACATTTTCTGTAATTCTGCGCAACGTGGGATTCTCTCTAAAGCGTCATACCCGATTCCGCCTACGAGCTTGCCGTCTTCATTAATGAGCACGTAATACCCACATCTGTCTCTGCCATCGTATACGCCGTGGATATCGTCCACGCAAGCATCGAAGTAAACAGTACCGGGGATATCAAGATCATGCTTCTTTAAATTATATCTGATGAGCTTGGCAACGGCAGGATTATCGTCGGGAGTTATGGCGCGGATAGTATAGCCGTTGGGTGTATAGTCGGTCATAAAAGTCACCTGCTCTTTCGGTTATGGATTAATTATATCACACAAAATGAAATATTGCTATGCAAAGTGATTTTTATTGGTAATCTGACTTTTGGTAACGAAATTCTCGTTGCGATCGGATGAAATCTGCTTAGGGGGGCAAAACTTATTAGTTCAACTCTGCTCTGAAACGAAGCAAGTACATTTGTTGTAACCACTCCGGCTGTTTATCGAGCTCGGATTCCAATTTGGCAAGTGTTCGCTTGCCAACCCTCCTGTCAAAAATCGCAAACATCCTGATTAGCGGATTATTTGAGCGTAGACTTTCTTGGATATCATGATTGCGATAATACTCGAGGGCATTACAAAACTCTTCGTCAGTATATTCTGTTCGATCCGGTATAGGATGTTTATCAAGCAGTGACCAAAACTCTGCCCAATACTCGTCTGTGCCATTTGGATTCTTATTACACGTATATCCATTATCAATAAAATAAGAGTTAACGGTTTCCCACGAAAAGCGTTTCACTTGTTTGCCGTCAACACAAATCTCGAAGATGTGGCATCCGTCCATCCCGACATAAGAAGTGCAGCCATATCTAATTCTTCCACGTAACGATTCCGCAAGCATCTCCTGTTCCAAGTATTTTCTCATTCCGCTCCAAGAACCAAGTATTTTACTCATTCAATCACCGCCTTTTCCTACAGTATACCATAAAAAGAAAATAACCGCAACCTTGTATCAAGATTACGGTTATTCTTTGGCGGAGATGGAGGGATTTGACTTAATCAAGGAGTTGCCGCCGTCGAGCCGGCGGCAAGCAACAGTCCACCGGACTGTTGCAATTAATAGGTTCAAATCCCAATCAGGCCAATAAAAAACCACCCCAATGGGGTGGTTGGGGGATAAAAGGTAGATGGAGGGATTTGAATTAATCAAGGAGTTGCCGCCGTCGAGCCGGCGGCAAGCAACAGTCCACCGGACTGTTGCAACGAATAGGTTCAAATCCCACCATGCTAAAAGAAAAGACCACCCGTTGGG
>JAZUSK010000022.1:0-8507 GCA_045606645.1 Acutalibacteraceae bacterium | reverse complement strand
TCGTCAACAGTCAATTTAATCATTTATGCTAAAATGATTAAATTGAAATGCAAGAGATAATATTATGTTATTACATCACACTTATATATGACAAAAAGTGATGATTACTACATATTTTCGAGAAAATTTTTTAATATTTTTATTTTTGGGGGGTTGGGGGAGTATGAACTACGGCTTCGCTATCTTTTCCGTTTTATCATAGCAACGACTTATCGGGCCCCTCCACCAACGCTCCGTTATACTTCGCGTCGAGTCCTCTTGTGGTACCCAAAGAAATCATCGCGCTATTCGCTTGCTCGATTTCTTTGACCACTGCGCCAACTCACACTCCCTTTATCGCCCACCGGGCGCGGTCGTGTTCCTTGCCCCCTCCCTCCGGTGCAGGGAGGTATGTTTTGCAGTCAGTTATTTTTAACAAATTAAGATCCCCGCATAGTCGTATTGAACGGTTATGCGGGGATGATTTTTATTTTATGGAATTGTATATTTTTATATCACCATAGCGGTTTTATGCTACATTTTGAGAGTCGTTTTACATATCAGACATATTATTCAACACAAATGTAGAACGAGGTTTCGTCGATTACGTTGCCGTAGTCGTCCTTGAGATATACTTCGATGGTATTGTCGCAAGAGGACACGCCGGTTACGTAGAGGTAACAGCTGTCGCCGCCGCTTTCCCATTCGCCCCATTCTACCTCTACGCCGTAGGGATACTCAACATAGAAAGTAAAATAATCGGGTAAATCGCCGTATGCATAGACGTACACATCTGCAGTCTCACCAACGGAAAGATCCAATGAATACGTATCGGTATCAATATATGAATTTCCGCCGTATGACTCGGTAGGAGCTTGAGTTTCCGGTGCTTGAGTTACCGGAGGCTGAGTAGGCGCTTGTGTAGGTGCTTGTGTGGGAGCCTGAGTAGGCTTATGTGAGGGTGACTGTGCAGTTGGCGGTACGGTAGTAGACGTTACCGGAACAGTTTCTACGGGAGCATCAACCGTGACTTCCTCGTCCTCTTTGCTCTGATACTCTGTAGTAGTCTTATTTTTACCGCCCTTTTTATCGGAATCATCGTCGTCCTTATCCATGCCGAAAATAACGAAAGCCAACGCACCTATTGCTACTAACAATACAGCAACGATAGCGATTATTATGGGAGCCTTGGATTTCTTACCTGAACCGCCGTTTCCGCCGTTAGCTGTTCCGTTGGGAACGGGTGCGGTAGGCATTGTATTAACCGCGGGAGCGGGTGCGTATGGATTAGGTGCAGTAGCGGGAGCTACGGAAGCGGGTGCTACGGGTTTTGTCGCAACGGGTGTAGGTACCACGGGAGCGGGTGCTACGGGTGCAAATGACTGCGTTGCGCCTGCGGGAGTATTGTTATAGTTACCGACAGGTGTATTTGTCTGACCGTAAGGATTATAGCCGTTCACCGGAGCATTATTAACCGGTGCATAAGGTGCAACGGGATTGTATGTATTGGCAGGAGCAACCGGAGCATATGGTGCGGGGTTACTCGCGGGAGCGTAGTTGCTTACGGGAGGCACTGCGGGATTGTAGGGTGTAGCGGGAGCTACAGGGGCAACAGGCGGTACCGAAGGGTTGTATGGTGCAGCGGGAGCTACAGGGGCTACGGGAGGTACCGGATCTTCATACCTTACGGGAGGTACGGGTGCTACGGGAGGTATCGGATCTTCATATCTCACGGGTTCCGCGGATGCTGCGGGCGAAACAGCTTCACCCGGAACGGATAAAACGAATTGATCCTCATAGG
Organism: Acutalibacteraceae bacterium; assembly: GCA_045606645.1. Taxonomy (GTDB): domain Bacteria; phylum Bacillota; class Clostridia; order Oscillospirales; family Acutalibacteraceae; genus DTU089. The sequence continues at coordinate 6,727 of JAZUSK010000022.1, read as the reverse complement.
ATGCCGTAGGTTTTTCCGTAGGAGTGGAAACTGCTGATATCCAATTCTCCTTTGGGGGCTGTGCACCGAATAACTCATTATCTTTCTCTGTCATATCTATGTCCTCCAATACGAGATTATCTCGTTATATTAAAAATCAGCCTTATCTATAGGCATTGATGCTACCGCATTAAGCGTAAGATCTGCTCTCTTGCCGTCCATAAATTCATAATAGCCTTGGGAAGCTATCATTGCCGCATTGTCACCGCAATATTTAAGCTGAGGCATAAAGAGCTTTATTCCTCTCTTTTCGCATTGCTCTGCCATTACCCTTCTTAATCGGGAATTTGCAGAAACACCGCCCGCTAAAACAATAGTCTTTGCGCCGATGTCTTCTGCGGCATCCATTGTATGCGCCGTAAGAAGGTCTGTGACGGTTTTTATGAACGATGCGCCTAAATCCTCCGCCTTAACCTCTTCGCCCTTCTGCGAGGCATTATGTACGAGATTAACTGCAAAGGTCTTAAGACCCGAAAAGCTAAAATCATATTTATTATCCGCAACCTTGGGTACGGGGAATTTATATTTATTCTCGTCGCCATTAACGGATATCTTATCGAGGTTAACACCGCCGGGATACGGAAGTCCCACCGTACGGGCGGCTTTATCCATCGCCTCGCCTGCCGCGTCGTCCCGTGTCCTACCGATGATCTCGAATTCCGTATATGATTTCACGTTTATAATGTGACTGTGACCGCCCGAAACCACAAGAGCAAGGAAGGGCGGTTTTATCTCTTCGCTTGAAATATAGTTTGCCGCAATATGTCCTCTGAGATGATGCACAGGCACGAGAGGAAGCCCCGTAGAAAGGGACAAGCCCTTGGCGTAATTAACACCTACGAGAAGTGCACCAATAAGACCGGGAGCGTACGTAACGGCTACCGCATCAATATCAGAAAGAGTACAATTAGCATCCGCGAGAGCCTTGTCAATAACACCGCATATAGCTTCAGTATGGCGACGGGAAGCTATCTCCGGCACAACACCGCCATATATTTTATGCTCCTCAACCTGAGAGGCAATTACGTTTGAAAGCACTACCCTGCCATCCTCAACGACGGATGCGGCAGTCTCGTCGCAGGAGCTTTCTATACCGAGAATCTTCATTCATTTTCCTCCCCGTAATAGTACGTCATCAAAATCGCGTCCTCCTTAGGACGTTCATAAAAATTCTTTCTCATACCGACCTCTTTAAAGCCAAGGCTCGAATAAAGGCTTCTTGCAGGGTTATTGGACTCCCTTACCTCGAGAGTGACGAAACCGTCTGCCGTCCTGCAATCATCAATAAGATGCTTTATGAGAGCCTTTGCAAAGCCTTTACCTCTGTAATCGGGATGAACGGCAACGTTTGTGATATAAACCTCGCCAACTATGTTGTGAGCGCCTATATATCCCGCCACCTTATTTTCTGTAACGAGCACGAAAAATCTGCCGAGAAGATTGTCAATCTCCTCAGAAAGGCTATTTTCACTCCAAGGAGTAGAAAAGCAAAGCTCTTCTATCTGAGCAATAGCCGAAACGTGCCCGTTATTCATCTTTTCTATGTTAAACTTCATCATTTTGTATCGTACCAAGTCTTACCGCAAGCCACCTCAACAGTAAAAGGAACAACCATATTACATGCGTTCTCCATTGTGTCCTTCAGTAGCTCGGCTACGGCTTCGGCATCCTTTTCGGGCGCTTCTATAATCAATTCGTCGTGAACCTGCATAATAAGACGCGCGTCAGGATATTCCTTAGCCAAACGTTCGTGAACCTTTATCATAGCGATCTTAATGATATCTGCCGCCGTACCTTGAATAGGCATATTCATAGCGACACGTTCACCAAAGGAGCGTCTTATAGCATTGGACTCGTTAAGCTCGGGAAGATAACGGCGTCTGCCGAAATAGGTTTCGGCATAGCCCTTTTCTTTTGCTGATTGCTTAGCATTCTCCATGAAAGCGGCAACACCCGAATAATTAGCAAGATAACCTTTGATGTATCTGTCTGCTTCTACAACAGAGGTACCGATATCCTGCGAAAGAGAAAATGCACCGATACCGTAAACGATACCGAAATTAACCGCCTTTGCTTTACGTCGGTCAGCTGATGTAACCTCATCGAGAGGAATCCCCATAACCTGAGAAGCGGTAATAGAGTGGATATCGTCACCGTTTATAAAGGCTTTTATCATATTTTCGTCCTCTGCAAGGGCGGAAAGAACACGAAGCTCTATCTGAGAATAGTCCGCATCCACAAGGCTATATCCATCCTTAGCCACAAAGAAGCGTCTGAGCTCTCTGCCCAAATCCGTTCTTACGGGAATATTCTGAAGATTAGGCTCTGCAGAAGAGATTCTGCCCGTGCGAGTCTCGGTCTGATTAAGTGTAGAATGGATTCTGCCGTCGTTGTCTATAACCTTAAGAAGTCCGTCGCAATAGGTTGATTTAAGTTTCGAGAGACTTCTGTACTCAAGAATTTCGTTTATAATGGGATGCTTATCCTTTAACTTTTCAAGGACGTCTGCATTAGTAGAATACCCGTTCTTGGTCTTCTTGCCGTGAGGAAGGTTAAGCTTATCCTCAGAGAAGAGCACCTCTCCCAACTGCTTGGGAGAATTGAGATTAAACTCGCATCCTGCAAGATTGTAAACGGAAGAAAGCTTCTCTTCGATTCTCTCCGACAACATATTGCCGTAATTCTCTATACCCTCTTTGTCTACGCAGAAGCCTTCTCTTTCCATAGAAGCGAGAACTCTTGCAAGAGGTAACTCAATATCGGAAAGGAGCTTCTCCTGGGCATTTTCCGATACCGATGCAGAAAGCTTAATACAGAGAGATTCTATAACTGCCGCCGCGTCAACGTATTCCTTTTCACTCTCGTAAAAATCCTCAAGACCGGCGCAATCAATCTTGATATTATTTATTGAATATGCACCCGCGAGAGTTGACACGGAATAATCACTCGAATTAGGATTAAGGAGATACGCCGCAAGAGACGTATCAAATTTTATGTTATTTAGAGCTATACCGCTTGCATCGCAAAAGCTGTAAAGTCGCTTGGAATCGTCTGTGTATTTCTCGATAGATTCGTCGCCCAATACATCGGCAACAAAGGAAAGAAACATAAAGTCTCCGTTCTGCACAAGGCTTACCCCGTCTGCAGTTTTAAAGAGAATATATTCTATGCCGCAATCGTTATATTTAACCGTAAAATATGCTTTTCCGTTGGCTCTTAAGAGGGCTGTTATTTCCTCGTAATCAGTAGCCTCAGTAAGTTTTATGGTTTTAGCATTTTTCTCGTCAATCACCTGATTGCTGTCAAAATCAAGTCTTTTAAGTATCTTCACCATTTCGAGAGATGAAAGAAGATTGGATGCCTTAACTGTATCGGGAGCTTTGAGAGCATATGAAGAAAGGTCAGTTTCTATAGGAGCGTTGAGACAGATTCGGCCCAGATCCTTACTAAGGAAAGCGTTATCTTTAGATACTTCAAGCTTAGTCTTCATACCGGCCTTGATGTCAAGGTCGGTAAGATTGTCATAGATATATTCTATGGATCCGAATCTTTGTATAAGGTCTGCGGCACCCTTTTCGCCTATACCCGCTACACCGGGAATGTTATCGGAGGTATCGCCCTGAATCGCCTTGATATCGATCAACTGCTCGGGAGTAACACCATAGACTTCCTTTATCTTTGCGATATCGTACTTAACGGTAGTTGACTGTCCCATCTTGGTGGTAGCAAGAAGAACGTTTACATTATCTCTTACAAGCTGAAGGCTATCTCTGTCACCCGTAAGAATATAGCAGAAATCGTCCTCTCCGCACTGTGCAGAAAGTGTACCCAATATATCATCCGCCTCGTAACCGGGCTTTTCAATAACTGTATAGCCCAAGTATGAGAGTAATTCTTTAAGAGTCGGAAACTGTTCTATAAGCTCTGCGGGAGCAGGCTTACGAGTACCCTTGTACTCTCCGTACATCTCGTGTCGAAAGGTAGGGTGATGAACATCGAAGGCTACTGCAACCGCATCGGGAGATAAGTCCTCCATCATACCTAGGAGAACGTTCATAAATCCGAAAATACCGTTGGTAAACTTACCGTCCTTTGTAGTAAGCATACGGATTCCGTAAAATGCTCTGTTCAATATTGAGTTTCCGTCAATAACTAATAATTTCATATTTACCTCACAGATTGAGCGTTTCGAGAGTTACAAAATGGTAACCATTCTGCAACAAATATTTATCTTCGTTAAGAGCTCTCAGACAACCAAGAGCTGCCGCGTTTGTCTTGTTGCCGGGAATTTGCACCTTAATACCCGTAATCTCGGTGATATATTTATCAAGACCGTACATATTGGACATACCGCCACAAAGGAAAATACCGTCGTCAACGATATCCTTTACCAGCTCGGGAGGTGTAACCTCCAGCACGCCCTTTATTGCATTGCAGACCTCATCAACGCTATCGCGTATAGCATAGTTTATCTCCTGCGCCGTTACTTCGAAAAATAAGGGCATTCCGTTAGACATATCTTTACCTTTGGCTACGGCGGCAATAGTCTCCTCGCGCATCTTGGCCCCACCCAGAATATGCTTAAGGTTTCTCGCGGTAAGGCGACCTACCGCAACACCTCTGTTTGCTTTAAGATAGGATTTAATAATCTTATCGAAATCGTTACCGCCTACAGGCACACTTCTCGCAATGGCAATACTGCCCATAGTTATAACCGCAACACTCGTAGTGCCCGCACCAACGTCAACTATCATAGTGCCGTAAGGCTTGTCGGTCATAACACCGATACCGAGAGCCGTTGCAAGGGGTTCCTCGATAAGAGTAGCTCTGCCCGCTCCCGCTCTGAGGACGCATCCGAGAATATTTCTTTTCTCGAGATTGGTAATACCCGCAGGCATTGTGGCAACAACGGTTGGCTTAAATATCTTATTTTTGCATATACGCTCTATAAAAGCTCTGAGTAGTTTTTCCGTGCTTTCAAGCTCGGCAACACCGCCGCTGAGAAGAGGTCTCATAAGCTTAATTGCATCGGGGCATCTACCGGTCATCTCGGCAGCTTCGCGACCAACGGCTATAACCTCACCCGTCTCTCTCTCCAAGGCGATTACCGCAGGTTCACAAAGGATAACACCCTTGCCCTCAACCGCCGCGGTAACGTAACCCGTACCGATGTCAAGACCGATTTTCATACCAACCATGTTCTCACCACGCAACACTAAGATTTTATCATATAATTATACACCCATATAGTATATTTGTAAATAAGAAAACAATTTATATGCAAAATAAAATATATTTACAAAACAGACTTTTTATTGTACAATAAATGAGACAATATAAATTTTCAAGGGAGGTTTTTCGCTATGGCAGGCGTAAAAAATTCCAAATTAAAATTACTTTATCTTGCAGAGATTTTAGAGAAAAAAACTGATGAAAACAACTATATTTCTGCTACCGCACTTTGCGATGAATTAGCAGAATTAGGTATTCAAGCGGAACGAAAATCCATCTACAACGATATAGATGTTTTAAGAGAATACGGATACGATATTATACATAATGGTTCAAGAAATTCCGGCGGTTATTTTATGGGTGAGCGTAAATTCCAGCTTGCAGAAATCCGACTTCTCATAGACGCAGTACAAGCCGCAAACTTTATCTCCCCGAAGAAAACTAACGAAATAATTGATAAAATTGAGAGCTTCATAAGCGAAAAGCAAGCCAAAACACTCCGCTCACAGATATATATGGACAACCGTCCAAAATGCAAAAATGACGAGATTTTTTACACTATCAATAACCTGTACGAGGCTATAATCAAGGGCGTGAAGGTAAGCTTCGTATATACGAGAAGAAAAATAACCGATGAATTCAAGACCGTAAAAGAGGACAAAACCTTCACCGTATCCCCCTATGCGCTCATATGGTCGGATGATCACTATTATCTTGTGTGCAACAACGAGAAATATGATAACCTTATGAATCTTCGCATCGACAGAATCAAGAAGGTAACGATCACAACAAAGAAGGCTCGTCACTTTTCCGAGGTATCGGAATACAAAAACTACTTCGACTCCGCAGATTACGCAAACAAGCTCTTCAACATGTACAGCGGCGAGCCAAAGCCAATTGAGCTTATATGCGAGAATGATTTACTTGAAACTATGCTTGATCGATTCGGCGAAAATGTAAAGATTCAAAAAGCGGATGAAGAACACTTCACCATAAAAACAAACGCTATCGTCAGCGATGGTCTTGCCGCATGGGTACTTGCATTCGGCGGAAGAATAAAAATAAAAGCACCTAACGACCTTATTTATTCAGTAAAAGCAAAGGCAGAAGAAATACTCAAAAACTATCAATAAAATAAGCCGTAAGGACCTTGAGTCCTTACGGCTTTGTTATAGTATTTTACGATAGGGTGACAAGAGTAATCCGAACCTGCCTCAAACCGGCATATTTCGGTGCTTTTCACCCAATTTATTTTTGCAAGGCGATAGCCTTGCTGCACCTAAATTGAGCAAAAATCCCTCGAAATCTCCTCGCGTTGAGGTCGAAGATTTTAAAAAGTGCGGATTTTTGGTCAATCAAGGCACAAAACGCAGTTAATCCTTTCGGATTAACGAGTATTTTAACGTAGAGTGAGCGAAAATTCGCCTTTTAAAAACAGGTTCGGATTATTCTTGTC
>JAZUSK010000021.1:0-106840 GCA_045606645.1 Acutalibacteraceae bacterium | reverse complement strand
TCTTAACATTGTCTTTATTGCATTGTCAAGATTTTTGCTTTTTCCATTAGACAATATTTCGACAAGTTTATTAGTTAAAATATCATCACCTTCAATATTATTTACTTCATAATAAATAACTTTTGTTCTTAATCTATCTATATAACTATAAGTCTTCTTTAGTTTTTTTAGTTCGGAACTTTTAATGGATATTTTATTGTTGATAAAATCAGATACATACTTTAGAAAATAAGTTTTTCCTACACCTTTTTTCCCATACACATTTATTATCTTTTTATCAGATTTAATCATTTGTATAAGAGTGATAATTTGATAATTCCTATCCGTGAATTTCTCATGTTCTACAAGTTGTCTTTTAGTTGTTTTAACAATGAATTTGCTAATAATCCCCAAAATAGTCAATACAGAAACAACGCATGCTAATATTTTATAAACTGTATCTATGGAATTGATTTGCATGTTACAACCCTCTTTCATAAAATCCAATACTGTAAGAGATAACAAATAGTTATCCTTTAAATTTTATTTATGTACACTCGACAAGACAAGGTTTTTCCGTCATAATTACATAAAAAACGGAGGTTTTGTCAGTGAGTTTACAATCTGAAATTAACAACTATATTGCAGTTTGCGAAAATCTCAAAGGTTTAAGTAAACTGACAATAAAGGCATATAAGATTGATTTAAAACAATATCAAGATTATGCCAATGATTTAGACTGGCTTTCTAAAGAGTGTATGACCACATACATCGACCATTTATATAAAGCTTACAGTCCTAAAAGTGCTAAAAGAAAAATAGCATGTCTAAAAGCATTTTATAGATATCTGGAAATGGAAGACATCATAGAATACAATCCATTTCACAAAATAAAAATCAAATATAAAGAACCAATTGTATTGCCAAAGACCATTTCATTAAACGATATAAAGAATATATTGATTTTTTCGTATAATCAAAAAGAAAACAGTAAAACAGACATTCAAAAAGAAACAAGATTACGGGATGTATTAATTTTAGAAATGTTATTTTCAACGGGAATGCGTGTATCTGAAATTTCACACTTATCTGTTGATGATATCAATTTGATTGACGGTACAATTCGTATATTTGGTAAAGGGTCAAAGGAAAGAATAATGTGTCTTACAAATGAATCTGTTCTCGAACTCTTAAGTGAATATATAAACACTCAAAATAAAACATCAAGCTATATGTTTACAAACCGTTTAGGAAACAGGTTGTCCGAACAGTCAATAAGAAACATGGTAAACCACTATGCCTGCGCAGCCGGTGTAACGCAACACATAACGCCTCATATGTTCCGTCACACCTTTGCCACGGCTCTGCATGATGAAGATGTAGATATTAGGTATATTCAACAACTGCTTGGCCACAGTTCAATTTCAACAACCCAAATCTACACTCACATCAGTACAAACAAAATACATAAGCTTCTTGAAGAAAAACACCCAAGAAACAAAATATTAATTTGATTTATGAACCTTCTACACAATTGTTGTGTGGAAGGTGTTTTTTCTTTTAAAGGATAATATTTAATTATCATGGAGGTTTTATGAGTAATTTAGATTTCTTCAATAGCAATGAGGGTTTTTCTCAAATTGAATACATTAACGCTGAAAATATAATGAAGAGTCTAGACCCTAGTAATTTTTCAGGTAATGATTATGTATCTGCATATATTGCGGACTCCGTGATTGGAGCAGATTATCAAGGTCAGTGTGTTAAGCAACCTCAATTTTATAATAGTGTATTTAACAAAGTTCACTTTGATGGAATAAATGGTATTTCTTCAAAGATCATTAACTGTACATTTAATGAAACTCGTTTTAAGGATTCAGGAATGACAAGTAGCGATTTTTCAAACTCTAAATTTTTAAACATGTGTTTTTTTGATAATTGTGGATGTAACAAATCAAACTTTTCAGGCGTTGAATTTAATCATTTTCTTGCTAATGCAAGTGTTTTTGATGAAGGCTATTTTGTAGGAAGCAAATTTGTTTGTTCAGAATTTGCTCATTGCTCGTTTGAAAATGCACAGTTTAAAAATTGTGTTTTTGAACAATGCGATTTAATTCATGGGAATTTGGAATATTCAACATTTGTAAGTCCTATATTTAATGGAGTTGTTTTGCCTTTTTGGGGAATTTTAAAATCCTTTGGATTGTTACTAGAGTTAAAGGATAACATGAACGTAACAATAAAATATGCTGCAGCCGGCAAAGAAATTCAAGTTAATGAATTTTTTGATTTGCTCATACCTATACAACCATATTTATATAAAAAAGAAGAATTTTTTGCACTTGCTAATATAAATATATTTCTTGGACATCAAGAAAAAGCATTGGTTTATATTCTTATGGGATTAGATAAAGCTCTTAAAGAAAGAGACTTTAGAACCATACGTTATCTTTGCAAATTATCTTCTATAAATTACTTCTTTACAAAAGAAAACTTAAAAAAATTATATAATGCAATCATATTTAACAGTCACATAGCGGAAATGAATAATCATGAATATCAGATATACCTACATGAAGTTTTAGAAATCAAAAAATTACTTATTGATAATCCTTTTTCAATGCCTCAAATGACAATAACTTGTCATACAAATTTTAATTCTGAGGATTATAATAGTTGGATATGTTTTATAGAATTATTTGAAACAACAGTCAAACAAGTTTTGCCTCAAAGCAACTATTACTTTAGTGTTAGACATAATTCACCTCCGTTGTTTGAATTCTTTTTAAGCGATTCCGTTTTTAATCTATATGAATACATAATAGATTTCATTCAATTTTGTGCTTATTCAACTACTGCAATAAAATTTGTTAAACATCTTTTAACGGTCTACAAAGAATATCAATCAGCGAGAACGGAAAAAGTTTTACAAGATGCTAATGTAAAAAAAGCACATCTTGAAAACGCTTTATTACAAGAAAAAATTAAAAGTAAACAGATAGAAACTGAAATGTCAATTTTAAAATTAGAAGAACGCAAAAAGCAACTTGAGGAACAACCCAAAAAGAAACTCTTAGTTCCATCAATAATCAAAGAAAACATTAAATCCATTAAAATTGAATTAAATAGTCCTGACGAGGAATCATTGCCATTACGCGAATATTATATTGAAATAGTTGAAGAAAATGATGACGATTCATCGGGTGAAAAGGTTTAATAAACCTTTTCACCCTGAGTTTTGGGTAGGTAGTGTTATTTCCCACCACCGTTGGTGGTGCCGTTATTTCCGCCACCGCTATTTCCGCCACCGCCACCGCCAGTTGCAGGAGTTGCAACAATAACAGAGGCGGAGTCTTTAGAAGTCAAGTTTATAGCTTTTCCATCAAACTCCACTTCTATTCCAACTTTTTTCATTTAATTCACCTCCTTATGACTTGGGTTTATAACCTAAATAGTTAATAAGTCCAAAAGCATTTTCACAGCCAATCCTATGCGGATTTTTTCTATAAACATCGCTCAACTCAATGATATCCAATTCTTTAAATAAACTTTGAATTTTTGAACAACTAAAAAAATTCCTATGATCGGTTGTTTGATTGTTTGGCTTTATAGAAAGAGGATCTCTTTCTGACAAATCAGTTAGATAAAAGAATCCTCCTTTACACAAACCATTTTTAATCTTATTAGATAAAAGAATGAGTTCAGTATCGTTTAGATATGATAAAACTAAAGAACATATAATTAATGAATATTTTTCACGAGGAATTTCAAAAGTATTTATATTGTTTACAAAAAAAGAACAATTGGAGCTATGGTACTTTTTATTTAGCTTTTCTATAGCTACGGATGAAATATCCACACCAGTTACAGAAAAACCTTTATCTAAAAGAAAATCTATGTTTTTTCCCAAGCCTACACCTAATTCTAAAGCTTGACCTGGAACGAGAATATTTTGCCAATCTATTAATAATCTATCTGGTTCAATTTTATATATAAGGTTTCCCTCTTGATATATAGAGTCATATGCCTTTTCTATATCACCAAGATTTTTTAAATCACTAAAAATATACTCTCCTTCTAAAAAACCGAATTCAAACAATTTGTTTATTAATGAAATTAACTCTTCTTTTACATACACGTTAGGATCAAGACCATTTAATTTATTAATTACTTTTGAAACCTTAGAGCTTATTTTGAATTCAACAAGCAAATTATAAAGATAGGTGTTTCCATGTAAATAGTGATGTGAGTTCCATTGATAAAAAAACACTCTATCTTCGCTTTGATTAATCGAAACTTTATTCGATAATGTTAAATTCATATCTGAAGAAAATAATTGTTTGCTTTTATACCACGTACCTATAGATTTCCATCGAAGGGTGTTTCTACTGGTTTCGCATAACCGATAAAATATAGTAGGCGATATTAAGGAATCAGCAGGTATCCATGGAAAAAGTACCTCTCGCATAAAATTATTTACATCTATTGATAATTTGTTATGTTTAAGGCTATCAATCCACGCAATCGAATTTCCCAAAAAATATTGTGGCTCACAAGGATACTCCAATTTATCAAGTTGATAATTTGCCCAATTTTTATATAGTTCACTACTTACATCTAAATTTAGAATATTTAAATTGAATGTAAATGAAGGATGGCTCTTTGAAAGCTTTAACAAAAACTCATAAGTATACTGACGGTCGATATCTTCTTCTTGTGGGAATCCTATTATCATAGGACAGTGTATAGATATTCCATTTTTTTCGTATGTCGAAACAATAGATTCTATTAAACTCAAATTAAAATTTTCATCAAATTTATTCATGAGTTTAAGTACCTTATAAGAGCCGGATTCTAATCCTATGCGAAGTTCTCTTAATCCAGATTTAGCTAGTAATTCTGGCAGACCATTCTCAAGCAAACCATAATCCGCTCGACATCTAGCTTGCCATTTAAAACCAGTTTTTGCATTAATAAAACTAACAGCTATATTTCTCAACTTGTCTGGTGATAACGCTTCATCTATAAACCACAAATAGTCGCATTCTTGAGACAACAAATTAAGACTAGTAGCTTTTCTATTGAAAGTTTGTTCAGAATAACACAAATCTCTATTACGGTATTTTTTGTTAATACCACAAAATGAACACTTATCCCAATGACATTTTATATATGGATCAAAATGAATATCATAAACTTTCTTGTTGGTGGTTTTTTCGTTATGCATCCTTTTATAAATTGAATAATCATTTGTGAAACAAGGTTCAGAGAAGTTAGTCTCAATTATTTCTTTGCTGTCATTGATAAATAAAATATTAGGAACACAATCAATGCGTTCATTGTTCTTTAATGAGGAAATTAATTTTCCTTCTGTTTCTTCGAATGAGTCAAGAATAATACTGTCAATTATTTTGAAAAGATATTTGTTTTGCTTTAAAAGTGGAATGATTTTGTTCATCGAATAGTATTCCGATGAGTGCCTTGATAAACAAATATGAATTTGTGGATTGAATTGCTTAATTAATAAAGATAAAGTTGCAAAATAATAACTCATTTGACCATAAAGGAATAATATATCTGGATTATTTTCTTTAATTATAGGGATTATTTCTTCAACAACAAAATTATAGTATGGATTTTTTTTAGGATTAAGGCAATTGTTATAAATTTCATATGAATTGTTTTCATTTAAATTAAATCCATTTTGTATGTTTAGGTTAAAAGGAAAATATTCAAAATCTGAATATAGTTTACACAATATCGAAATAGTTTCTAAACACGAAAAAAACTCTTGGGGAGTGTTAGCTTCATAACACAGTTTTTTAGGTGCTTCAACTACTTTTTGTACAAAGAGCTCACGATTGGATAAAACAGCCTTATATTGAGGACAAAAGCTATAAATGTTAGACTTATTAAAAGATAACACATCTATTAGTTCATTAATTTTTGATACAGAAAAATGTTTTGACCAAAAAAACGAGTTTGCATCAATAAAGCAGTTCGACACATTGATTTTTGAGCAAAAGAACTCAGGATCAGGTTCAAACATTTCGTGATATAGCCCTCCGATAGAATTGATTTTTAATACCTTCATTTTGCACCTCATTAATAGATAATTAAATATTATCCTTTATTTGTTTTTAATTTTTACTTATATAGTTTTTCATCGATTAATAATTCACTTTTAAGATCATCATAATTACCGTACAATGATTCTATTGTGTTGTTATAATACTTTGCGTACCAAATATATTTACTATAAATATTATCCCTGTCTTTTGTTTCTATTAGATTTTTAATAATTGAAGATTTAATTTCGTTAAGATAATATGGATATTCTTCTGGAACATCTAATTCTTCATGCTGAGATAAAAAATCTAAATATATTTGTTTATCTTCTTCATCTTGTTTTAATAAACTTCTTAGATATTCTGCTTCTTCTTCACATGTATTAGCATATCCGGGTGATTTTAATCCATTGGCAATAGCTATAGTATCCACAATAATTCTAGGCGTGATGGCATGATTTTGCTCCATTTCATATGCAGTAATCATAGCAGGACCAAAACAAACATTTCTCTTGTGATACAATAAACCAAAAGTTACTCCACCACGAACAAAAATCCCATTAATATTAAGTTGCAAACAAATAAATACTAAATCCATTAACAAGAAAAATAGTCCACCTCTGGTGTCACCAGGATATGATATAACTATGCTATCAGAAAATAAAGAAACTTCCTTTTTGGTTGTATCATATTGAGCAAGAAAACCATGATAATTTTCATTCCTAACTTCTGATATATAATTCAAAGCATTGCTTATAGTTTCAAAATTGCTATTATCTTGTGTTGTTTTTTGCACTAAATCTTTAAACCCTAAAATATCTAAAAATACAATAAATCTATTTTCGTAAGACTTCATTTCAAATATCTCCTTACAATTAATACTTACATCAGTGAAGGTGTGCAAAATTCTTCTACTTATATATGACAAATTTCGCGGAATACTTCAAAAAAATTTTATATTTTTTATCTTTTCTACTTTTTGCACAAGGCGGCGTTGCGAAATTTGTCAAAAATTGCTATGTAATAGTTAAACTAAAGCTGGTTCGGGGTCTTTTGGAGTGAAATCCACAGTTCGTTTTGTTGCTTCAAGTTGTGTTATGTTATCCAAATAACTAACGGCGTTAAACATGTTAACAATCCCGTACTTAACCGGAATATCAGCAGTTTCACAAGAATTATATAGAATCTGCTTTATTTGTTCATTGTTTAAATTGGGGTATTGAGTTTTTATCATTGCACAAACAGAGGTTACAAACGGTGCAGCACAGGAGGTTCCTGTAAACTCAACATAATCGCCATCGGCATAAGTGGATGGTAATTTAAGGTTTTCTCCCGGTGCGGCTACTTTTACCCAGTCACCGAAAGCTGCCTTTTTGTATAATTTCTCAGATTGATTAATTGCAGTAACAGATATAACACCGTCACAAGCGGCAGGATACTGCGGTTGTGTGCTTTTTACATTACCTGCTGATGCAATATGAATAGGTTTAGATAAACCACTATTGTACTTGGCAAACATACCATAGCTACTATTTATAAAATCTACGCCATCAAGTTCTGCTTGCATTTCAGCTAAATGCAAAATTGAAAGAGTAGTTTCGTATTCTGCAAAAATTTTATATGATATAAACTTCACATTGGGGAGCGTGTTTTCCATCAGAACGCTACAGACCCTTGCTCCGTGTCCTGTACTGGAAGCAATCGGATTTTCCGGTTCTTCTGTAAAACTGTGAGCTACTACGAGTCGGTGTGCAAAGTCCTCGTTTCCCATTTCCACACCATCATCAATTATACCTACTACAACATCAGGTAAATCATTAAGACTTTTGTTTTTTAATATATATTCAAACGCTTCTTTACTTTTAATGCGTTCATATCCCCAGGAGTGCTGAATTTCAGCTCTGTGAAGTGAAAGTTTAGATGTGTCAGATGAGTGTATCTTTTCTAGTTCAATTACAATATCCGGAACAACAAGTTTTATATTGGGATTTTTGTTGTATTTGGTGAAAGCTGAGAAGGCATCAAGGGGAGTGGCATACTGTAATATATGCATATCACCATAGCCTGAAATATGGTCTATTGCTCCATATTTATCAAAAGCTACATCAGCATAAACAATTAGTCGTTTTGATGTAAAATGCTTTTGAAATGAATCTTTTATGTCATTGTTGTTATTGAAATCATAGTGGTTTACAAATTGTAAAACTTCTTTTGAAAAACCTTTTAATTCAGAAGAAGGGAGAGTAGTATTCTGAAAATTGTTGTTTACATTTTGAATCATTGAATCATCCGTTTTTATTAATTAATATATTAGTGGATATAAAGCTATGTCTATATTATTACTATAACTTTATATATAGTCTCTATCTATATATGACGGTTTTCGGGGAATACTTCATAATTTTTTTGCGTTTTTTGCTTCTTTTTATCACTTTCTACTTTTTGCACAAAATGAGTTTTGTCGATTTGTAAGTTTTGCTGTCATTTGCGTGTTCATTTTAAAAGAAAAGCAGAGATTATCGTATTTGAAATGAGTAACGATAATCTCTGCTTTTTACGAGAAATTCAAATATGCTTTTGTCGCAGTAACATATCCGGGTCGGTTAATTATCTTTCTCTTTATGTAGTTATTTGAATAAGTTGTTGTAGGCATTGCTTTCGGGATTTTCTTCAACAAGCAACACCCCGTTATTTTTGTTTTCGAGAGCTTTTATATACATATTATCAGAGCCATCAGAATAAACCGATCCGAATTCTATTAGCTCATCGCTGCCTTGGTACTTAACCCAAATTGTACCGATCTCGTTCATAGAATCATCGAGTGTTGGTTCTACGATTGTTTTTGATTGCTCCAATTGGTCATTTAATGTCTGATCAATGTCTATAGAAACCTTTGAGTTTAATATTTCAAAAACAACTTTTGAGTATGCAAAATTTTGCGTTTCAACTTTTTCAGTTGTTGTTTTTTCAGGGAAAGGGGGGAGTGTATTGCCTATTTCTGAAGATGTGGTTGAGTTTGTTTTAGTATTGCTATTACATGCAGTGAGCGTAGCGGTCATTGCAATTAATAGCAAAAAGTTTAGTATTTTTTTCATAATTCACCTCCGATTAACCTGCTAAGACAGCATTTACAACTTGTGCGTAATCTTCAACAGTTATTTCTTCATCCATGTTCATATCTGCCGCTAGAAAGTATTCGTCTGAAAGATTGGCTTGACTGTTAGCAACTAATGAAACTGTATATGCATCCAGTACATCAACTGCGCTATCTCCGTTAATATCGCCCTCAACAATTAATGTGTATGATTCTCGTTGATTTCCTGTGTAAAGCAGAATTTCAGAACCGGTTCCGTACCAGTAATTGTTTCTGTACACATAAGAAGGGATAACGTAGTAGTTTGTAGTATCCTTGAATCCTATAATCTCAGAATAATTGGTGCAAGCTTTAATCTTTGTGTATATTAGGTTGTTATCAAAATTGATGTGTGTATCGGGTAGTGCAAACATATAGTAAAGTCTGTTTTCACACATGGAACTTGTAACGGTTACTTCGCTAACAACTTTACCATCAATATCTTTATCCGTACTTGTCATAACACAATAATAGTAAGGATAAGGTTTTGAATCATTTGGATTAAATGTTTTATCAGTGCAGTCTTTTAGTAGGATATCGTTGCCCATTTTATTGTCATAAGAACCATACCATTGATATGTTCTGTTAAATCCTCTTGCATCGAATTCAAGTGGTTCGTATGAATACTTATCCCATACAGATTCAATATCCTCTACAATAGCAGTCTCCGGAGATATGTTTATAAACTCAACATCATTTTCTTTCGCCCATTGTTCCGCATAGCTGTTGATACCTGCTGTGCCGTAAACTACATATTCGATATACTCATTTTTGTAATCAGTTGCAGGAACACAGTATTGTAAAGTTGAAGGGAAAAACAACTCAACATTTACAGGAAAGAAGCATTCACAATAATGAGAATTTGCTGTGTCGTAGCGTAAAGTATCTGGAATGTCAAATATATGAGTAATATTAGAAAGTTCTAATCGTTTAACTAATGAATTATAAAATGAATTTGCCCCTATAGTTTCAATTTTTGGTAAATCTAACGACATTAATTGCATTGTATTGTTAAACAATTCTCTTGTAGCATTAGAATCGTCATTTGAATATGTTAGGTTATTATAATAATCATATTCTTGATAGTTAGCGTTAGGTAAATGAAGCCTCCAAAGAACAGGAGTGTTATAAAATGCACTATATCCAACTTCTTCACAAGTAGGAAGATACAACTCTCTTAAGTAGTTCGAGTCCATAAAAGCTTGCGCTCCTACAGATTTTACTTTCGGAAAAATTGCACCTCGCATCATTGTATTTCTAAAACCATTTATTTCGATTTCTTCACAATTGGGGAAGTCAACCTCTCGCAAAGCTAACAGGCCATACATACCGTTTACACCAACAATTTTTACATTTTTACCCGATACAAATTGTATAGTAGAATTACCATAAAATGGGTTTGTTCCATGTTGCAGCGGTCTGTCATAAAGAGTTGCTGTGTAACCCAGATACTCCAAAGTATCTGGTAATATTATTCCATAAAGTTTACTTTGTGAGAATAATCCATCTGCTATATCAACGATCTTTATTCCGTTAATTTCTTCAGGAATTTTCAAATATTGAACATTGCCGTGATACTCAGTTATTGCACCATCATCTGTAACTTTAAACATATCAGCTGTTCCCAGTGTAGCAGAATGGATTTGTTTTTTCACATAATTGCTTCTTTTACCATCCTTATATGCAACTGCTCGTACTGTGAAATAATCATCTTCAAACTCAAGTGGTTCGGTGTACAGCATACCATTTGTCGGGGAAGGATATGTTTGGTCCATAGTATAATAAATATCTGCACCATCTTCAGCATAAAACTCTATTGACACTCTTCCAATATATTTACCTTCCTCTAAACTGAAATCCGGCTGTTTAATTGTGTTGAATTCAAACAGTTCGTTTGCATCTATTATTCCGCCACCAAAAAAGTCTGTAACGTATTTTTCATCTGTTAACATGCCAGATCCTTTTATTGCACTTAATATATCAGTAAAAGCTACTGTTGGATGCGTGCTGTAATACATAGCATATACAGATGCTATAAATGGTGCAGAAAACGAGGTGCCTGATGATAGAAAGATTTCGTTGTTCATTCCTATTACACAAATATTCTCACCCGGAGCTAATATATCAACAGGTGTTCCGTAGCCTGTGATACCAGAGGGTAAATTATATTTACTGCTTGAACCAATTGAAAGAACAGATGGTGATGTGTTAATCGGCTTGCAATTATGGTAACTTAAATTGCCAACTCGATTACCAGCAGCACTCGTAATCAAAACTTTCTTATCGTACGCATAGTTTATTGTGGCTTCTACTAATGCATCGTTATCTGAAATATTAAAACTACAGTTTATAATATCAGCATTTTTCTCTATAGCATAAAGAATTGCACTGCAAACCGAAACTGAAGATAAATGTCCGTCACGAGTGCCAACTCTATAGTTTGCAATTTTCACATTATCGGTAGTACAGTTAGCAATAACACTTGTTACTTGTGTTCCGTGTCCGTAGTAATCCTGCTCGGAGTTTTCATCATCTTCTCCTGAGTTGTTGAAATTCGTTGGTATGATTCTGTTCTCATAATATTTGCAATTAAAATCGAACCCGGTATCAATAACAGCAACAATTACTTCTGGCAAATTACAATCTTTGTATTCATTTAAAACAATATCCATACCGGTAGCAGTTAAAGACCAGTCATTTTTATGGTCGGAAAATGTTAATTGAGTTGATTGGGTGGTTTCAGCAACTGTTTCCTGAAAACCGTTATATGAAATATCATATTCCACAGAAATAATGTTTGCATTATGTTTATATTGCTCGTAAGCATAATTTGTATCAGTCTCATTTTCAAATTGAAGAATATAGAAATTGGAAAATCCACTTACTACGTCAAGTGCATTATATGTATCAATAGGTTCATCTGATTGAACAATAAGACGAGGACAATAGTTGATTTCTATTTCTTCCTCTGTACCATCCACTATTTGTTCTTCATCAATAAATTCGGGAGTAACAAACTCAGAATCACCATATTCTTTTATCATTTCGTTTACATCTTCACAGAATTTTTCTATACGTTCTGAAACAACAACGTCTTCCGTTGCTGATACAGGAATGCAGATTATTGATAATAGTAAAGATATAGATAGAATAGAGCTAATTAATTTCTTCATTTGTTACTCCCTCTTTCAGTTATAAACTATTAGTATTAAGCAATTTGGGGTTATAATGTGATATAGATACCTTTGAGTGCCGCGTAAATTTTGATGGAGGGTGCGGCCTGCCAGATTTTTAGATATTTATCGGCGTTAATATCATTTTCTGTAATTATAATGGTACCACTATTTCTGTTGTTTACAATCCAACCGTCTCCCCAAGTGGCGTTAACTCTGTTAACGGCACTTTCTGCATAGTTGCCTACACAACGCGCAAAGAGATTAGATGCTATTCTTTCAACATCCATTTCGTTATAGCATCTGCCGTTAATGTAGTCCCAACTACCGGTTTCATTAAGGATTTTGGATGCAAATAAAGTGCAGAAAGGTCTTGAAAGGAATGCTTTGCTCATTTCAACCTTTACATCGTAAGCCTTATCTCCGGAGAATGTGAATTTATCACGATTCCATTCGGCATTTACATCAGAACTGTTAACAGGGTTGTTGTTACAGAAAAGATGTAAATTTGTATCGAGCGGATTATCTTTAGGTTCAGTTAGGGTTTCTACAGAATCTTCACTAAGGAATCTGCCAAATGCAGGAGAATAGCATTTGTTCTGGATAAAGTACATGCCAAGTTCATAATCAAACAAGTAACCCTTGTACGTGCAAGGATTATACAATGCTGTAACCTTGCTGTATGCTCTATCCAAAATTGAGTCACCCATAAATGCCATTTGTACATTGCCAAAAGCATCGTACTGTGCAAAAGCGATCAATTCGCCATCAGGTCCGATTAAGCCACGAACACTATCTGAACCATCTCGTAAGAAATAGTAAGCCGAACCGGTAGGACTTGTTATACCATAAGGTGTGCCGGTGTTATCGTACAGAATGTTTGTGTAAAAATACTCCTTGGTGTTATTTTCACCTGTGTTTATAATCTGCATACCGGTAAGGGTTCCATCTTCCCAAATATAATTTATGTGTTGGGTTTCTCTAGGCGTGCTTGATGAGTTGTATTCGTAAATAGTCTTGTTTATTCTGAAACCATTTTCGTCATATTTGAAGGTTATTTTCTTTTCAGGTGTTTCACCATCGTATACGATTGCACTTTCAAGCAGATTGCCGTTCCAAAATAAATCGGCAATAACAGTGCCATTTAATGGGCTTTCACCGATATGGGTTGATGGGTTTCCGTATGCATCATAACCTACCTCAATATTGTGAACAACTGTAGTTGTCGCAATATCCCCGTTATCTTCATATGTATAAGCTGTTTCGATATATCTATCAAGTTGTCCCAATGCTTTGTAAGTATAAGTAATTTCCCTTGTGGGATTTGTATTTGAGAAAGTTATGTTTTTCAAATCTTCCCAATCAAAGGTGTTCCAAACACTTTCATCAGATACATAAAATTCTGAAGTAAGCGCACTGTTGATATTGCTTATTGTGATATTTCCATCAAACGTTTTTTTCGTAACATTTCCTATTGCATCGTATGTATATGATACGAAGTTATAACCGGAGTCATAAGTTGCAACATCATCAGCACTCAACACAGCAACTACCTGGTTAGCCTCGTCATATTGATAACAACTTTCTAAATGATACGTACCATCGGGATAACGCATATAAGAGAATTTGATATTACCCAAATCATCATATATATAGTAATATGATAAATCCATTTCAATGTCTGTAGTTGTTGTGTTGTTTATCGTTCTGGATAATGTGTATTCGTTTGTGGCACTTTCTATGAGGTTGCTTGTTCTTATTAATCCATCTTCTAGGTCTATACCAAAATCGTGATATGAATAATTCTGTGTTAAAGAAAGTAAATCACTTTGTGTAGCATTGTTAGAAGTAACGGTTTCAAGAGTGAAATGTTTGGATGTTGCTCTTCCAAAATAATCTTTTACGGTATTGTTGGTTCCTTCATAAGTTAATGTGGCGTTATCAATTACTGAGTCTTTAGAACCAGTAAATGTAGAATATAATTCTGTATTGTTACCATTAACTGTTTCTACTACATCAGTCCTTGTGAAAGTTTCATACAAATCATTGCCGCTTACTGATGAGATGTATTCTTCTACAGTACTTGTGCTTGATTTATATTTCGTATATACCAAAGTTTCAACATCGTCGGATACATAATAAATATTATGACCAGTAGCAGTTTTAGAAATTTTAATATCATATGAAAGATCACTGAATGATAAAATAGTTTCCTTTATCTCGTTGTTTTCGTAAGTATATGAGTATGAACCAATATTGATGGGTGTCCCCTCATCAAGTTTATAACAAGATATCTTACTAATTTTGTTTGTAATAGTGTCGTATAGGTACTCTAATTTGTAACCGTTAGAATATTCTATGGTACCAATATTTTGATTGTTATAATTGTAATTAACAAGGTCTGTAGTTGAGGACTCTTCTGTAACAGATTGTTTTTGAATTTTGGTGATGTTTCCAATGTCATTGTATGTGAATAAATATCTATAACCATTGTTTGTTAGGGATTCTACACGGCTCGCAGGATCGTAAGAGTACTGAGCAAAAGCATAGTAATTGGTATCAGTAGTGCTATCTATTGCTCGTTCAACTCTATCCAAAAGTTCAGCTGATTTGTAACTGTATTCTAAGGGATTAGCGATGCTTTCCCCATTAAGAGTATAACCTTTTTCAGTAAGTTTACCGGTTTTTCCACTATAATCAAAATGTGTAGAAACATTATTAAAGTCGATGCTTTCAAGAAGCTTGGTATAGTCTGAATTATAGAAATACTCCTGAACAAGTTTTTGTTGTCCATCCGAAATTGTTTCTTTTGTTACAACTCCATTCTCCATTTCGGTCTGTACAATGGGGTTTGAGGTTGAGATTGTAGGAATTGCAACAGAACCGTCTTCAGAAGTTGCCTCGTACAGACGAACATTATCTACCACAAAAGAGCCGACGTTACCGTTAGCACAGATGGATATCATTGCTATACAATTTACATCGGTTTTAAACGCGCACATTCTTGTCTGGGTTTCATTAAGTAAAGTTACATCAAAAGGCAAATCAATATTTTTAAGTGTTATGCCACTTTCATTGAAAAGTGTGATGTTTGCGGTGAAAGAATAATCATTACTGGGAATGCTTCTTTCAACTAAAGTCTCGGCTGAAAAAACATATGTTTTATCAGCTTCAAGTCCCTGCACATACTGTTTTATTCCTATAACCGCTTCCGCACTATCATTCATAAATCTTTCGTTTTTTTGATTGATGTTGTATTCAGGCCATGCGGTAGAAACTGGGAACCAATAACCATCATTGTATGGGTTAGTGGAAAAGTCACCATTGATAACTTTGTTTTCTATATTACCATTATTATCGATTGCGTAAGAGTCAATAACACCATCTTTATATGACATGCTTATTATGTTGGTACCGTAATGATATGCAACCAACTGGAATTCTGAATCATATCTTTGAATTTCAGTTTCAATAAGTGTTCCTTCAAATATTCTTTCATAAGTATTGTCTGAAGAAATTGTAAATTCATTAATGACAGTATCGTTTTTGGTTTGTGTATAGCCAGTTAAATAAAGATTGTCGTTACTCTTGTATTGTAATTCTGTTTCAACACCGTCTGTTCCCGTGATTTTCAATAGTTTTCCAGTAAGATCATAAGTGTATGAAGATGTTGAACCATCATAATAAGAATATGTACTTACAATTGTGGAGTCGATAACAGTGTTTGTGATCGTTGTTATCAAGTTTGTACCAGCAAAAGTAATTGCATTATCAGAAGCATCCTTCACTTCAATTTTGCTTGCATACGGATACTTTTTATTGTTTATTGTGTATAAAGAGTATGTTATGCAATACTTGTTTCCGTCAGCATCAGTAAGAGCATTGATTAATAGTTTATCTGCTTCATTTGAATAAGCATACGATATATCTAATACCTTGTCGGCTTTTTCAATATAATCAAGTCTTCCAAAGTTGTTGAAAACATATTTTATGCCGTCAATATCAAAATAACAACCTTCGTATGTGTTTCCTACACCACCGGCTTCAGCTGCAGTTTGGGTAACATAAAGTGTTGCCGTATTAACATAATCACTGTGTTGGCATTTCTCCCAAACCTGGTAACCCTCATTTGTTACATTAGCGGTTTGCACGAAGTCAATGATTGTTCCCTGGGGTAATGTTGCTGTAGCATAAGAGCCATTGATAGCTAATGAGTATTCATAATTCCAAGCACTGCTAACATTAGCGTAAGAATTGAGTGAAAAATTAGCTGAGTCAATAGTTTTAGTTAAAGCAACCGGTAATAATGAACAATCAAGACCAGCAATTGGTTGTTCTAACTTAAAGGCATTAGTTACATCATTTATAGAAAGAATACCAGCCTTACCCAAATCTAAGGTGTGATATGTAAATGATGAATCATTTGCAGATACATTTTTATATTTCAATGATAATACCGGCATAGAGGAGAATGATAAGGGGAATACTGACACAGCAGGTGCAATGATTGCGATACCATTATTGGCTAATAAGCCTCTTTCCCATTTTGAATAGATATCTGTAATATCAAAATTATACGCTGCAGTACTATTAGAGTACATTTTATAGTAGATGTTTGAACAATTATTTATTTCACTATATGGTGTGGAAGAAGTTACTTCTGATGCTAGGGACTTGAGATACATAGCAACTGTGGGGTTGAATACATTGTTATCGATGTTAACACTAAGTGTTGCAGAGAGTAAAGCCTTATTTGCCATGGAAAACTTTGTAATTGTTTCAGGTCTTATTACTAATGCACCGTTTGCTGGTAAATTATATCCAGTTTCTGTTTGAGTGGCACCTCCGACACAGGTAACAGAAAGTGAAGTGTTCGGCTCACTAAACGAATATGTACTTACCTGACTGGATGTGGTTTCAACTCCTTTAACAAAATCTTTAACAGTTTCTTCTGCATCTGAAATAGTTGCTGGAGTCTCACGTAAACTTTCATCAATCTCAATCCATTTATCTTCAACAAATTCATGGATCGCAACAGGTGAAACATAAGTGTAATAGGTTCCGTCTGTCAATAAAAAGGTCTTTGAAAACTCATCGCGTTCTTCTTCAATTTCTCTGATAATGTTTTCAGAGTAATTAGTTGAAGATGAATCAATCGTTACATTTTCCAATAAGACGTCTGTATTATCTGTGGCTGAGGCATTACTTGTTGCCAAGACATTCATGGGTGATGCCAGACTTGCAATAATTGTTGTTGATAAAAATCCTGCAGCCAATTTCAAACAAAATCTTTTTGTTGATTTTTTCATAATATTAATCTCCTTTTCTTTAGATTTTTATGGTTGTGAAAAACAAAGTTGGTATGCTCACCTCTAGAACATTATTTGTCAAAGCAAAATTTCAAAATAAAATTAACATACAATTTAAAAGTAAAACAATCACTTTACACAACTGCAAAAAAATACGACATAAACGCACAAAAGAGAGGCTGTTTTAGCCTCTCTTTTGCATATCAATTATTTCATTTTTAGGTATTACTACAGTTGTTTCAAACTGCTTTGTCTCCTCATCGTAATTCCAATTGTGAAGTGCATTATATTTATTCAATGTTTTCAACACACTTCTAATTCCTAAACCGTGAAGATCTTTTTCTTGCTTTGTAGTAAACAAAAACTCCTTATCCGAAAATGGTTTTGTATCACAGCTATTTTTTATAATTATCGCATCGTTCATTTGGTTTCTGGAGAAAATATTTAAATTAATTATACGTTCTTGTGAATGTTCAGCTGCCTCAACTGCGTTATCAAGCAAGTTATTTAGTATTGTAGATAAATCACTATCCGTTAAATAATCAAGATTAGCTGTTTTTATGTTAACACTAAATTTTATACTTTTATTATCACATAGAATTTTATATTTGCTAATTATTAAATCTAAAACCTTATTTTTACTTATGCCAATTGACATAAATCTGTCTAAATTAGGATAAATTTCATCTAAATATAAGTGAATATCATCGACATTATTAAGGTTCCTTAAATGGGTTATATGATTTTTTAGATCGTGAGCAAAAAGCTGCATATCTTTATTTGACTGCTCAATTATGGTGAAATATGTTTCGTTAAGCTCGTTTTGTTGTTGTGTTGCCTTGAGTTCATAAAGTTCTTTAGATTCTTTTATTGATTTTTCATATATATAAAATACAATGACATTTGCAAACAGCATTAAGAATGTTGAAAAGCACCAAACGACATACATTTTTTCCGAAAGTGTTATATGTGAGGCAACTTCACGAATAAGCATCATTGATACAATGCAAGAAAGTGGCATTATAAATAATACCCAATGCATTTTTTGTTTTTGGTTACGTTTTGCTTTGAATGCCATAAGTTTCATAACAAGCATACAAATTATGAAATACAACAATTTACTGATCATTACATCGAATAGGTAAGTCTGTATACTGTTTTGATGATTATCAATATTTTCACTATACAAGACCGAAGCCAAAGACATAATAATTATTTCGGTTGTTGACATAATAGCCAAAAACATTACAGAATGGAATAAAGCGTTCTTTATGTTACTGTGATATAAGAACTTTATAATAATGAAATTGAATACTATCAGACTAACAAAGTTTAAGATAGTAACATTTAACTGATAAACACCAAAAATTGCTGCATAAGCAATTAGAGTTAATATTAAATTTTTTCGTTTTGAATATTTGGGTTCAAACACATTATTTGAATAATGCCAAATAATTAGCCCTTCAAATATGTACATTAATACATCTGTAATAACTTTATACATCAATAATCCTCGCCTATAAAACTGATATACTTCTTTTTGAATTCAGCTTGTTTTCTCGTAGCGACAGAAACGGAAACATCTTTATCTTTCGCCTTAAGAATTATCTGGTTTCTGTTGAAAGATTTTATGAAATTCATATTAATAATAAAACTGTTATGGGGACAAGCAAAGAAAGAAGCATTCAATTTGTTTTTTAAATCAGATATATTGTTTTTGAGATAGTATAGATTGTTGGTTGTTGCCATCTCTGTTCTGCGAAGCTTAGCTTCCACATAAATGATTTCAGATTTTTCAAATGTTACTAATTGATTATCTATTGTCTGAACAATTATTGTATTGTTATTTATTTTATTTATGGACTTATCTAATGCGGAGAAAATGCGTTCTTGGGTTATAGGTTTATCAATATAACGCAGAACATTTACATCCATAGCATCGTCAAGGTATTTAATGTATGATGTAACAATAATTATTATAGTTTTTTTGTGTTTTTTCTGAATTTCTTTTGTAAGGTCAATTCCGTTAATTCCACCAAGTTCTATATCGATAAAAAGTATATCATAGTTTTTGTTTTCTTTTAACAATTCTTCACCATTAGAAAACTCATCTATTTCTACTTGCATCTTTTGTAGCTTGAAATATTCTATAGTATAGCATTTTATGCTATTACGATACTCTTTTATATCATCGCATATACCCACTAGCACCCAAATCACCCCAACAAAAAAATTGTATAATCGCTGACGATTATACAATATAGTTAGTTGTTTTTCAAGTTTTTATTTGTTAGCAAATATCTCAATGATTTTTGAAAGTTTTAGTTTATCTTCAACAGAACAATGTTTGATTTGTTCAATGATTTCTTCATCTAAATCTGAATATATTGTGCCTGCGATAAAATAATCTGGATTGGTATGTAAAACTTCACATATTTCTAAAAAAGTTGCAAAACTGGGAGCGGATTTACCAGTTTCAATGTTGGATAAATGATTATTAGATGTATTTATTAGGTTTGCTAAATCTTTTTGAGTTAATGACAATTCTTTTCTCTTTTGACAAATTCGTGAACCTATTGGTTTTAAGTTTACTCCCATATTCTTCAACCTCCTTGTACGAAAATTGTAACATTATAATTTAAATAATAACATTAACTAATAGCGAATTAGTTTCGTTATAGTTGTATTTTTGTATTGTATAAGAAAAATGTTTTGTATTATTTGTAAAAATTGCTTTTGTGTCTAATTTTTATGCGTATTACTTCAAATATTGAAATAGTAGTTTTTTTATGTTAATAAGATAATGTCAAAGCAAATTTAATAATTAACGAAAGGAGTCTAACTTCGCATGAAAAAAACTGCGTATAAAGTTTTGAAAGTTCTTGTGAAAGGTTCAGTATATTCAAGTGCTAATACAACTAGTAGCTTGTTTTGTTATGAACCCAAAGCACCTAAACTTTTAAAAAAATTTAGTAAAATAAATGATAAATAAGTTATCAGGTTGCATAGTTGAAAGATTATTGCGTGAAAAATATGTAAATAATGATGAGATAGATATTTTTTCATATGGTTTGTTTCAGCTGTTTTCTCATATTTTCTTCATCCTTGTTACGCTACTTTGTGGTGGATTATTTGGATGCATAATAGAAAGCCTTATCTTTTATATTGCTTTTCAATTAGTTCGAATATATGCGGGTGGATATCACGCGAAAACAGAAACCCGGTGCGAAATTTTATCTTCTATTATTATTTTCGTTTGTGTAGGCATAATTAAAATAAGTAAAATTTATGCTTTACAGATATATTTTATGATTATGACTGTTATTGCATACTTGGTTATTTGGTTTTTAAGTCCAATTGATACGCCGAGCAAACCATTAAATAATGCCGAACACAAACATTTTCGTAAAATTAGCATATTAATATCTTCAACGTTGCTAGCAATTGTGATTGTTTCATTATTTTCACAATACGATTTATTGTTTTTTCCATGTTGTGTAAGTTTAGTTCTAGAAGGATTCTTGTTATGTGTAGCTAAAATCAATATTCATGTGAGAAAAAAAGATTTTGGGTAATGTTGATATTTTCGGTATTTATTTATATCAAAAAAGACAAGAGAAACAGATTTCATTACGAGAGTTAGCTTCTAAAACAGGTGTATCGCATACATATTTATACAACATTGAGAAAGGTCGTAAAGCTCCACCCAATGATTTAATTTTAGTTAAACTTGCCGATGTGCTATGCCTTAATTGTGCAGAAAGAAAACTTTGGTTCGACATTGCTGCTAAGGATAATCAACAACGCAATGATACTAATGTTCATATTCCTGTTGATATTTTAATATATCTCTCAAACAGGAAATCAGCTTGTGAAGTTATAAGAAAAGCTGATGAATTGAATTATTCGGATGAGTTTTGGAGCGAACTATTAAAAAAACTATAGGAGAATATATCCCGAAAGGGATATATTTTTCGACAAACTTGTTCTCCAATGGATAACAAAAGAAGCTAATTTACTCCTTTTCTATTTCCAAGTTAAGAAGCCTGACGATTAATTTCGTCAGGCTTCTTTTCGTTTGTCCTGAAACAAGGGAAAGGACAATATGGTTTATAGTTGGGAAGAATACATAGCTAAATACCCATAATCTCCAGTTTTTGAGACTGAAATTCAAAAACAAAGGAGATTATAAAAATGTATAAAAATAAAAAATTTGATTACGATTTATGGACAACCAATGATGATGGCGTTAAGCGTTACTGGGTAAGAATCCGTGCAACTCAAGCAGTAGTAGAAGTGGATTTGAAAACATTACGTTTTTTAAGGACAGAAGAAAAAAAGATATTCCGAGCCATAGAAGACGCTCGTAATAATGCAGGTACAGTTTTATCGTATGAAATATTTGAAGATGAAGAAACTTCAGGTGAATGGTTGATTGATGAAAAGGACTTAGAAACTCAAGTACTTATGCAAACAGAAATTGATGCCGTTGTAAAAACACTGACATCAAAACAGTTTTTGGTATACAAAAACTGCATATTAGAAGGAATGGAGTTGCGAGAATTTGCAAGAATAAACAACTTGTCTTACTCAACGGTTAAAGACATCAGAGATGCAATAAGAAAAAAATTTCAAAAAAGTTTTAATTGATACCCGCTCAAAGGCTAAAAAAATGTCCGTTGTCAAGTAGAGGGGGTTAAAACCTCGAATGCACTTTGACAACAGAATAGATATTTTATCAAGTACGTTGCTATTATTCTTGCAGAGGCAAGAGCCACGATAGGACTGCGCCAGGATCCGACAGAACAGATGTTGTTTTTATTAACAACATCTTGTTCTGTTGTGGGAGCGAC
This sequence comes from Acutalibacteraceae bacterium, assembly GCA_045606645.1. Classification (GTDB taxonomy): domain Bacteria; phylum Bacillota; class Clostridia; order Oscillospirales; family Acutalibacteraceae; genus DTU089. Next base: position 84,325 of record JAZUSK010000021.1, on the reverse strand, counting down.
AAACAGTTGCTATAGATATCAAATAGCTTTTGATATGGCGATAACCGGTAATAGTGATAATGATACTCCTGTTTAGTCACAGGTCGAGCGTGATAAAACCGTCGCAACCAATGAAGGCAGTTGGCAGAGAACCTGCTGAGGGTGAAATCCCCGTGGAGCTGAGTAGCTATCAGCCGCTTGATAAGATTCAAAAGTATTTCTTCAAAACATGGAGGTTAGCTATGGATTTGCAAAAGGTACAAGAAAACACTTATACAACTGTAATTGATGGTTCTATTGTTACATTGAAATTCTCAAAAGAACCTAATGAAGTATTAGTAAAAAATATTAAAGAATGTTTGTTGAATTCTATTGTAAAATTATCAAAATAATGCTGGATATATAAATGTTGTTGTGATAGTGTTGTGTCGAAATCAAGTAAAGGTGGTGCAATAATGGCCGGCGAAAGAGTATATTGTTTATATCGTGTATCAACTTCAAAGCAAGTTGATATGGATGAACATAATTTAGCGGATATCCCTATGCAACGAAAAGCTTGCAGAGAGTTTGCTAAAAAAATGGGTTGGGACATTATTCGTGAAGAACAAGAAAACGGAGTATCCGGATTCAAAAAAAGTGCTGCTGAAAGAGATAAGATACAACTTATTAAAGAGCATGCCGCAAAAGGTTTGTTTGACATATTACTAGTTTTTATGTTTGACAGATTGGGAAGAAAATCAGATGAAACTCCCTTTATTGTAGAATGGCTTTGCTCACAAGGTATTAAGGTTTGGAGCGTCAATGAAGGTGAACAACGCTTTGACTCTCACACAGATAGACTTACCAACTACATAAGATATTGGCAGGCTGATGGTGAAAGCCAAAAAACTGCAATTAGAACAAGAACTGCCATGGAACAAATGGTCATGGATGGCAGATGGCGTGGTGGTATACCACCATTTGGATATAGAGCTGTAAAAAGCGGTATAGTTAACAAAAGAAAACATGAAGTATACAAATTAGAGATAAACGAAGAAGAAGCTGTAATAGTAAGACTTATATTCGACCTATCTGCAAACAGCGGATACGGAAGATGGAAAATTGCTACCATATTAAATGAACGTGGTTATAAAACTCGTAATGGTGGTGCATGGGTAGATTCAAGTGTAGGACATATACTTCATAACAATATATACATAGGTATGTTAAAGAATGGTTCGGCAATATCAGGACCATATGAAGAATTAAGAATTATTGATGATGCTACTTTCTATAAAGTGCAAAAACAAACAAATTTACGGACTAATGAAAAAAACAATGAAAGAACAATACCTTTAAATATATCGGGACAATCACTGTTATCCGGTAATGTGTTCTGCGGACATTGTAAAGGCAGACTTACATTAACAACCAATGGTGAAACCCGAAAACATGCAGACGGTACTTCTGTACACAGAAGAAAAGTCAGATATGTTTGCTATAATAAAACAAGAAAGAAATTAAACTGCGATGGCCAAACAGGATACACTATGCGTATCTTGGATGAAAAGGTCATCGCAGTTTTACATATGATTTTTGATAAAATGAAAGCTATGACACCACAGGAAATGGCAAGTCATATTCATGACAAACAGATGTCAAATCTAAAAATTGAGTTATCAGCAGCAAAATCAAAATTTGATAAAGCAGAGAAAGAATACACTGCCTTAAAAAGTGAAGTTGTAAAATCAATCCAAGGTGAAAGCAAATACAATGCAGATATACTATCAGAACTTTTGATATCGGCTCAAGAAACATTGGAAACTGCAAAGAAAAGTTATTTAGAAGCTCAGAACAACTATACTCAAGGTGAATTACAAATACAGGAATTAACAAACAACTATACTCGAATCCTCAGATGGTCAGAGATTTTTGATGAGAGTCCTATAGAAACCAAAAAACAAATTACTAGTATGATAATAAACAGAGTGTATGTTTATGAAGGGTATCGGTTAGAGTTTGAGTTTAATGTTAATTTATTCTAAATTGCATTAGTTTGGGTTGAAAGTTGTGAAAATGTATGTTAAAATATACTAAACTTTATACAAATTGTCGTTTTTTAAATAATTTAGTAGTTTTACTTATGACAATGTCAAGTGGTGTTTTTATGTTTGATACTAGTCTTTTTTTGCAAAACATAGATGTAAAAACCAGTAAATATAAATTAAATTTAGATGCGAATAAGAATATTTTATACAATAATAAATCGCGCAAGTTTGGTTTAAAACAAGTAAAAAATCTTTTGAATTTTGCTAAATTAATTTCCCAAAATCCATTGTATCAAAAATTTGGGGTATCTATCCAATTAGGAGAAATAGAGTTTGAAGATAAATTAACAATTTTATTGATTGAGTGTATTTGTTATTATTTAATATTCGAGCTCAACGTTGCTCTTTCTCTTACTTATAATTGCAAAAAAAACATACATAGTGAAGTAATAGATGTTTCTCCATTGAAGTATTTATCTACTAAAAGTCCTATCTTTTCTGATAAGTTTGTTAAAAAATTCAGATTGGATTTAAATAAATATCATTTTAGAAGACTAATACGAATTGAAGAAAATGCTGACGGTTGTTTAGCTAGTAGTGTGATGCAAGATGTTGAAAATTTTTTGAAGTTTTATGAAATAGATAATGAGTATAGAAATTCTATTTCAGAAGTAGTTTCTGAATTAGTCGACAATGCGATAGAACATGGTGAATCAGACTGTTTAATTGATATAGATATAACTCATGACAACTATAGGAAATTATTAAAATCAGCTGGCGAAATCAACTTATCTGATGAACATTATCGTGGTATTAACATTTCCATTATAAACATTTCAAATATAACGATAGGTGAAAAATTAAAAACCAAATTAGATTATATTTCCGATAATTCAACCGAAAAATATGCTGTCGTAAAAAATGCATATAAAAATCATTCCCTAAAGTGGAACAAGCATTATTCTGAAAATGATTTCTATATATTATCGTCATTTCAGCATAAAATATCTGGTAGACTGAATAATATTACTGGGGGCACCGGATTAACGAAGTTATTGGAAATTCTTGAGAATAAATCAGATGATTACAATTGTTACATGCTCTCTGGAAATAGTCAGTTTAAATTCGAATTAAAACATTTGCAATATGATTTAAATGATTGGTTAGGTTTTAATGAAAAAAATGATTATTTAAATGACATACCCGATTCGATTTGTTTTACCAAAAGTCCAATATATTTACCAGGCACAGCATACAACTTAAATTTTGTTTTTGAACAGGAGAAAAGCTAAATGAAAAAAATTGAATTAGTTATAAAAAAAGATTTGACTAAATTAGCTGGTAATGCATATGGCAAAAACATTTATGAAACACAAGTAAAAAGTGTAATTAACCTAAAAGAAAAAACCGAAATAGTTATTCCTGAAAGAATTGATCGTATTGCTTCATCCTTTATACAGGGTTTTTTTTCAGAAATAATAGCTGAAATAGGGTTGGTGGGAATAGAAGAAAAAATTGAGATTAGTTCTTCTATTCCAAGATGTAAGCAGTTTATACTTGAAAATTTGGGGTAAAAAATAAATGGACTTAGAGTGTGTTGCTATAGTTTTATCAATTATTGCTATTATAGTAAGTGTTATAGGTATCTTTCAAACAAAGAAAGTTAATACAATTAACCTCAATTCAGAACATATTAAAGATATTTACAAGGAGTTTTTAACACAAAAAATCCCGGATTCATTAAGATATTTAAACTACAACGATAATCATGAGTTATCTGGAGAGCAAAAACTTCAAAATACATTATTAGAATTTTTAAAAGCAATAAGGTACTTTGAATATTTAGACGAAGAATTCTATATAGATATAAAAATGAAAATCCAACGTTTAGAAGATTATATTATCGGTAGTGAACTTCAAAACTATGACGTTTCTAAAGATTTTTTCTATAAAAATGTTAAAGAGATGTTAGTTGATATTTATAATACTGTTTCTAACAAATATGAAAATGGTTGATTAATTATACTTATCTGTTGATTACAATGGTTTCCCTAATAAATTAGCTATATTTATCAGTTTTAAAGGCGAAGATTTATTCTCCGCCTTTATTAATTTTTGGTAATATTACTATTTGTAATGGTGCCAATTATATAAAAAAATATAATTGTATAAATATTTATTAACACCTTCGGAAAAACCATTCCATAAAGGAATAAAACAAAAATATCGCTATATGTTTTTGCGTTTTCAAGACAAACAATTATAATTCTTTATTAGAGTAAGAATAGCAATGTGGAAAAGGCATGTTGAACAGAATGGATATTGTTTATAAATTTAAATTTGTCAGGGAATTATTAAGCGTTGTTTTAGCTGAATTGTGCAAAGGAATTCGGCTGACGGAGGCTTCTTACTATCGTTTTATTGATTTTTATTCAAAAAAGTGTTTACTTTTTTACAAAGATGCATATAATAAAATATAGAAATAACACTTTTTGTGTAATTTCAGTGCCTATGAAATTCAAATTCAGTTGAGAGAATCTTGGATGAAGGTCTTCACATGGTTATGCATGAGCCGGTTCTCAACTATGTCTTTAAGACAAAAAATGCTATTATACAGAAATGAGGCTTTTCGGAAACGAAAAGCCTTTTTCTGTGTTATGTTCCAGAGAAAATTGTATCAAAATGTTTGTTGGGGGTGTTTACCTGTTAACTCGGGAGAGCGCTACACTGGCAGTGTAGAGGTCAGCGGTTCGATCCCGCTATGCTCCACCAAAAATTCCGTCCACATAAATGGACGGAATTTTTTATATAAGAGACAATAAAATAGGAATCGAACCCATAGTCTGTTTCGCGCGGTTTTCTTTGATGGAGCACCGGGGACGTGAAACAGGGATGCTCAGGTTATGGCTGACTATAACGTAGGTAAAATTACAAAGGAAGAAGCTGAAAAGTCCTTGTCAAGAAAATATTGATCTGAACGTCGGGTGGTTTTAACTGCCCGACGTTTTTATATTAATTGAAATGTTGTGAGGCTTATGCTATAATTTTTGATAAGAAATTGTTGTTCTGTGAGGGATGCAAGATGAGTAAATACGATATTGCTGCTTATATATGGCCATCATATACGGGTGATGAGCCACGCACACGTATATTCTGGCCCGATGGTATAGGTGAATGGCAAACCGTGAAGGCTATGACCGACAAAGGATACGAGGGTTGCAGATGGCCTCGCGTACCCTTGTGGGGATACGAAAATGAGGCGGACGCCAATGTTATGGAAAAGCAAATAGCCTGCGCTGTGGCCCACGGAGTAAACGTATTTATTTACGATTGGTATTGGTATGACAACAGACCCTTTTTAGAGAATTGCCTTAACGACGGTTTCTTGAAGGCAAATAATAACAAGGATATGAAGTTTTGCCTTATGTGGGCAAATCACAACGCTAACCACCTATGGGATAAACGTAATTCAGACAGAGATCTTGAGACGGTTATATGGAGCGGCGTGGTAACACCGAAGATATTTTCTGAAATATGCGACAGAACTATCGAAAAATATTTCAAGAAAGAAAATTACTATTGTATCGACGGATGCCCCGTGTATTCTATATTTGATATTGACAACTTTATTCGCTCCTTCGGTACAAGCGACGAGTGTAAAAAGGCGATTGATGAATTCCGCAGGAAAACTGTTGAGGCAGGCTTTAAGGGGCTTCATCTTCAGTTTATCCATTGGCGCAACCGTGTGTTTAATTGGCTTTCTGACGGTGATTCTCAGAAGGGTGTTACATCTGCACAAATGTATGATTTTCTCGGTGCAGATTCCGTAACCAGCTATAATTGGGGTTGCTCTGCCGATTTTGACGGTGAGTACACCGATGTTACGGATAACTATATAAATGCAATTATAACCGAAGCGGGAAGGCTTGGCGTTCCGTTTTATCCTAATATTTCCGTGGGTTGGGATAATAATGTCAGGTTTAATGATTTCGTTCCGGGTGTAGTTGTGAATAACACACCCGAGAATTTTAAAAATGCTTGTGAAAAAGTCAAAGGTTTTGCGGATAAATCAATGGCAGAAGGTAAAATGAAAGCCCCGTTTATTACGGTGAACAGCTGGAATGAATGGACCGAAACAAGCTATCTTCAGCCTGATGACCTTTACGGATACGGATATCTCGAGGCTATCAGAGACGTTTTTGGTGGTGAAGGATTATGAGTGGTTTTATTGCTCTGCGTGATGTTTCCTACGGAAGTCACGAGAGACAAAGGTTTGATTTGTTCATTCCCGAAGATCCGAAAAATACCACGGGCTTTATACTGTTTATTCATGGTGGCGGTTGGCACGACGGGGATAAATCTATACATCATAAGGATACTGAGTATTTCAGCGAGTTGGGGTACATAACCGCTACAATGAATTATCGGTTTGTTTCCGAAGAGCTTAGCGTTTTTGATGAGTTGGATGACGTAACATCTGCCCTTGAGAGGATAAAGAAAACTTGTAAGGATTACGGCTGTAACGTGGAAAAAGTCATTTTATCAGGTGGCTCTGCGGGTGGTCATCTTTCTCTTATGTACGCATATACAAGAGTGAAAGAGGCACCAATAACCCCTGTTGCCGTATGTCCTTACTGTCCACCGGTTGATTTCTCAAAGCCCGATTTTCTAATGGGCCTTTCCGAGGAGTTTGACGATTGGAAATACGGGTTGATTTCTCATTGTTGTGGCTACACGGTCACCAAGGGAACATTTATGAATGAGGCGCAACAGAGAGCTCTCAAAAGGGTATCTCCTTGTGCGTACGTTTCTTCCGAATGTGTGCCAACGGCGGTGTTTTATGGGAGATACGATGAATTGATACCGTCAGCACATACGGAGGAATTTATTGGTTTACTCAAAAATATTGGTGTGGAAAACGAAGTTCTTTGTTACGAGAATTCGGGTCACACATTGGATAAAGATCCTGAGGTTGCCAAGCAATCAAGATGCATTATATCCGAGTATGCAGAAAAGTATTTATAATCTATGAGTAAGTTTCTGGGGGCTTGAAAAGTTCATAAAAGAAAACGACGGCAGAGTCTTTTGCGTAACTGAGTTTGTCGGGAATAATGAGCCCGAGAAAATGGATTTGACGGATAATAATGCATCACATAATATTAAAACAAGCTCCGACGTGTTATTCCGTCGGAGCTTCATTGTTGTTAGTTCTTCTTTAAACTGTCCACTATCATATGCGAGGTTCTTTTGACGCAAAGATAAACGATTGTCCATACAACGGCATATACGGCAACGAAAATCGCTGTAAATATACCGAATACCTTGAGATCAAAGGGAATCCATCTGTTTAGCAGATAGCAAACGGAGTAGGCAACGTACAGAGTTGCAAAATGCATGCCGATAGATTTGTTTAATCCCCATTCGTCTATCTGATTAAACACACTGGCTCCCGCGTGTACAAAAGCGAGAATATAAATTGAAACTGTACCAAGGAGGATCTCGTCTCCTTGGAATTGTGTGCCGGGAACGAATTTCCATATGAAGAAGAGAATAATTGACAGTATGATGGGTCCGAAGCCACCGAACATCAGACCGCGTAGCATAAATTCCCTGAAATAATTTTTCATAGCTTTACACCTAACCTTTCTTTTACGCTTTTTAGGTTTCTTCGGGAGATATAGTCCTCATATCCGTTATCGAATATAACGGATATAGCACCCGAAAAAGTAGCACGTACCTTTTTTATTTGTCGAATGTTGGCAATGCAGGATTTATTTATTTTTATAAAGTTGTCGTCTAATAAATCCTCTAACTGATACAGACGAAGCTTTATTTGCAGCTTTTCATCCGATAAAGCAAAAACCCTGTTGTCTTCGGATATAAAGCAATTTACGTTAAGTAAATTAATTTTCTTCGCCTCGGTATCAGTGTAACCTACTAAATCAAGAGTGCTTTCTGTTACAAGCCTTTCAATCTCCTCTATAAGAGGAGTTTTCTCGTGAGCGTAGATGAGGATTTTCTCATCCTTTGTCTTATCTATAAAAATTTTGATGTCCATAAGCCACCGCCTTATATTTTAAAGAGCTCTTTGATTGTATTTTATGTCGATTGTTTAAACAATTCAATACATTTTAAGTATTCGGTCATTTGCGTTTAGTATGCGGTAAAAAAATACCCGAGACACGTATGTGTCTCGGGTTAATTATTACTTATTTTGCCGGAGGAACGTTGATTTCAAGGTCTGTCAGGGGGAATGAACAGCAGGGGTGGATACAGTTGAATTTGTAGTCTGCTTCTCTTCTGTACTCAAGGTGCTTCGGTACATATACCTTACCTGAAATCAGATGAGAGTGGCAGAAGCCACATTCACCGCTTCGGCATCTCGCGGGTACTGCGAGGCCGTTCTGCTCGATTATCTGCATTACGGAGTCGGTGGATTTACCCTTGATAATATAAGTTTTATCCTGGATTGTTACGGTGATTCTTACTGTCTCGGGGATGCCCTGAGGATAGTCTGCCTGAGTCTGAGGATTATGGAACTCACCGAACATCTCGTGGCGGATATATTTCTTGGGAAGCTCTAATTTCTCAAGCTCCTTGTCAACGAATTCGTACATCTGCTGAGGACCGCAAAGGAATATTGAGTAAACTTCGTTTTCGGGAGCGTATTTTTTGATGAGCTCTGCGGTGATGAAGCCACTTTCACAACCCTCGGGCACTTCAGCATCCTTGTCGCTGAGTACGTGAACAACCTTTATCTTGTTGCACTTCTCTTCGAGAGCCTTAAGCTCGTCACGGAAGAGGATATTGTCATAATTTCTGCTGCCGTAAATGAGGGTGAGGTTGAAATCCTCGTCGCCGTCGTTGATAGCGTTTGCCATTGATACGAAGGGTGTGATACCGCTACCGCCTGCGAGACAGATAACATTCTTCGCATCTCTGAGAGGCTGATATTCGAAGTTACCGGAAGGAGCAGAAACCTCAACGGATGAGCCTACCTCCCAATTATCAAAGATGTAGCGTGACATAAGACCGCCCTCAACGAGCTTTATTGTAAGTGTGTATTTGCCCTCGAGTGAATCCTTGGGAGAGGATGAAATCGAATATGCTCTTGTAACAGGCATACCTTCGATGGTTTCAAATACTGTGAGATATTTACCTGCGCCGAAATAAGCAAGTGCAGTTGTTCCCTTGTCAGCATCGGGGACGAGAGTAAAGCTCTTGCAGTCCTCTGACATTTCCTTTATTTCCGCAATCTTAAGATACTGTCTATTGGGGTGGAGAGCCCTTGCAAGTTTTGTAGCATGGTCCTGCATAGCGGGAACGTTAGCGGAAGCCTGTTTGAATCTTGCCTGGCGGTCGGGAATCATTTTTATGAATTTTGAGCCCTTAAGCTTCTTGAAATTATCTGCCATCTTATTTGCCCTCCTTTAATTTTTTGATAACGAGACCTGCGGCCTTTTCGCCTGTGTAGTATGCACAACCGTAGCCGTCACCACGCTCCTGAGTAGCACCGCAGAAGTAGAAGTTGTAGAAGGGCTGATCGGCGAGATACTGTATTGTACGGGGAAGCATACTATCCCACTTTTCGAGCAAGTATCCGTAGGGTGTTCCTAATGGTGTATTGAGATATCTTGCAAACGTAGGCGGAAGAGCGATTTCTATCTCTTCAATATAAGGCTTGATGGAAATGTTGAGAGCCTTTTCACAGGTTTCTATCATATCCTCTGCAACCTTTGTTTTGAATTTCTTGTAATCCTGAGGCTTGATATCCTTCATAACATCGCCGAAGGTCATTGTTGTAAGGAAAAGCTGACTTGTGCCTTCGGGTGTGCAATCGGGGATGATTTCGTTGAGGCAGTTAATGATACAGAAGCCGTTAAAGAAGTTCTGGGCAGCCTCATACTGCTTGTCGGAATCGGAGTCGGGAGCAATGAATATTGAATAGTCCTTGATTCCCAATTCTTCCTTGGTCTTGTTCATACCGAGATAGACTGTTGTAAGAGTACAGGCGGTCTTTCTTGCATTTAGCATTCTGAACTGCTTTTCGGGAACATCCTTCTTGTCCATAAGCTCGGTAAATACCTTGTAGGGGTAGGAGTTGCAGATGAACTGCTTACCGTAAACCTCTTTTTCACCGTTTACAACTACGCCTACGGGCTTGCCGTTTTTCATAATAAGCTTTGTAACCTCGGAGTTGTACCAGATATCACCGCCGAAGTCACGTATCTTCTTGTCTATAGCAAGGCTCATTTCGTGGCTTCTGTGTCTGGGGATACCTGTACCGCTTCTTACATAGCTGTGGAGCACGCATAAGTAGTAGAGGAAGTCGAACTGCGAAGCAGGGGAGCCCATATAGCACCAGTAGGTATTGAAAATATCCTGTGCCTTTTTGGGCATACCGAGAGCATCAAGTGCTTCCTTCATTGTGTGAGATACCATTCTCATAAGATCGGGCACATCCTTGATACTGCCGGGGAGCTTTGATAAATCCTCCATACAGTCAAATGCCTTGAACATACTGATGGATAAATCAAAAGCCTTTCTGCAGCTTTCGTAAGAGCCGGGTACTATTTCATCAAGCTTTCTTGAGAATGCCTCAAAGCCAACAGGCATACGGGCGTCAACAGTAACGAGAACACCGTCTTCGTTTACGAAAGTGTCCTTGTCGCCCTCTTTTGCGGGTACTACAAGGCGGAAGGTTGAATCGTGTCTGCACCAATCAACCTCGGCATCGATACGTTTGAATACCTCCTCGATGGTTCCGGCTTCCTTTTCGTCGCCGATACCTGCAAGCTCGTGAAGAGAAGGCTCGAATTCAAATCTGCCTCTTACAAACGAGGATGCAGAGCCACCGGGAATGTTGTGTCTCTCCAGGAGAAGCACCGAGAGACCTGCCTTGGCACAGTTTGCAGCAGCCGCAAGACCGCCATTACCTGCACCAATAACAATTACATCATAAGTTTTCATTTATTTACCTCCGTTTCGGTTTCATTCTTATGGTTTATATGATCTTCTATCATAGATATCATTTTTCTGCCTATGAGTACAGAAAGCCTCAAGCCTACTCGTGTCTCTTCTTCCGTGCAGAGAGAATCGAAGAAATGATCGGTTTCCATAGTGAAATCACCATTGTAGTTTATCTCTGCGAGAGCTTTTGTGATTTCTCCGAAGTTCATTTCGCTTAAGCCCGGGAGCGTGTGCATATCGTCCTTGTAATCGTTGTCGTGGATATGAAGTGCGCCTAATCTGTCACCGAGGATTCTTATACAATTCTGAGCCTCGCGTCCTGCGAGAGCACAATGTCCCACGTCAAGACATGCAACAAAATAAGGACTGTTCATTTCATCGACGTATCGGGCGTGCTCAGTTGGATTACCGCATACACCACCGCGAGTAACGGCGCATCGGGTGTCGTATATCCACATATTTTCACAAGCAAGCTTAACTCCGTATTTCTCGGCATATGGGAGGAGTGTGCGGAAGTAATCCATATTTGTATTAAATACGTTTTCCTCGCAGTCTATATGACCGAGACCAATGGGGTGGATAACAAGAGTGTCGATACTCATGATGGAGCATAGCTCCAATGCGCGAATATTTCTTTCGGCGAGGCGGTTTATATAATCTTCGGGATTCTGACATGTTACGTGAGTAATTCCGTGGCCTTGATTGAAGCGGATATTGTTTTTCTTTGCTGTCGCTACTAATTGAAGAGCATACTCCTTGTAGCTGTCAGAGTTTAATATGTGGTCATCCTCGCACATGGGAAGGAAACTATAATCAATGGCATCGTAGCCTGCCTCTGCGAGAAGCTCGATCGCCCTCTCGTCGCCGAAGCGTGAAGCACAGGATATAGTTTGTGATAGTATCATTCAATCACCTAATATACGATAATATTTACATACAAATTATATTTTACCACTTCATACATTTTTGTCAATTAATTACATATATATTTCCCTTGTCGTATTTGTCATATATTCGGGTTGTTCTTAGTGCAAAAAAGACAAAAACAGATTCTCAATAAAATTGAAAAAACTATTGACAAACATATATTACTTTGTTATAATGCACTCCTGTAAAGTTAAAGTTCTTTACAGATGTTTTTGAAGGAGTGGAAATATGGCTAAGAATCTGGACGTAGTATTACTTGCAGATTTCTATGGTGAGATGCTTACCGAAAATCAGCGTAAGTTTATCGAATACTATTACAGCGATGACCTTTCTCTTTCAGAAATTGCTCAGAATGAGGGCATTACCCGTCAGGGTGTGCGCGATGCGGTAAAGCGTGCGGAAAGTCAGCTGTTCGATATGGAGAAAAAGCTCGGCTTCGCAGAGCGTACCCGCAGAATCAACGAGGCCCTCGAGGGTATAGTTGAAAATGTTGAGATAATCAACAACTTTAATATGAACAATTCACTATCAAGAGAGGTAAACGATGCGGTTGTAAGTATCAAATCCATCGTAAACTCTTTAGGAGAATAAAGGAGGTTGCACCATGGCTTTCGAAGGTCTTTCAGAAAGATTAGACAACGCCTTTAAAAAGTTAAGAAGTAAGGGCAGCCTTACCGAATCAGATGTACGCGATGCTATGCGAGAGGTGCGACTCGCCCTCTTGGAAGCCGACGTTAACTATAAAGTAGCTAAGGATTTTACCAATTCCGTTACCGAGCGCGCAATCGGCGCTAAGGTTATGGAAAGCCTTACTCCGGCTCAGATGGTTATCAAGATAGTTAATGAAGAGCTTACCGCTCTTATGGGTGGTACTCAGGCGAGACTTGCTTCTGCACCCCATCCGCCCACGGTTGTTATGATGTGCGGTCTTCAGGGTTCAGGTAAGACTACTCACAGTGCTAAGATTGCTCTCAGACTTAAGGAGCAGGGGCACAGACCCCTCCTTGTAGCTTGTGACATTTATCGTCCCGCTGCTATTAAGCAGTTGCAGGTAGTTGGTGAGCAGATCGGTGTTCCCGTATTCGAGATGGGTACTGAGAACCCCGTTAAGATAGCTACTGAGGCTATTAAGCTTGCTAAGGATAACGGATACGATTACGTATTCCTTGATACCGCAGGTCGTCTTCATATTGACGAACAGCTTATGCAGGAGCTTAAGGATGTTAAGGCATCCGTTAAGCCTCACGAGATACTTCTTGTTATCGACTCTATGCTCGGTCAGGATGCAGTTACAGTTGCTTCTACCTTCAACGAAGCGTTAGGTATTGACGGGCTTGTTCTTACAAAGCTTGACGGTGACACCCGAGGCGGTGCCGCTCTCTCAGCAAGAGCAGTAACAGGTAAGCCCATTAAGTTCATCGGTATCGGTGAGAAGCTTCAGGATCTGGACGTTTTCCATCCCGACAGAATGGCGAGCCGTATCCTCGGTATGGGTGACGTGCTCTCTCTTATTGAAAAGGCTGAGACAGCTCTCGACGAGAAGAAGGCAGAGGAGCTTGAAAAGAAGCTTCGTCAGAATAAGCTCGACCTTAACGATATGCTTATGCAGTTCGAGGAAATGAAGAAGATGGGTCCTATGAAGGATATTCTTTCTATGATTCCCGGTCTTAATAAGAAGGTTAAAGACGTTGACGTTGACGATAAGCAGATAGATTATACTATGGCGATTATCCGTTCTATGACTATGAAGGAACGTGAAAATCCCGATATAATCAATCCGTCACGTAAAAGAAGAATTGCCGCAGGTTGCGGTATGCAGGTGGAGGACGTTAACAGACTTCTCAACCAGTACCGTTCAATGCAGAAACTATACAAACAGCTTAACGGCAAGGGTTCAAAGAAAATGATGAAACGCATGCAGCGTATGGGAATGGGCGGAGGAATGCCCGGCGGTATGGGCGGCATGGGTGGATTCCCGATGTAAGTCTTCAATCACGTAAGTGTTTGATATAAAATCAGTTTATTATTATTTTACTTTTCGGAGGTAATTAAAATGGCAGTAAAAATTCGTCTTCGCCGTATGGGCGCAAAGAAAGCACCTTTCTATCGTGTAGTTGTAGCAGATTCACGTTATCCTCGTGATGGCCGCTTCATCGAAGAAGTAGGTTACTACAATCCCGTAGCAAATCCCGCAGAGATCAAGATCGATGCAGAGAAGGTTACAAAGTGGATTCAGAACGGCGCACAGCCCACAGACACAGTTCGCGATATCCTTAAGAAACAGAACATCATTAAGTAATTAGGTGACGATAATGAAAGAATTGCTCGAAATAGTCGCTAAGGGTCTCGTTGAGACTCCCGACGCAGTCGAGGTCACTGTTGACGAACCCAATGAAGAGGGAGTAGTCGTTTATCATCTTCATGTCGGTCCCGACGATATGGGCAGAGTTATCGGCAAACAGGGCAGAATAGCTAAGGCTATCCGTACGGTTATGCGTGCGGCTGCTGTTCGTAAAGATGTTAAGGTACAGGTCGATATCGACTAAACAGCAGGGGGATGGATTCCATCCCCCTTTAGTTCATTTTATGAGAGTTTGATTTTATGATTAAAGATTTTCTTGAGATAGGTCAAATAGTCAGTACCCACGGCATAAGGGGTGAGGTGCGCCTTAATCCTTGGTGTGACGGCCCCGAGTTCGTGAAGAAATTCAAGACCCTTTATCGCGACGATAAAGGGGCGGAATCCTTTGAGGTGGTTTCCTGCAGACCTCACGGCAACGTGGCGGTCATGAAGCTTAAGGGAATAGATACCGTTGAGCAGGGCAGAGCCCTTAAAAATACTGTGCTTTATATGAAACGCTCAGATGTAAAGCTTCCCGAGGGTAAGTGGTTTATATCAGAGCTTATTTCTTGCGAGGTGTTGGATGCGGATGATGCTTCCGTAAAATACGGTGTGATCTCAGATGTGGATTCGGGTCTTGCAAACGATATATGGTACGTAAAGACAGCGGACGACAAAGAAGTGCTCATACCTGCTATCAAGGACGTTGTTATTAAATGTGACGTGGCGGATAATAAAGTGTATATCCGTCCTTTAAGGGGGCTTTTTGATGAGGATTGATATTCTTACACTCTTTCCCGAGATGTGCAATGCCGTAATGAGCGAAAGTATAATCGGCAGAGCCCGTGAGGCGGGTAAGGTGGAAATCAACTTCCATCAGATAAGAGACCATGCGATAAATAAGCATAATCAGGTGGATGATACTCCCTACGGTGGCGGTGCAGGTATGCTTATGATGCCCCAGCCTATATATGATTGTTATATGAAGGTGTGCTCCGAGACAGGAAATCGTCCTCACCTTATTTATATGTCACCCTGTGGCAAGACGCTTACTCAAGAGCGCGTAAAGGAATTGGCGCAGATGCCCAATATTGCTATTCTTTGCGGACGATATGAGGGCGTTGACCAGAGAGTTATCGACGAGATAGTGGATGAGGAAATATCTATCGGTGACTATGTAGTTACCGGTGGAGAGATGCCCGCTATGATTCTTGCGGATGCTGTTTCCCGTATGCTTCCCGGTGTGCTTTCACAGCCCGAGGGTTATATGGGCGAGAGCCATTATTCGTCGCTTCTTGAGTACCCACAGTATACTAAACCTCCTGTGTGGCACGACGTATCCGTGCCCGAAGTATTAACCTCGGGACATCACGCTAATATTTACAAATGGCAAAGAGAAAGAGCTATCGAGCGCACCTATGAAAGACGACCCGAGCTCCTTGAAAATGCAGATTTAACTAAGAAGGAAAAATTATTTCTCGAAGAATTGAAAAATAAATAAAAAATAAATGACCCTTAACCGATTACTACCGGTTAAGGGTCATTTATGTTCACTCTTAGTATCTAACATCATTTGTTTACCTCTCTTTCTTAGTTTAAGATTTTCCTTCCGATCAGCTTTAACTCTCTTGAATACTATTTCTTGTTTTGTTTTCTCTAGGGGAGAATTCCTTATATTTCTGATTGTTTCTTAACGGAAGTTCTATCTTTAGGTTTAACACCTGAAATGCTTTTTTTAGAAATTGTTAGTTGTACAT
This sequence comes from Acutalibacteraceae bacterium, assembly GCA_045606645.1. Taxonomy (GTDB): domain Bacteria; phylum Bacillota; class Clostridia; order Oscillospirales; family Acutalibacteraceae; genus DTU089. The sequence continues at coordinate 68,324 of JAZUSK010000021.1, read as the reverse complement.
CGGAACCACACTTTCGTTATTTTTTATTTTGCATTTCTGTTGTACATTGGTATCACGCTTTCTTTGGATTTTTGCGTTTTATCTGTACATTGGTCTCACCCTTTCTTCACCTATATAGTACCATGGTCAAGAGGTGTTTTCAATTCGCAAATATTATGAAATGAAAAGCCTTTGTTTATGCAAAACACAGAAATTTTTTCGGAGGTTCTAAAAAATGTTGACTCTTAAACTTTTCTTTGATATAATTAATATGTTAGTTGTTCGGAGAACAACTCTTTTTTTATGTCTTTTTGCATCTATTGTTATGCGGGTGATGCGGAAAATTTGGGGAATAATAAGATAGAAAAAACCGTGAAGTGAATTTGTATTCGCTTTGTAGTTGTTTATATTCAATAATATGTTTCTACAATTATAGCAATATTGCACAAACGTCCAATTCTTTTTTTGTTTTAGTTTAGTATTCTATCCGAATTATGGTTTTTGTGGAAAAAGGTTACTGTTTTTTCGTTGACTAAAATCAAAATAATGCTATAATGTAGTAGAAAGCGATGTGCGTATTGTAGCACATAAATTCAATTAATGTGGGAGAAATATTATGTTCGTTAAAGATGTAGTAGTTCAGAATCAGGTAGGTCTTCACGCTCGTCCTGCAACCTTCTTTATCCAGAAGGCAAACGAATTCAAGTCTTCAATCTGGCTTGAGAAGGAAGAGAGACGTGTTAATGCAAAGAGCCTTCTCGGTGTTCTTTCCCTTGGTATTATGGGTGGCACAGAGATTCGTATCATCGCAGGCGGTGTTGACGAGGAGCAGGCTGTAAACGCTCTCGTTGCTCTTGTTGAAAGCGGCTTTGCTGAATAATTGAACGGATATACGGAGCGGTAAAGGGATACCTTTACCGCTTTTTGCTTTTATGATATAGTATTATAGTATGAAGAGAGGTGAGTATATGGATCAGAGACTTCGCAGACTTAAGGATAAGGCTAATAAATTACCCTTGTCTCCCGGTGTCTATATAATGAAGGACAAGGACGGGCAGATAATATATATCGGTAAGGCGAAGGCACTCAAAAACAGAGTGAGTCAGTATTTCGGGGCTCAGGACAAGCATCTTACAAAAGTGCGCCGAATGGTGGAAAACGTGCAGGATTTTGACTATATACTTACCGACAGCGAGTTTGAAGCCCTTGTGCTTGAGTGTAGTCTTATAAAACAAAATATGCCTAAGTACAACATTCTTCTCAAGGATGATAAAGGGTTTAGCTATATTAAGATTACCCGTGGTTGGAAGAATATATATGCAGTCCTTCAGAAGGATGACGAGGATGCAGATTACCTGGGTCCATATACCGCGGGATATTCCGTTACTAAAGCTGTAGAGCAGGCAAAGAAAATATATAAGCTTCCTACTTGCTCTAAGGTGTTTCCTCGCGATGCGGGGAAGGGCAGACCTTGCCTTAATTATCACTTAGGTATATGTTGTGCTCCTTGCTCGGGTAAACTCTCTTTAGGTGATTATCTTAAAAATGTGGATGATGCTCTTGATTTTTTGCGTTACGGAGGCAAAGAAACAGTTAAGAAATTGACCGCCGAAATGGAAGAAGCGGCAGAGAATCTTGAATTTGAAAAAGCCGCAAGATTGAGAGACACCATAAAGAGCATCGAGAAGGTGGGCAGTAACCAAAAGGTCGTTTCTTCAACTTATAAGGAGCAGGATGTTTTCGCGCTGTGCATTATGGAGTCGAGGGCTTGCTTTGCCGTGCTCCGATTTGCCGATAATTGCTTGTATGATACGGAGCATTTCTATATTGATGACCCCGATTCTCCCGAAGCAATGCGCAGCGAGTTGATAATGTCGTATTATTCGATGAACAGAACTGTTCCGCCGAGAATAGAGCTTGACGGAATATGCGATGATAAGGAAAATATAGAAAAATATTTGTCTGAAAAACGAGGCTCAAGCGTTACGATCGTAGTGCCTCGGAAGGGTGAGCAGGCGCGCCTTGTGGAGATGTGTAAGCAAAATGCGGCACAGAAGCTTACAGAGCAGTCTGCAAGTAAGGACAGATACAGTGAAGCCTTAGAAGAGCTTGGAATTATGTTGGGTATGGAGCAAGCTCCTTCATATATAGAGGCTTACGATATATCTCATACCGGCGGTAGCGACAACGTGGCAGGTATGATTGTTTTCAAGGATGGTAAACCCTTTAAGTCTGCATACAGACGTTTCTCTGTCAAAGGCTTTGCGGGGCAGGATGACTATGCATCTATGGCAGAGGTCTTGGACAGACGCTTCGGCGAATATGAAAAAGCGCAGAAAAACGGTGAAGCAGAAGGCTTTGGAAAACTTCCTGATCTCATACTTCTCGACGGCGGTAAGGGACAGGTGAATGCAGTTCTTCCTGTAATGGAGAATCATGGGGTTTCTGTGCCTCTTTTCGGTATGGTAAAGGATGGAAAACACCGTACGTCGGCTATATCTACGGGCGGCGGAAGAATAGACTTCAATGCCCGCAAAAAAGCCTTTGCTCTCGTTACCAATATTCAGGACGAGGTGCACAGATATGCCGTTGCATATCACAGAAAGAAGCATACTAAATCCGCCTTGTCACAGAGTCTTACAGAAATCAAGGGAATAGGTCCCGCCAAGGCTAAGTCTCTTATGATAAAGTTCAGGACTTTGGAGAGAATAGGTAATGCAACCGAAGATGAGCTTCTCTCTGTAAAGGGTATCACGAAGAAGGATGTTGAGGAGATAAAAAAGACGTTTTTCGGTGAATGATTTAATGATCAAAAACTTGACAAAATATTTAATAAATGTAATAATAAAATGATTTCATATGTTATTATGAAATGTGTATTGCTTTTTGAGGAGCAGATTTATGCGAGTTATAACGGGAACTGCCCGCGGCAGACGTCTCAAGACTCTCGAGGGCGAGAGCGTTAGACCTACCACGGACAAGGTTAAAGAGTCTATTTTCAATATTATTCAGTTCGATATTGAAGGGGCTAAGGTTTTAGATATGTTTGCCGGTTGCGGTCAGTTGGGTATCGAGGCTCTCAGCCGAGGTGCCGAGTTTGCCGTTTTTACCGATATCTCCCGTCAGTCAATGGCGGTTGTTGAGGAGAATTTAGAGCATACAAATCTCAGAAGCCTTTCTAAAACAGTCGTTACAGATTCTCTCTCGTACCTCGATAGGACTATGGAGAGATATGATATTGCATTTCTTGATCCTCCTTACAGAGCAGGTATTATGGAAGATGCTATCGAAAGAGTTCGTCTTCATATAAATGACGGCGGCATAATCGTATGCGAGACCGGTGCCGACGAAGTTCTTCCCGAAGAAATCGAAGGTTTTTCATCCAAAAGGTATAAATACGGCAAGATAGCGCTTACAATATACAGAAAGGGTGCCTGATATGGGTAAGACAGTTGTTTGTCCCGGTAGCTTTGATCCTCTTACCTTGGGACATCTTGATATTATCAGCAGATCGTCTAAACTGTTTGACAGAGTTATTGTTGTAGTTATGCGCAACCTTTCCAAAAATGCGGGAAGCTTCAGCATTGAGGAAAGAATGGAGTTTATAAAGCGTTGCACCAAGGATATGCCCAACGTAGAGGTTGATACCTATTCGGGTCTTCTTGCGGATTACGTAAGCAAGGTTGGTGCTTCGGGTGTAGTAAAGGGCTTGCGAGCTATTTCCGACTATGATGATGAGTTCAGACAGGCATTGACCAATCAGAAGCTCAATTCTGAAATGGAAACTATTTTTATGGTGTCAAAGTCGGAGCATATGTTCCTTAGCTCAAGTGTTGTGAAGCAGGTTTGCGGACTTGGCGGCGACATTACTGATTTTGTTCCTGCGGAAATTCGCGAGGACATTATAGATCGTTTAAGTAAAAAATAAACATATATATTCCAAAAGTGAAAGGAAAGATTACAATGAGCAACATAGAAACATCCCTTGAAAACATTGAAAGAATTATTGCTGAAGCAAAGACTATGCCTTTCTCAACAAAGCTTCTTATCGATGAAGAAGAGCTTTCAAGACTTGTAGAGGATATCCGCCTCAATATGCCCGTTGAAATTACACAGGCTAAGAAGATCGCTCAGGAGAGACGTGACATTCTCAACGATGCAGAGTCTCAGGCAGGCGAAATCATCGAAAAGGCTCGTCAGAGAGCAGACATTATGATTGAGCAGCATCAGATTACCAAGGAAGCAAAGGCTGCCGCTGACGATATGCTTCAGCAGGCAAGAGACGAGGCTGCTGCAGTTCGCGCAGAAGCTAAGAATAACGCTCGCGACATTATGGCAAGAGCAGAGAAATGGTCTGACGATATTCGCAGAAGCGCAAGCGTTTACGTTGAGACTATTATTAAGGATACAGATGACGTTCTTACAAAGAGCGTTACCGACGTAAGAAGACTTCGTCAGAGCGTAAGAGAAACACTCGCTAAGACAGAAGGCGCAGCAAAGCCCAACATCGACTAATTTAATTTAAGGTGACATTTACATAATGGAAAAAGAAAAGTTATGTCTGCGTTGCATGCGGAAAATAGGAAATAATACAAGTTGTCCATATTGCCGCAACGATAAAAACGATATTCAGAAGGAGCCCTATCTTCCCCTCAAGACTATTGTGGGTGGCAGATATCTCGTAGGTAAGCTTGTGAGCACAAACGGTGAGGGCTCTACCTACAATGCCTTCGATATGGAGTCCAAGACACCCGTTACACTTCGTGAGCTTTACCCCAAGGGTATAGTTTCAAGAGGTGAGGGTCACTATTGTCTCGTGAACGTGGGAAAGGCGTCCGAATTTATAGAGGCTAAGGATTCATTCCTTAAACTGTGGCGCAAGTTGTCCACGCTTAAGGGCTATAAGGCTCTTACTCCCGTATATGATGTGTTTGAGGATTTGGGTACTGTGTATTCAGTAAGTGAATTCCTCGGTGAGGGTCAGACTCTCAGAGAATATCTCCTTGGCAAGGCTCAGGGATATATTTCATGGGAAGAGGCAAGAGTACTCTTTATGCCTGTTCTCTCCGCTATTGGTGAGCTTCATAAGGAAGGTATTATCCACGGTGGTATTTCTCCCACAACGCTTGTGGTTGATGCTAATGGTCAGATGAGAATAACCGGCTATTGCACTAATGACGTTCGTGTGGAGAAGACTGTTCTCGATTGCGAGATATTCGACGGATATGCGTCGGTTGAACAGTATGGTCTCAGTAGCGGAATCGGTACATATACCGATATCTATGCTTTTGCAGCGGTTTTATATAGAACACTTATCGGCAGTACGCCCATAAGCGCCGCATCAAGACTTACTAACGATAAACTTATGATTCCCGGTAAGTTCGCAGAGCAGCTTCCTGCGTATGTTATAAATGCGCTTGTAAACGCTCTTCAGATACTTCCCGAGGATAGAACCTCATCTGCAGATTCTTTGAGAGACGAGCTTTCCGCATCTCCTGCTGCGGCAGGTACTGCGGCGGTTGCTTATTCTGCAGTATATTCACCCTTTGAAAATAACTACGCTAATCAGCAGACCATTTCCAACGAGCAGGCTGACTTTGAAGAGGTTTCTGACGGCAACGATTTTGAGCAGTACGATGAGGAAGAGCCTCACAGCTTTAAGAAAAGTACAATCGTTGCATTTGTGGTTAGTGCGGTAATATGTCTCGCTATTATTGTAGCGTTGATCTTCGGCCTCAAGAGTTGTGGCGACGAAGACGAGGATAAGGGTGGAAAGGATAAGGATACTACCACCACTATGAGTAGCGGAACGGGAGATGATTTAACAACTACCGTTCCTAATGGTTCCGTTGATAAAGAGAAGCTACCCTATAGTATTCCCAACTTTAAAAAAGAAAATGTGGACGATATTATCAATGATCCCAAGTATTCCGACGTACTCAGCTTTGAGGTTGTTTACGTTGACAGTAAAGAGGATATTGGCATTATCGTAAGCCAGGATAAGAATCCCGGTTCCGTTATCGGTTCCAAGGTTACTATAAGACTTGAAGTCAGTCAGGGACAGGAAGTTCCTATTGACGAGCTTGAAGGCGAATTGTACGAGGATGCGGTTGCGGCTCTTAAGGCGAAGGGTTTTAACAACATTGTGGTTGAGCCCGGAAGAAAAGCAGCGAACGTTTCTGAGGATAACAAGGTTTACAGCGTTGTTTATGAAAATCCCGAAACAAGCTCATGGGAGAATATTCCTGCTAATGGCAGACTTTCTGTAAGTGATAAGATTATTCTTTATTACTACGAGTCGCAGACTCCCGAAACAACAGAGCCCGAGACACAGGAGGATACAACGAGTGCTGACGTACCCGTAACTACACCTGTGACAGAAGGTAGCCAAGATGCTACCGAAGAGGAGACTGAAGCAGAGGGTCTCGAGTAATAATAATTTTACGCTTGGTAAAATAGCTAAAAGGGAGTGGTTTCACTCCCTTTTATTTAGACATAAAAGTTGCATGTTTTTATAAAAAATACTTGACAAACCGCATTGCAACTGTTATTATATTTGAGCAATAAAGCAGAACTGTTCCGTTCTCACCAAACGAGAGGTATTGTTTGGTCAATAGCTTAGTTATTTAGCGTACCTTTGCGCTTATTGGGCTTGAACGGAATTTTTCGTTCAAGCTTTTAATATTTTCAGGAGGTGCTTAGGTATCAGCAAGGAAAATCAGATCAATGAGGAAATCAGAGATAAAGAAGTAAGAGTTATTTCTGCAGACGGCGGTCAGATCGGCATTATGTCCGCGAAGGAAGCCCTTGCATTAGCAGAAAAAGCAAATCTCGACCTCGTTAAAATCGCGCCCGGTGCTAATCCACCCGTATGCAAGATTATGGACTACGGCAAGTTCCGTTTCGAGCAGGCAAAGCGCGAAAAAGAAGCAAAGAAAAATCAGAAGGTTATGGATATCAAGGAAGTTCGTCTTTCTATGAATATCGACGTGGGTGACTTCAATACTAAGGTTAACCACGCTATGAAGTTCTTGCGCGACGGCAATAAGGTAAAGGTTTCCATCCGCTTCAGAGGAAGAGAGATGGCTCATACCGAGAACGGTACCGTTATAATGCAGCGTTTTGCTGACGCTTGTACGGAGAATGGTACGGTTGAAAAGGCCGCTAAGCTTGAAGGCCGTCAGATGCTTATGTTCCTTGTGCCCAAGGCATCAAAGTAATTGCAAATATTAAGGAGGATTTATTATGCCTAAGATTAAAACTCACTCAGGCGCTAAGAAGCGTTTCAAAATGTCCAAGAACGGTAAGCCGATCCGTGCACACGCAAACAAGTCCCACATTCTCACAAAGAAGACAACAAAGCGTAAAAGAGGTCTTCGTAAGACAAATGTTGCAGACGTTACAAATGTTAAGCAGATTCAGCGTCTTATCCCTTACAAATAATTAATCACGGAGGTAACTTACAATGGCACGTATAAAAGGTGCGATGATGACTCGCAAAAGAAGAAATAAAGTTCTTAAGCTCGCTAAGGGCTACTACGGCTCAAAGAGCAAACTCTTTAAGACAGCTAAGCAGGCTGTAATGAAGAGTGGCAACTATGCATATATCGGCCGTAAGCAGAAGAAGAGAGATTTCCGTCGTCTTTGGATCACAAGAATCTCTGCTGCTTGCAAGATGAATGGTGTTAACTACTCAACATTTATCAACGGTCTCAAGAAGGCAGGCATCGAGCTCAACAGAAAGATGCTCTCCGAAATTGCTATTGCAGATCCCGAAGGATTTGCAGCTCTCGTAGAGAAGGCAAAGGCTGCCCTTTAATAATCGCTATTTACGCCCGGCCAATGTGGTCGGGCGTTAGATGTTTTATAAACCACTTCTTAATTAGTGGATTTTAGGTGATTTTTACGGAAATTATAAGTAGTAAAAGCAATGATCGCATAAAGTATGCGGTTAAGCTTCGCGACAAAGATAACTTCAGAAAGAACGAGGGGCTTTTCTTCCTTGAGGGAGCAAGGCTTTGCTCTGATGCCGCCGTAAGCGGTATGAAAATAAAGGAGCTTTACGTTACCGAGCAAGCGATGTTGAAGTATGGTGAGTACGTAACTCTCGTAAAAAACGTTGCTGAAAGGAGCTTTATTGTATCTCGCGAAGTGGCAGAAAAACTCGGCGATACTCAGAATACCCAGGGAGTTTTCTGCCTTTGTAAAATGCTTGACAAAAGTACAAATATAGGTAAAATAAAATATAATGGGAAATATATAGCCTTAGATCACGTTTCAAACCCCTCTAACTTCGGCGCAGTTGTTCGTACTGCCGAGGCGATGGGGCTTGATGGCGTTATTGTAAGCGGCGGTTGCGATATTTATAATCCCAAGTCTCAGAGAGCGGCAATGGGCTCTCTTTTCAGACTTGATGTTTTTGAGGCGGATGACCTTCCCGGTTTTCTCAAGGGTCTTTCGGAAAAGGGGATGAAAATATACGCAGGCGTGCCGGATAGTGACGCTGTGAAGATTACCGAGGCGGATATGACCGATGGCGTTGTTAGCATTATCGGTAACGAAGGTAACGGTATTACGGAGGAAACTCTTGCTGCCGCAACACACCTCGTAACTATTCCTATGAAGGGAAGAGCAGAATCCCTTAATGCTGCTGCTGCGGCATCAATTATGATTTGGGAAATGATGAGATGAGTGTTTGTCCTGTAGAATATTGGATATGGCTTCAGACCGCTCTGGGTCCGGGTGCGCGTACGGACGAAATACTGTCGTATTTCGAGACACCGGAGAGGCTTTATCTTGCGGGTTCTGACGAGTGGCGTTTATCGGGACTCTTTACTCAAAAGAAGATAGAGGCACTCAGAAGCACTACACCATCCGAAACTGGTAAAATACTGGGAGAGTGCAACAGTAAGGGCTACACCATAATCACTCCCGATTCACTTCTTTATCCCGATAGGCTCAAGACACTTTCCGATATGCCGTTGGTCCTTTACGGTATTGGTGATTGCTCGGTTATAAAAGATGAGCTTTCCATCGGCATAGTTGGTACGAGAGACGCCAGTGCATACGGAATCGAAACGGCACAGAAGCTATCCTTTCGTTTGGCTCAGTCGGGCGCCACAATCGTAAGCGGCGGGGCTCTCGGTATTGATAGTGAGGCTCACGCAGGTGCAATGCTTGCAAAAGGTCGCACTCTTGCCTTTCTCGGTTGCGGTCTGTCTTACGATTATCTCAAAGAAAATGCCTCCTTAAGGAGAGCCATTACCCGATATGGTGCGGTATTCAGTGAGTATCAACCGTTTGCGGCTCCCACGAGAGCATCCTTCCCCATAAGAAATCGCCTTATATCAGGTGCAACGTTAGGTGTGGTAGTTATCGAGGCGGGTCTTAAAAGTGGGTCGCTTATTACCGCAAATAGGGCCTTGGAGCAGGGGAGAGACGTTTTTGCAGTGCCCGGTGATATTGTTAGGTCATCCTTTGACGGAGCAAATCATTTGATTCAAAATGGAGCAAAGCCCGTGTTTTCTGCATTGGATATTTTGTCGGAGTACGAGTTCACCTACGGTGATTTGTTCGATGCCGATAAGGCTCGCGAACCGTTGAGTACCATTGAGTACGTGGACTACCGAAAGGGTAAGAAGGCTACGGAGCAAAAACGGAGCGAAGAAAAACCAAAAGAAGAAATTAAACCTGAAAAAGAAAACAAAACTGTTGAGCGTGCTCCTCTCGACGAGAGCGCATCTCCCGAAGCGAGGAAGATATATGCGGTATTAAGCGAAAAGCCTATGCATATTGATGATATCGTCAGGGCAACGGATTTAAATATGAGTACAACGCTGGCGTCATTAACGGAGCTGGAATTATTCGGTGTCGTTGAATTGACGGGCGGCAAAAAATATAAATTGCTATGATAGAGTGATCTATCACTTTGGAAAGGAAGAAACCCAATGTCAAAACTTGTTATCGTTGAGTCTCCTGCAAAAGCAAAGACTATAAAAAAGTATCTCGGAAGCGAATATGACGTTGTAGCATCTATGGGTCACGTAAGAGACCTCCCCGCTGCAAAGCTTAGCGTTGACGTTAAGAATGATTTTGCTCCCAAGTATGCAATTATAAAGGGCAAGGAAAAGCTTGTAAAAGATTTAAAGGAGAAGGTAGCCAAGAGCGATGCCGTGTATCTCGCAACTGACCCGGACCGCGAAGGAGAAGCTATTTCATGGCATCTTGCAACTATTCTCGATCTTGACCTTGCTAAAAAGAACAGAGTTAAGTTTAATGAAATTAACGAAACAAGCGTTAAGAGAGGAATAAGCAACCCCGAGGTTGTTGATATGGGTCTTGTTGATGCTCAGCAGGCTCGCCGTATTCTTGACCGTCTTGTTGGTTACAGACTCAGCCCCTTTATATCTCAGAAGATTCGCAGAGGTCTTTCTGCGGGTCGTGTACAGAGCGTAGCGGTACGTCTTATCGTTGACCGTGAGGAGGAAATTGCAAAGTTTATTCCTGAAGAGTATTGGTCAATTGATGCTAAATTTACAGTAAACAGACGCATATTCGGCGCTACTCTTACAAGCGACGAAAACGGCAAGGTTAAGATTGAAAACAAGGATCAGTCAGATATGTATCTCCAACGCCTTGACGGTGCAGAGTACGTTGCAGACTCCGTTAAGAAGGGTACTCGTAAGAAACAACCTTCACCTCCCTTTATTACTTCTTCAATGCAGCAGGATGCTTCAAGAAAGCTTAACTTCCAGGCTCAGAAGACAATGAAACTCGCACAGGAGCTTTACGAAGGTATTGACGTTGACGGTTTTGGTATGACCGGTCTTATCACATATATGAGAACCGACTCCCTTCGTATTTCGGAGGAGGCAAGAGCGGCGGCTAACGCTTTCATTACAAAGCAGTACGGAAGTAAGTATCTTCCCGATAAGCCCAGATATTTCAAGACAAGAGCAAACGCTCAGGATGGTCATGAGGCTATTCGTCCTACAAATATCGAAATTACCCCCGCTATTGCTAAGAAGAGCCTTACTAACGATCAGTACAAGCTTTATAACCTTATCTGGTGCAGATACGTAGCGAGTCTTATGGCTCCCTGCGTACAGGATACCGTTAAGGTTGAAATCAAGGCACAGAAGCCGGGTGCATCAGATTATTGCATGTTCTCTGCAAGCGGTTATTCAATAAAATTCGACGGCTTTACCGCACTTTATGAGGATGCGGTGGATGACGGCGGTGAAAGTGCAATTCCCGAGCTTAAAGAGGGCGATAATGTAAAACTCAAAGAGCTTAAGGGCAATCAGCATTTTACACAGCCTCCGTCACATTATACAGAAGCCTCTCTTATCAAAACTCTTGAAGAGACCGGTGTTGGCCGTCCCAGTACTTACGCTTCAATCGTAAGCACAATTATCAAGAGGGAATACGTTAAACGAGACGGTAAGCTCCTTAAGGCAACAGAATTAGGTGGTGCAACCACTTCTCTTCTTAAAGACAGATTCCCGAAGATCGTTAACACTAAGTTTACCGCATCAATGGAAACAAAGCTTGATGAGATTGATAGCGGCGAATGCAACTATATTGAAATGCTCCACGAATTTTATGATGAGTTGGAGAGCACACTTTCAAAGGCAAAAACCGATATGCAGGGTCAGAAGATTCAGCTTCAGGAGGATATCACGGATATCAAGTGCGACAAGTGTGGCAGAAATATGGTGGTTAAGACAGGTAGATTCGGTAAGTTCCTTGCTTGCCCCGGTTATCCTGAATGTAAGACAACTAAGCCTCTCGTTGAGGAGACAAATGCAACCTGCCCCGTTTGTGGCGGCAAGGTTATCGGTAAGAAGTCCAAGAGAGGATTCCAGTTCTATGGATGTGATAACTATCCCTCATGTAACTTTATGACATGGGATAAGCCTACGGGAGAGAATTGTCCGAAATGCGGCAAGTCACTCTTTAAGGGCAAGGGCGGTTTAATTACGTGCCCCGACACTAAGTGCGGATACTCCTTCAAGGCACCGAGAAAGAACGCTAAGAAGGTTCAGGACGAAGACAATGAATAAGAAAGAAGCCGTTGTCATCGGTGGCGGTCTCGCAGGTGTTGAGGCCGCTAAGCAGTTGAGCAAGAGGGGGATTAAGGTTACTCTCTACGAGATGAAGCCGAAGAAATTTTCTCCTGCTCACAAAAGCGATAAATTAGCGGAGCTTGTATGCTCCAATTCACTTAAGGCGGAACGTTTGGGCTCTGCGGCGGGTCTTCTCAAGGCGGAGATGAACAAGTTTTCGTCTGTCTGTATAGATGCCGCTTATAAGGCGAAGGTTCCCGCGGGCGGTGCTCTTGCGGTGGATAGAGATATCTTCTCGCAGGAGATTACCAAGGCTATCGAAGAGGATGAAAATATCACTCTCGTAAGAGAAGAAATCACGGAGATTCCTCGTGACGGTATCGTTGTAATTGCTGCAGGTCCTCTTATGAGTGATGCTCTTGCGGAACGCGTATCTGAGCTTATCGGCAAGGATTTCCTTGCGTTTTACGATGCGGCGGCACCTATTGTTACCGCAGATAGTATTGATATGGAAAATGCCTTTACCCAGTCACGATATGACCGAGGGGGCGAGGATGACTATATCAACTGTCCTCTTGATAAGGCACAGTACGAAGAATTTTACGATGCTCTCGTGAATGCCGAAAGCGCCGAGCTTCATTCCTTTGATAAGAAAAAGGATGTTTACGAGGGTTGTATGCCCATAGAGGTATTGGCATCAAGAGGAAAGGACGCTATGCGTTACGGACCCTTGAAGCCCGTGGGACTTGTTAATCCTAAGACGGGTCACAGACCATGGGCAAATCTTCAGCTTCGTAAGGAAAACAAGGACGGTACAATGTACAATCTCGTTGGTTTCCAGACAAATCTTAAATTCCCTGAGCAGAAGAGAGTTTTCTCTATGTTTCCTGCTCTTAAGAACGCGGAGTTTGTCCGTTACGGAGTTATGCACAGAAACACTTTTCTTAATTCTCCCGGATTATTATCTTATGACTTTAGTCTTAAGAAGGAGCCTCGCATTTATTTCGCAGGTCAGATATCCGGCGTAGAGGGATATATGGAATCTGCCGCATCAGGTATTCTTGCGGGATACAATGCCGCAAGAAGAATGTTCGGCGAAGAGCCGATTCTTCTTCCCAAGATTACTATGATGGGCGCACTTTCGCAGTATATATGCGATGAATCAGTTAAGAATTTTCAACCTATGGGTGCGGCGTTTGGTATTATAGACCCATTGGATGAAAAGATTCGTGATAAAAAGGAAAGATACGAAGCTCTTGCAAACAGGAGTATGGAGTATTTTGAATCATTAAATCTGTAAAAAGTTTGACTCGACGGAGGACTTTATGAGTATATCGGCTTTTGAAGAAATAATTGGTTATACCTTCAAGAATAAGGATTTGTTAAAGACGGCTCTTACCCACTCATCTTATGCTAACGAGAATAAGATTCACGAGGATAACGAGAGACTTGAATTTTTGGGTGACTCCGTTTTAGGCTTCGTTACCGCAGAATATCTCTTTTCTCAGTTCAAGAATCGTCCTGAGGGTGAGCTTACAAAGCTCAGAGCGGCGGTAGTGTGTGAAAAGTCTCTTTTCAAATTTGCCGAGAAGATTTCTCTCGGTCAGTTTATCTATATGGGTAAGGGCGAGGACCATTCCGGTGGCAGAAATCGTCCCTCTATCGTATCCGATGCTTTTGAAGCGGTTATTGCGGCCATGTATCTTGACGGCGGTATAGAAGTAGTGAAGCCGTATATTCTGAGTTTTATTACTGAGGCAGTTAAGAGAGAGGCAAGCTTTAAGGATAATAAATCCCTCTTACAGGAAGAAATTCAGAAGAATAAGGGCAACACCATTTCTTACGAGGAATTGGGTGAATCCGGTCCTGATCACGATAAAACCTTTGTCTTTGCAGTTAAACTCAATGGTGAGGTTATAGGTAAGGGTGAGGGGCGCAGTAAGAAGGAAGCTGAGCAAGCCGCTGCAGGGGATGCTCTCGCTAAATTGGATAAATGAAGCACGCAAATATTTCATTGTTCGTTCCTCATATGGGTTGTCCCCATCAATGCTCCTTCTGTAATCAGAAGACTATATCGGGTAGCGTGAAGGAATTGACTCCCGAGGAAGTGACATTGACATTAAAATCAGCTCTTAGTGACGGTATAGATCCGCAGAATACAGAGATAGCGTTTTTCGGCGGAAGCTTCACCGCTATACCGAGAGAATATATGATTTCGCTTTTGGATGCTGCTAAGCCTTTTATAGCTGCGGGTAATTTCTGTGGTATCAGAGTCTCTACGAGACCCGATGCTATTGACGACGAGATTCTCCGTGTTCTCAAAGAATATGGCGTTACCTCCATCGAATTAGGCGCTCAGAGCACGGATGAAGAGGTGCTCCGACTTAACAGAAGAGGTCATTCTCGTCAGGATATTATAGATTCATCGTTGCTTATTAGAGAAAAGGGCTTTTCTTTAGGTCTTCAGATGATGACGGGGTTATTGGGTGACACGGACGAAAAATCACTTAAGACATGTGATGATATTATTGCTATGAAGCCCGATACGGTGCGTATATACCCAACCATAACCCTTGAAGGTACACATTTAGGTGAGCTCTATAAGAGCGGAAGGTATAGTCCGCAAGGACTCGAGGATGCCGTAAACCTTTGCGGTAAGCTTCTTAAGAAGTTTTATGATAATGATATTAACGTCATTCGTTTAGGACTTCATTCCGGCGGAAACGTAGAGGAGGGTTACCTCTCGGGGCCGTATCATCCCGCTTTCGGAGAGTTGTGTCAGTCGGCTGTTTATTTGGATTGCGCGCTTGAGGAAATAAAGAAAAGCGGAATTGAAAAAGGTAATATAACTCTTTTAGTCAAGTCATCGGAAATCTCCAAGATGACGGGGCAGAAGGGAATGAATAAAGAAAAATTACGTGCCCTCGGTTACGACGTAACCGTAAAGGGTGCAGACGATTTAGAAAAATACGAAATCAAAGTAGTAAAGTAGAAATAGAAACGAAAGGTAGAGATTAAATGTATCTCAAAACCATCGAAATGCAGGGATTTAAATCATTCCCTGACAAGACAGTTCTCGATTTCGGGAAGGGAATAACAGCCGTAGTCGGTCCTAACGGTAGCGGTAAGAGTAATATCTCCGATGCTATGCGTTGGGTATTGGGCGAGCAGTCCACCAAGAATCTCCGTGGTTCTAAGATGGAGGACGTTATCTTTGGCGGTACTGATACCCGTAGAGCGGTAGGCTTTGCAGAGGTTACTCTTAAGCTTGATAACTCCGATTTGGCTCTTAACAACCCCGAGAAGCTCGTAACCGTAACGCGAAGATATTTCCGTTCCGGTGAAAGCGAATACAAGATCAACGGTGAGCAGGCAAGACTTAAGGATATTCATGAGCTCTTCATGGATACAGGTCTCGGTCGAGATGGATATTCAATGATCAGCCAGGGTAAGGTTGAGACACTTATTTCAGGCAAATCCGATGACCGCCGTGATATGCTCGAAGAGGCGGCAGGTATTTCTCATTACAGATACCGTCGCGCAGATGCTATGCGCCGTCTTAATCAGGCAGAGGAGAACTTACTCAGACTCAGAGATATTCTCACCGAGCTTGAATCCCGCGTAGGTCCTCTTAAGACTCAGAGTGAAAAGGCACAGAAGTTCCTCGAATACGCAGGGGAGAAGAAAAATCTTGAAATCGGTCTTTGGCTCTATACTATCGAAAAGACAAAGAACGATTTAAGAGAATATGAAAAGAAAATAACTATAACCGAGGCACAGTACAACGAGGTGTGCACAGTACTTGACGAGGTTACAAGAAAGATAGATACCGCTATTACGGATTCTCAGAAGATAACAGTTGCTATCGACGAAATCAGAAGAGCATCCTCTCAGCTTGAAGAACAAGCGGCTATGCTCGAAAGTCAGGTTGCGGTCCAGGAAAATACTATCCAACATAATAACGATACAATCAATCGTATCGAGAGAGAAAAGACAGAAGAAAACGACACCGATACTGAGATTGCTCAGCAGATAGAAGAGGCACAGAAGGTTATTGATGACCTTACTGCCGTTATCGAAGAAAAGAAGGGTGTTCTTACTTCCTTCTCCGGTGAGCTTGAATCCTTGAGTGATGAAAACAGTAAATCGGCTCAGAGAAGCGTTGAGCTTTCCGAAAGCGTGTCAAAGCTTTCTCTTGAGATTGCCGATAACAGAGTTGTTGTTTCTACTGCCGCATCTTCCATTGAAGAAATCGAAAATCGCATAAAGGTTATCGACGAGGCGATAGAAACTCAGCAACCCGTTATAGATGCTCTCGAAGCAGAGCGTAACAAGGTTAAGGAAGAGTTGGCTCAGGTTACCGAAAAGGGGCAGGAGCTTAACAACTCTCTTTCGGGTATCGAACTTCTTGCACAGAAGCGCCTCGAGAAATTAGAAAAGCTTAAGGAGCAGGAAACTGAACTCAGAAATAAGAAGCACGATAAGGAATCCCGTCTCAATATGCTTACTGACCTTGAGAAAAATATGGAAGGTTATCAGGGTAGCGTTAAGGCGGTTATGAGAGAGGTGCGCAGAGGTACTCTTCGCGGTATTCACGCTCCCGTATCTCAGGTTATAAGCGTTAACGATAAATATTCTCTTGCTATTGAGACTGCTCTCGGTGCAGGTATTCAGAATATTATTACCGATACGGAAAACGATGCTAAAAAGGCTATCGGCTTCCTTAAGGAAAGTCACGCAGGTCGTGCTACATTCCTTCCCATTACCGCTATTAAGGGTAGAGTTTTAGAGGAAAAGGGTCTTGATGACTGCTACGGCTACATAAATCTCGCATCAAAGCTTGTTGAATTTGACAGCAAGTATTCTGAGATTATTGATTCGCTCTTGGGTAGAACGGTTGTTGCGGAAGACCTTGACGCCGCTATCGGTATTGCTAAAAAGTATTCATATAAATTTAAGATAGTTACTCTCGACGGTCAGGTTGTTAACGCAGGCGGCTCTATGACCGGTGGTGCTAAGCTTCAGAATGCGGGTATTCTCAGCCGAGGAAACGAGCTTGAAAGACTTAAATCAGAGTGTGACGACGTTGCAGAAAAGCTCACTATGCTTCTCAAAGACCTTCAGTCACAGCAGGAAAGCTGTTCTTCAGTTACTGCAGAGCTTGAGGGCTGTAAGGCGGAAATAACCGCCCTCGCAGAGGATAAGATAAGAATAGAAGGTCTCCTTGCTCTTAAGGACGGAAATCTTCAGAATCTTATCACCGCCCGTGAGCAGGCAAACGAGGAAAAGTTACAGTTGAAGGAGCGTATTGATTCCATTAACAGCGGCTCGGAAAATGCCCGTGAAAAGCTTACTCTTCTTCAAACGGAGCTCGAGGGTGTAGAAGCAGAGTTATCTGCTCTTACAGGCGACAGAGAATCTCTTCGTGAAAAGAGAGAAAAGCTTACCGCAGATGCGGCGCAGATAAACCTTGATATTGCTACCGCAGAGAAGGAAATCGAAGGTAAGCAGGAAGAAATTCAGCGTCTCGAAAGCAGAAGCACAAGCCACAAGGATAAGCTTTCTCAGCTTAATTCCGAGATCGAAGAGATTGAACAGAGAAATGAAGAAATCCGTCAGCGTATTGAAATCCTTAATACAGAAGCAAGTGGTCTCAGAGCTCAGAGCGCTCTTTCTAAAGAAAAGATTGCTTCTGAGATTTCCAAGAGAGAACAGTTTGAGCAGGAAACTGCAAAATTCCGTATTATCGAGCGCGAAAAGACCGAGGAAAGAGAAAAACTCGGTGGTGAGAAAGCGCGTCTCATCGAGCGCAGAGATACTATGCAGAAGGAATTTGACGACATTTCCAATAAGCTCTATGACGAATATGAGCTTACTCGCAGAGAGGCAGAGGAGCTTAATATTGTAATTGAAGACGTGCCCGAGGCAAAGCGTCAGCTTAACGAACTCAAATCCAAGATTCGTGGTCTCGGTAACGTAAACGTAAGCGCTATTGAAGAGTATAAAGAAGTGTCTGAGAGATATAGCTTTATGCACGGTCAGGTAAGCGACGTTGAGAAGTCAAAGGCAGAGCTTATTAAGCTTATCAATGACCTTACGGGCAAAATGGGCGTTCAGTTTAAGGAGCAGTTTGACAAAATTAATTTTAGCTTCGGTCAGACATTCTCAGAACTCTTCGGCGGTGGTAAAGCATCACTTGTGCTTACCGACGAAAACGACGTTCTTGAATGTGACATCGATATTAAGGTTCAGCCTCCGGGCAAAAACGTTCAGAATATTTCGCTTCTTTCCGGTGGTGAAAAGGGACTTTCTGCTATTGCTCTCCTTTTCTCCATTCTTAAGATCAATCCTTGTCCCTTCTGTATATTCGACGAGGTTGAAGCGGCTCTTGATGACGTAAACGTTGCTCGTTATGCATCATACGTTCGCCGTATGACCGATAACACTCAGTTTATCCTCATCACACACCGTCGCGGTACTATGGAAGAAGCAGATATGCTTTACGGCGTTACAATGCAGGAGAAGGGTGTATCTAAGTTATTGGAGCTTAAGACCGCCGAAATGGCTTCAAAATTCGATTTGACTTGATATTTGGCGAATAACTTGATTTAGCTCACTTGACGTACCTTTGTACGCCTGCGTTCACTAAATCTGCGTTCTTCATCCAAATCTCAAGCCAAATAAGTTACTAACTATTACAATTTACAAAAATACAATTCCTAAAAGGAGTTTTACAATTGGGTATTTTTAAGAAAATAAACTTCGGTTTAAGAAAAACAAGAAACAACGTTTCGGGTGCTATTGACAACGTTCTTGATAGCTACACCTCTATTGATCAGGAGCTTTTTGATGAGCTTGAAGAAGCTCTCGTTATGGGTGACGTAGGTGTTACTACTGCATCTGAAATTACACTCCGACTTAATGACGTGGTTCGTAAGAAGGGACTCAAAAATCCCGCAGACGTTAAGACGGAAATCAAAGAAATCGTTGCCGATATGCTTGAAGGCGGCGAGGATATGGGACTTATTACCATTCCTTCAGTTATTCTCGTAATCGGTGTAAACGGTGTCGGTAAGACTACTACTATCGGTAAGCTTGCCGCTCGATACAAGGCAGAGGGCAAGAGTGTTATTCTCGCGGCTGCCGATACCTTCCGAGCTGCTGCTATCGATCAGCTTGATGTATGGGCTCAGCGCGCAGATGTAGATATTGTTAAGCATAAAGAGGGCGCAGACCCCGCCGCTGTAATATTCGATACAATTTCTGCTGCGAAGGCTCGCGGTACCGAGATTATTATTTGTGACACTGCAGGAAGACTTCACAACAAGAAGAATCTTATGGAAGAGCTTGCGAAGATCTACAGAGTTATTGACCGTGAGCTTCCTTACTCTGATCGCGAGGTTCTTTTGGTTCTCGATGCCACTACAGGACAGAACGCGGTTAATCAGGCTCGTGAGTTTGCAAAGATTGCAGAAATTACGGGTATTATTCTTACGAAGCTTGACGGTACAGCTCGTGGCGGTGTGGTTCTTTCCATCAAGAACGACCTTAAGGTTCCCGTTAAGTTTATCGGTGTAGGCGAGGGTATTGACGATCTTCAGCCCTTTAACCCCCGAGCATTCGCAGAAGGTCTCTTCGAGGCACTTCCCGAGGATTACGAGGAAGATGAGATCGACCTTTCAAAGATCAAAGAAGAGATTCCCGTATCTGATGATACAGTTGTTGATGAAAGAGCAGAGCTTGCAAAGGCAGTAGGCGAATTCTTTGAGGCATTATCCGATGTGCAGGACGAGGATTCTGAAGATTCAGACTCTGATGAGGTTTCGGAGATTATTGAAGAAATAGCAGACGACGTTGTCGAAGAAGAGGATGAAGCTGCAGCAGAAGAACTCGTCGAGACTGAGGAAGTTGAGGAAGCTCCCGCAGTAGAAGCAACAGTTGAGGAAGCTGTTTCTGTTGAGGAAGAAGTTAAGGAAGAAGTTAAGGAAGAACCCAAGAAGAAAAAAGGCTTCTTCGGAAGGTTGTTTGGTTAATGGATATGAAATTTTTAATTGCTACTCATAATATGAAAAAAAGAGACGAGGTGTATAGAATCCTCTCTCCTTTAGGTATAGATGTAAACACCTCTGAGCAGTTGGGTATCGAAATTACCGACGTTGACGAGACGGGTGAGACATTTTATGAAAACGCTCTTCTTAAGGCACAGAGCGGATGTCGCGAAAGCGGACTTCCTTGCGTTGCCGATGATTCAGGTCTCGCGGTTGATTATCTCGTAGGTGCTCCCGGTGTGTATTCTGCGCGTTTTGCAGGTTGCCACGGTGATGATGAAGCAAACAACAAGAAGCTTCTCAAGCTTATGACTGACGTACCCGTAGAGGAGCGTACGGGCAGATACGTATCCGTCGTATGTTGCGTTTTCCCCAATGGTGATATCATTAGTGCACGCGGTGAGTGCGAAGGTGTAATCGGATTTGAGCCCGTTGGCACAGGTGGATTCGGTTACGATCCTCTTTTCGTTATGGGGGAGAAGACTATGGCTCAGCTTACTGCAGATGAAAAGGACGCCGTCAGCCACAGAGGTAAAGCGCTTCGTATTCTTGCAGAAAAGCTTAAGGAATATTTTGCTCAACAGTAATAATAGTATAAGCTTCGGTGACGTCCATCAGTATTTCGACGTCACCGATTTTTTTATTACGTGTTTTGTTAGCGGGTATGTATATTTCTGTATAAAATCCGATTCCCGAGAGCAGTTCCTCCGTTACGCTATCGTTATCAACAAAAGCGCGAATACAATCATAAATAAAATCTAATTCCTTTTGATTATCTTGTGTAAGATTGTCAAAAACAATATTCATAGAGATAATCTCGGAATTGTCATTCATTGAAAACTGCACCAGTATTTCCCGCTTGTCTGTGGTGTAGAATTTTGATATAGTTTTTTTATCGGAATCATAGATATATCCTAAGGGTGACATTTTATAATCCTCATTCAGAGCATTCATTCTTTCTGAGAAAGCGTTTATTGTTTGCCCGTTGGTATCGGATTTACATCCACTTGTGGTTATAATAGCGGAAATCAGCGTAATTATGAATAAAATTTTAACGATTTTCATACCCAACCCTCGTTTGTTCATATTTATTTAACAATTATGCGTTTTATCGTTGTATAATTATTATGTATGAAAAATGGAGTAGGTATATTCTTTTTTGACTATTTATAAGATTTTGAGAGATGAATATGATTAAAATATTTAGAAGAATTTTCTGTTTAATACTATGCTTAACGCTGGCGTTTTCGTCTGTGGCAACGGTTGTTGCTACGGCGGCATCGTCATACCCTGAGGGCGTTACCGAGGAGCAGTCAGCTACAGCTCTTATTGGTACGGATAAGCTTCTTACCAACGCGGTGCCCGACCTTACGGGGCATAGTCTTCAGAGTCTTGTAACCTCTACCTTGTATTCTGATGCCACAGTATCCGGAATACTTGTAGGTGTGTACTCATCCCTTGAAAATGGTGACTTTGACTTATCGTATTTGGGAGTAAACACTTCAGTAAGCTCTGTAGCGTCATATCTTGCATCTTATCCCGGTGTTTCCTCGGCGCTTTCTCAGTATGAATCCTGGGCAGATGTTGACGTTAATTCTCTTGTATGGGGTGTATCGGACAGAGAATCCTTTGCAACTGCCGTAAGCGCTTGCTTCTCAATGCTTAATCCTTTGTTATATACCTTGCTTTGCTCGGGCAATATGCAGATCGGCTCTCTTATTAAGATTCAGGGTGCTAACGGTTATGAAAATGCGGTAGTGCCGATACTTGAGGCCTTGGGATGCAAGAATATGATTACTCAGGCTAATTTTACATTCCAAGCACAAAAAAATAAAAATAATATGGTGAAGAACATCCTTCTTCCCGTGTTGATCATGATGGAGGAGTCTCTCGTTTCTCCCGTTGACAGCTTCTCGGGAATACTTCCTAAGTTCGCTGAATTTACGGTAAGCGGAAGGTTTAACGAATACATTCAGATACTTCTTTCCCCCATTACAAGCAATACGCTTGTGAATGCTATGATATCTCTTGGTCTCTTTGGCATGGATATGGATGCCGAGCAGATGATAAACGATATGCTTGCAGGTACACCCGATGGCGAAGGCTTGAAGATAGCTCCTATTGACTTCGAAGCCCTTGCATCTTGTGGTACAGGTAGTGGAGATTCATTTGTTCCCGATAAGAACAAGGCTTACGTTGAGATTATGAGATGGCTTGTAGAATCTCTTAAGCTTAACGCAAGCGGTCTTTCCTCGATTATGGGAGGCGGAGAAGGCGATGCTTCTCTCTCGGATATGTTAAATGGTGAGGACACGGATAATATCGTTGCTACGATTATAATGCTCTTCTCACCGCAGGAGTTAGTTCCTCAGGAGACAATTACCTATCCGACCATGACACCTACGTCAATTACCTATACACCTAACCTCAAGGAAGCAGATTACCTCAGAGCCGTAGGTGAGATCGATCCTCTTCTTGATGCTTTTGTTAAGGAGGGTGGCACTGCTGAGACAATAGGTCAGGTGCTTTCATCCGCTCTTTATAATAACGATAATATTACAAGTCTTGTGACGGGCGTTTACGGTGCTCTCGAGGAGAGTGGCTTGACTCCGATGCTTGCTCTTCTTGGAATGGATATTTCACCTAAGGGCGTTGCAAGGTATCTTACTTCCGATGCGCAGAGCTCCGCAGCAGCTAAGCTTTCCTCTGTCAATTCGTGGTCGGAGGTTACTCCCGGCAGTATATCGTGGGGAGTAAGTACAGGCTCAAGGAGAGGATTTCAAAATGCTCTTACCGCTGTACTCAGACCCATGGCACCTGCTCTGAGAATGATGCTTGCGGGATACGACCTTGAGATCTATGATAGTGCGATAATAAGCGGTGCAGATGGTTATAATACGGCGATTATTCCGCTCCTTGAAGCATTAGGTTGCGATCCCGATGATATAAAGACATATTCATCTTACAGAAGGTCTGCGATTGGTGACGGTGTTATTACCGGCGTGCTTGATCCTATATTTAATCTCCTTGATGAAATATGCAAGACACCGGTCAGCGCTCTTACAGAAAGACTTCCTAACATTATTTATTTCCTTGAAAGCGGCGCGCTTGAGGTTTGTATAAATAACCTTATGAGACCGCTTACCTCACTTACAAAGAATCTTAATTCTATGAGCTTTGATATTTCTGCTCTTACTGCTAATCTTGACATCGAAGCTCTTGCTTCGGGTCTTGTAGGTAGCTTGGGTATGCAAACGGCGGAGCTTGATATTAAGTCGTTGGCTAATATGGGTAAGGCGGTTAGCCGTACAAGTAAGAGTGTGATCGACGGACGAAATCTTACTTATACCTACATTGAAGCTGATAGAGCAGCAATCTTCCTTACACTTCTTAGATTCTTGGCGGAGACAATGCGTATCCCCGGTAATGAGAGTCTGCTTATGAGTACGATGTCCTCGGAGGATATGGAGTCCTTCTCAGGATATATGGATACGTTTACCGAGCAGGTAGCCGTTATGAATACAGATGAACTCGTAGAGTGGCTATTTAATCTATTCTTCAAGGAGAGGGTAGAGGCTGAGGTAGTCGTTAAAGAAAATTATGTTCCGAACATCAAATATGAAGAGCCTGAAGAAAATCATACAGGTACGATAATTTTACTCGTTGTGTTAGGCGTTGCCGCTTTGAGTTGCGGAGCTGTAGTTATCGTCAGAGTTGTTAAGAAAAAACGTATGGACGATTAACGGGGGATATAGTATGTTAACATTAAAAAATATAACTAAAGATTACGTTACCGGCGATACCACGGTGAGAGCCCTTAAGGGTGTAAGTATAAATTTCCGTGAAAATGAATTCGTATCAATTCTCGGTCCGTCCGGTTGCGGTAAGACTACGCTTCTTAATATTGTTGGTGGTCTTGACAGATATACAAGCGGTGATTTATTTATTAAGGGTAAATCGACCAAAACCTTTAAGGATAATAACTGGGATACTTATCGTAACCATTCAATCGGCTTTGTTTTCCAGAGCTACAACCTTATTTCACATCAGACGGTATTGTCTAACGTTGAGTTGGCGCTTACTCTTTCGGGTGTTTCCAAGAAGGAACGCAGAGAGAGAGCTATCGCCGCTCTCAAAAAGGTTGGACTCGGTGAGCAGATCCACAAAAAACCCAATCAGATGTCGGGCGGTCAGATGCAGCGAGTTGCTATTGCCCGTGCACTCATAAACGATCCCGATATTCTCTTGGCTGATGAGCCTACAGGTGCTCTCGATAGTGAAACAAGCGTACAGATAATGGAGATTCTCAAGGAAATTTCCAAAGAGAAGCTTATTATCATGGTTACTCATAACCCTGACCTTGCTAATGAATATTCCAATAGAATTATCCGATTCCTCGATGGTGAAGTAATAGACGATTCAAATCCCTACGACCCTGAGGAAGAGGCTAAGGTAGCCAAAGAAAAGAAAGAGGATACCAAGAAGGTTGAAAAGAAAAAGGTTGTTAAGGGTAAGAAGTCTATGTCATTCTTCTCTGCACTTTCTCTTAGTATTAACAACCTTCGTACCAAGAAGGGAAGAACCTTCCTTACCTCCTTTGCAGGAAGTATCGGTATTATCGGTATAGCTCTTGTTCTTGCTCTCTCGAACGGTATTCAGGTATATATTGATGCGGTTCAGGAGGATATGCTTTTGTCGTATCCTATGACTGTTGAAAAGCAGACTATGGATATTGAGAGTATGATGTCAACTATGACCGGAATGGGTATGACCGTCAACGAGGATGCAGGTGAAGATGGCAAGATTCACGTAAACAAAATGTTTATGGAAATGGTAAACGCATTCATTTCAGAATCAACCTCTAACAATCTTGATAACTTCAAGATGTATGTCGAACAGAATCAGGCAGCATTTGATGAGGTTTGTAACGATATCCAATATAAATACAGCACACCTCTTAACATATACCGTGCAGACAAGGGCGATGAAATAATCAAATGTAACCCCAGCAATGTGGGTGATATGATGCCCATGGATGAGAGTATGCAGGAAATGGCGGCACCTATGATGCAGAGCTTTTCCGTATGGATGGAGCTCATAGGTGACGATACTCTTATGGAAGCTCAATATGATGTTGTAGCCGGAAGAATGCCTCAGAAGTATAACGAGGTTGTACTGATGGTTGACGGCAACAATGAGATTAACGAGCTGGTTGTTTACGCTCTCGGTCTTAAGAATCAAGCGGACTTCCAGAAGGATATGATGGCTGCTCTTGCAAGCGGCGAAACCTTTGATACAACAGAAGTTTCCGAATATTCATACGAGGAAATTCTTGATATGGAATTCAGCCTTGTCCTCAGCGCCGATTACTTTATTAAGGATGAGGCAACGGGAGTATGGAATGATAACAGTCAAAACGACTATTACGTTAAGGGACTTATTGAAGACGGTCTTAAGATAAAAATTGTAGGTATTCTCAAACCCGATGAGGATAATACGCTCTCTATCGGTACCGGTGGTATCGGCTATAAGCGTGAGCTTATGGATTATGCTATCAGCGAATCTGCTAAGAAGCCTATCATAATTGAACAGTTGGCAAACCCCAACAAAGACGTACTTACGGGTCTTGAGTATTCAAATCTTACAGTAAACGATTTCGATCTTGAAGATATAGATCTTAATCTTATAGATTTTACGTACCTTGATTTTAAACCTTTTATGTCTATGGCAGAGGATATGGATCTCTCTCAGGTAGATATGAGCAATATGGCGGAAATGTTTGGCTTCGATGATATGACGGATTTACAGAAGAAGCTGATGGAGGGCTTCCTGACAGAGGATCAGGTTCTCGCATTAAAGCAGGCGTACGTGGATACGTTGGCGGCCCAGAGCTCATATGAAGGCACACTCGAAAGGATAGGTTATTCTACATTTAAATCTCCTTCATCTATCTGCTTCTATCCCAAGAGCTTTGAGGCAAAGGAAAAGCTTAACGAGCTTATCGAGTATTACAATGTTCAGGTGGAAGCCGACGGCCATCCCGAATGTAAGATCAAATGTACTGACCTTATCGGTGTGGTTATGAGCAGTATTACCACGATTATCGACGTAGTTACTATCGTTCTCATAGCCTTCGTTGCTATTTCTCTTGTGGTATCGTCCATTATGATTGGTATTATTACCTATATTTCCGTTCTTGAGAGAACGAAGGAAATCGGTATCCTGCGAAGTATAGGTGCATCTAAACGAGACGTGGCGCGAGTATTTAACGCGGAAACTGCCGTTATAGGCTTTGGCGCGGGTGTTATCGGTATTTTATCAACACTTATACTTGAGATACCCATAAACCTTGTGCTTAAATACGTAGCGAAAATTCCCGCCGCGGCATCACTTCCCGTGTTAGGTGCAGTTGTGCTTGTTATAATCTCAATTTCGCTTACAATGATCGCAGGTCTTATTCCCTCCAGAATGGCGGCTAAAAAGGATCCTGTTGAAGCACTCAGAACAGAATAAATTCAAACAATTAATCGCCTTGAATTTTTCGTGGATTCAAGGCGATTTTTTCTGTTTATAAATAAGTATTTTTTTGGCTTTTTTGTTGAAAAGAAAGAATAGGTATGATACAATTAACAACGTATAAATATATTTCCCGAAGGTGTGTTTTTTATGAGAAAAAATAGCGCAAATATTGGATTTATCGGTGTCAGCGGCAGAGGCTCCGGTATGCTCGATCTTCTTCTTCAGGTTGACGGAGTAAAGGTTCCTGCAGTTTGCGACCTTATTCCCGAAAGAGCTGAAAGAGGTATCGAAATCGTAGAGAAAAGAAATAACAAGGAATATCCCGTTCACGCATATCTTGATTACAAGGAGATGTTTGCAAACGAGGATCTTGATGCTGTTGTTATAGCAACTACTTGGATTACTCACGCTATGATCGCAGTTGATGCTATGAAGGCAGGCTTGCACGTTGCTACTGAGGTTGGCGGTGCAGCTTCTATTGAAGAGTGCTGGCAGATGGTTCGCACAAGCGAGGAGACAGGCAAGTTCTGTATGCTTCTTGAAAACTGCTGCTACTGTAGAAACGAGATGGCAGTATTCAATATGATTCGTCAGGGTATGTTCGGCGAAATCGTTCATATGGAGGGTGGATACCGTCATGACCTTCGTGATGAGATTGCTCTTGGTAGAGAGAATATCCACGGCAGACTCTTCAACTTTATGAACAGAAACGGTGAGCTTTATCCCACTCATCAGTTAGGCCCGATCGCAAAGGCACTCAGAATCAACCGCGGTAACAGATTCCTTACAGTTAATTCCGTTGCAAGTAAGGCTCGCGGTCTTCATCAGTGGATCAAGGATAATAAGGGCGAAGAATACGACCTTTACAATACAGACTTCAAGTGCGGTGATATCGTAACCACAATTATTAAGTGTGCAGGTGGAGAGACAATTAAGCTTACTCACGACTGTACACTTCCGAGACCCTATACTCGTGACTACGAGGTGCAGGGTACAAAGGGTATCTACTCCGAGCCTGAGGACGGTAAGGGAAGAATCTACTTCGACGGTATGCACCACGAGGATGATAGCTGGACTCATAGCTGGGATGATTTCGCTCCCTGGCGCGAGAAGTACGAGCATCCTCTCTGGGTTGCTTACGAAAAGGGCGGCATTAAGGCAGGTCACGGCGGTATGGACTACCTCGTTCTTTCTGCTTTTGTTGATGCGGTTTATGAAGGCGAGAAGCCTCCTATAGACGTATATGATACAGCTGCATGGATGTCTATCACTTGCCTTTCAGAGCAGTCTGTGGCTATGGGCGGTGCTCCCGTTCCCGTACCGGATTTCACAAATGGCAGATGGATCGACAGAGAAGAGACAAGACGTGGTATGTATTGTCTTGACGAAGTATGCGATGAAGCATATCCCGAGATTCTTGAATAAGGAGAAACTGAGAGATGAAGTTTTACATAGGTGTTGACGGCGGCGGAACAAAGACCGCATACGCTTTATTTGACGAAAATAAGAACATTGTTGCAGAGCATTATGGCCCTGCATCAAACCATGAAAATATGGAAGGTTCATTTCCCGAGGCAGCAGGAATTATTGCTGACGGTGTGAAGGCTGTTGCCGCAAAGGGCAACATCACTCTCGCAGACGTTGACGGTATGCTTATGGGTCTTGCAGGTATCGACCATCCCTATCAGCATGATGCAATGCAGGAGGAGTTAGGTAAATTAGGTGTTACAGGCGCACGTATTTACAACGACGGCTTTATCGTAATCAAAGCGGGTGTTGGTAGTGGTGCAGGTATCGGATACAACTGCGGTACAGGTACTTGCTGTAACTCTATTGACAGCAAGGGCAATATGCTCCAGATCGGTGGCTTTGACGTTCTCTCCGGTGATAAGGGCAACGGCCATTGGGTAGGCTCACAGGCCTTCAGAATTATGTATGATCAGCTTTGCCTCGGTAAGGGTGAATCAATGATTACAAAGCTTATGGGTGAGAAGGCCGGTATAGTTGACCGCGCTACTCTTCTTGATTCCATTGCGATTCTTGAGGGTGAGGATGGAGAGGCCTTCCTCAGAAAGCTTATCGTTTCCTTCTTTGAGGCGGCAAACAGCGGTGATGAAGCAGCGATGCTCGTAATCGAAGAAATGGCTCAGAGAGGCGCGGATTATATCTGCGGTCATATTAACGCTATGGATTTTGATTGCGACATAATTAACGTAGTGCTTTCCGGCTCTATTCACACAAAGCTTCCTTCTGAGAAATATACTGACAGAATGGCTCAGCTTGTAGAACAGAGAACAAACAAGAAATTTAACTTCATTAAGCTTCAGTGTGCACCCGTTGTTGGTTGCATCAACTGGCTTCTTGAAGACTGATTATGTAAATTGACTATCTTGAAAGGATTGATATAAATGAGAGAAATTAACGTAACAGTTATCGGTTCAGGTAGTACATATTGTCCCGAGCTTATATACGGTTTTATCGAGGCAAAGGATTCTCTTAAGCTTAAGAGAGTTGCTTTTATGGATATCGATGACAGAAAGCGCGAAATCGTAGGCGGTCTCTGCGTTCGTATGCTTAAGAGTGCAGGTATTGACTGTGAAGTTGTTATGACTGATGATCTTGATCTTGCACTTCAGGGCGCAGATTTCGTTGTTACTCAGATTCGTGTAGGTAAGCTTCCTTGCCGTCACATTGACGAGAGCATTCCGCTTAAGCACGACCTTATCGGTCAGGAGACAACAGGTATCGGTGGCTTCTTTAAGGCTCTTCGTACTATCCCTGTAATGGCTCATATCGCAGAGCGTATCGAAGCAATCTGCCCCAATGCATGGCTTATTAACTTCACAAATCCCTCGGGTATTATTTCTGAATTCCTTCTTAACCACACAAACGTTAAGACAATGGGTCTTTGCAACGTTCCGATTGCTATGATTGACGACGTTAAGGCTGCTGTAGGTGAGGATGCTCAGATTACATATCTCGGTCTTAACCACCTTAGCTGGATCACTTCCGTAAAGGTTAACGGTGAAGAAAAGTTTGACAGCATCTTTGATGACAACTTCGCTCCCACAGTTATGAAGAATATTCATGACGACGGATTCGATATGGAATGTCTCAATGCATGTAAGGGCTTCCCCTCATCATATCTTCAGTATTATTACAGCCGTCAGGCAAAGCTTAACTACCTTAAGTCCGGTTCAAAGAGCCGTGCTCAGGTATGTATGGAGATCGAAGAAGAGCTTCTTAAGCTCTACAGCGATAACGAGCTTGTTATTAAGCCTGCTCTCCTTGAGCAGCGCGGTGGCTACAAGTATTCTCTTGCAGCAGTTTCTCTTATTGATTCAATCGCAAACGATAAGCAGGACGTTCACGTTGTTAACATTAAGAACAACGGTACTCTTAAGTTTATGGACGATGATGATATTGTTGAGATCGCGGCAGTTATCGGTGCCGACGGCGCAAAGCCCGTTGAAATCGGTGACTTTGACAACCGCCATATCATCAGCCTTATGAGAACAGTTAAATCTTATGAAAAGTATGCTGTTGAAGCTGCGATCAAGGGCTCCGACGAGGATGCTCTCAACGCTCTTATGGTTCATCCTCTTTGCGGTGACTTCGCTCAGGCTAAGTCCTGCTACGAAGAGATGAAGGAAGCACACAAGGCTTATTTACCTCAGTTTTTCAAGGATTAACGCACATTGCGCATTTTAGCCGACCAAACTCGCGTACCTTTGTACGCGTCGGGTCGTCTAAAAAGCACACTGCACGTCACTTCTTAAAAAACACAAAGAAGGATTAACGCGCATTGCACGTCACTTCCTAAAACTAAAAAGAATTAATGCAATATAGTAGGAGTATTTACTATGGCTGATAAAAAGAAAGTAGAAAAAGCGGATAGCAACAAAAAGGGAACCGATAAGAAGAAAACGGGTCCTGCAAGTACTATTCCTAAGAAGGTATCTAACAAGGATATCAGAAAAGCGAGACAGGCTGCTAAAGCTAAAAAGGAGCGAATTCCTGCGGGTATGGATCCCAAGGATTACGCTGATGCCGCTTTTAAAAAGAAGGTTACCATCATAATGGGTTCAATTCTTCTTGCCTTTATTATCGGTCTCGTTGTATTCTTGCTTATTACAAAGGATAAGTATGATTTCGACGGACAGCGCGACGAAATAAGAGCCGAGCTTGCGGCAGCAGGCGACGATGAAGCAAAAAGGGCAGAGGTTAAGATTGAACTTAATGAAGAGAATCATAACTATTGGATTACTACTCTTAACGCTTCATATCAGCTTCCCTTGGAGGATCCCGAATTCGGTTACTATACGGGTGCTACCATAACTCTCGAAGGACAGTTTGTTAAGAGAGTTTATTCGGAAAAATATATCGAGTATTGGGTATATCGTACTCACGATGACCACGACCACGCAGGTGAAGATGCTCACGACCACGAGGAAACAACCTTGGGAATGGGCGAAACAACTACGGAAAATCTTGATACCAAAATTCCGCTTAGCGAAATGAATGACGTTATCTTGATAGTTCTTGAGGATGATGCCGAGATTCCTGCGGACGGTACGTGGGTAAAGGTTACAGGTACTTTGGGACCGGATAAGGCATATTCTCTTCCTGCTGTTTATGACGTAGAAATGACTGTTATCGAAAATCCCGAGGAGCATTAATTATAAAAATCATATTAAACAGAAGACCTTGGTTTCACATAAGGAAACCAAGGTCTTTGATTTATATTAATAAACTTTTATCCACTCAATATCAGGAACGTCTCGTGATGAGGCGATTCTTATTCTGATTTCATCTGTAGTAGTGGGGGATATGGGTACTATCTTTCTGCTTCCGATGGTAGTTTCCTGCTTTTGGGATGACCAGGTGCCGTCAGAGCTTCTTGTAGCAACCTCGAACAACTCAACTCTTTGCCCTTCCTTGATATTCTCTGCGATCTCAACGTATTTGATTTTGTTGGACTTATTGAGCTTCACGTAGAAAAAAGGCTGTGTAACGCTTGCAGAGTCGTCCTTTGTTATAGTGGCATCTGCACTCAAATCAACGGAAAACTCTTCTCTGATAAGGTCTCCAAGCTCTTTGAGACGTTTAACGTCATTACTGTTAAGCTTTCCGTTTGGCATGGGAGGAATATTGAGATTGAATGTGGCATTATTACCCACCGAAGTGATATAAGTATTAAATAAACGCTCGAGGGAGTGAGCTTCTTCATTTTCGTGATAAAACCAGCCCGGTCTTATAGACATATCCGTTTCTGCGGGGGCAAATACGAGACCCTTGGAGTACATTATATTGGGAAGCGTGCCGATTCCGATATCGCTATTGTAAACGAAATCGAGATTACCTTCTGCGAGCGGACCATCTACCTGCACGGGGTTGTATGGACATAATTCCACGGGTACAACTGCCCATTGAGCGTAGGGTGCGCGACCCGCTTCGTTACCGCACCAACGGATATTGCCGCCATCCTGGAATATAGTAGCGTTGGGCTGTAGTTTGTGGACAAGCTCGAAATACCCCTCCATATCATAATTTTGCTTCTTGCCGTTAGGACCTTCACCGCAAGCGCCGTCAAACCATACGTGGAATATTTCTCCGTAATTGGTAAGAAGCTCGGTTAACTGATTTTTGTAATAGTCGTTATACTCGTCTGTACCGTAAAGAGGTGAATTTCTGTCCCAGGGAGAAAGATAAAAGCCGAATTTTAATCCGTGACGTCTGCAAGCATCAGCGGCTTCCTTTACAATGTCCCCCTTACCGTTTTTATAGGGGCTGTTTTTGATACTGTGCTCGGTGTATTTTGACGGCCACAAGCAGAATCCGTCGTGATGCTTAGCTGTCAGCACCATACCGGTCATACCGGCGGATTTCACCGCTTCTGCCCATTGGTCGCAATCAAGCTCTGTTGGGTTGAATATTTCGGGCGATTCTGTGCCGTCGCCCCACTCTAAATTTGTGTATGTGTTAGGGCTGAAGTGTATGAAAGCATAAAAAGGTGTTTCCCTCAGCATTTTTAACTGTTGAGGTGAGGGCCTTACGTGTGACGCTTTACTGAGGAATTGTTGAAAATCCATATTATCACCTCTAAGGTAGGGTTATTTAAATTGGTTAGGATTACTCTTGTCACCCTAAATTATATCAACTGTATAAATATCGGTCAAGTAATTGTGTTGAAATACAGTGATGATTATGGTATTATGAAAGTCATAAAAGGAGTGATAGAAATGGCTAAGGTTACTAAAGCCAAGAAAGAGAAAAAAGCAAGGCTTACCAAGGCGGAAAAAAAGAAAAGACTTAAGAAAGCTTTTCTTTGCGTTTTAGGTGCGTTGGTTGGTGTGGGTGCTGTTTTGGCTCTCACAAATATGGGCGTTGTTAATTCTTGTATTAAGAAGACAGAGGAATATAAGGCTATCGAATACGATGACCGTGTTGTACCTGTTAAGGATGAAAACGGCGGTTGGGTCTTCAAAACCGACAGAGAGCTCCGCGTTATGCAGCTTACAGACGTTCATTTCGGCGGTGGCTTTATGTCATACGAAAAGGATAAGATGGCTATTAATGCGGTAGCAACTATGATAACTGCAGAAAAGCCCGATCTTGTTATTATTACCGGTGATATTGCATATCCCGTACCGTTCCAGGCAGGTACCTTTAACAATAAATCGGGTGCTAAGATTTTAATAAATCTTATGGAACAGTTAGGTGTATATTGGACGGTTACCTTCGGTAATCACGATTCCGAGGCATATAGCTACTATGACCGCTCCGAGGTGTCGGGCTTCTATTCGGACGAAAGCCTTAAATATTGTCTTTATCAGGCAGGTCCCGAAGAGGTTGACGGTTACGGCAACCATACCATAAGGGTGGAAAACAGCAAGGGTATCACAACTCACGCATTTGTTATGATGGATTCCCATTCATATACGGACGGCGATTTCCTCGGCATTTTCTGGAAGTACGATAATATTCATCAGAATCAGGTTGACTGGTACGAATCCGAAATTGTGAGAATATCTCAAAATAATATGAAGCTTATCAGAGATAATTATGAAGGCGACGAAGCAAGCGAGCTTCTCGAAAAGTATTATCCCGTTAAGAGCACGGCATATTTCCACATACCGCTTGTGGAAATGAAGGATGCTTGGTTTGAGCTTGAAGCAAACGGCTTTAAGGATACCGAGGATATCAAGTACATAGACGGTATTATCGGTGAGACCGGTAAGCGAATCTATCCCGGCATTGGTGAGGATAATCTCTTCGAGAAAATGGAGGAAATGGGCTCGACAAAGGCCATTTTCAACGGTCACGACCATTACAATAACGTTACATTCAGTAAGAATGACATTATCTTCAGCTATGGTTATAGCGTTGATTACCTTGCATACGTCGGGGTATCAAAGGAAGGCTCTCAGAGAGGTTGCACGGTGATTACCGTTAAGGAAGACGGTAATATAGAAATCAATAAATACAACTATTATTCTGATAGATACG
The DNA here is from genome assembly GCA_045606645.1 of Acutalibacteraceae bacterium. Lineage (GTDB taxonomy): Bacteria > Bacillota > Clostridia > Oscillospirales > Acutalibacteraceae > DTU089. Next base: position 34,201 of record JAZUSK010000021.1, on the reverse strand, counting down.
ACCTTCCGGGCTTCGAAAAGGAAGACGTTACAATGCAGTTTGACGGTGTAGAGTATCAAGTTCCCGATGAAGAATAAAAAGGAGCGAGAAACTTATGGGGCGTACAATTAAGGACAGTTCTAAAATTTGTTTTTATCGCCCGATGTATTGCACCACAGGCAGCTATCAAGGACTAATTCCTAACGCAAAAAATTTCTCCCGAGAAATCGGGAGGATATTTTTATATCCAAGAAAAAATTTTCATCAATCATTTCATCACTCATTTGTTGTTGAAAAATGATTGATGAAATGGTATAATAAATGCGAGGTGAGAAAATGTATAATAAAAAACCACCATTTGAAATTACAAATGAGATATTGGATTATATTACAGAAATTGCAGAACTTGTAGGAAATGTTAATGCTACACAGGGTTTATCTACCAATCCTACGTTAAGACGAAGTAATCGAATTCGCACTATATATTCTTCATTAGCTATTGAGCAAAACACATTGAGTTTAGAACAGGTGACAGCAGTTCTTAATGGCAAACATATTATTGCACCACCCAAGGATATAGCAGAAGTTAAAAATGCATACGATATTTATGAGATGATGGATACTCTGAATCCATACTCAGTTGATGACTTGTTAAATGCACACGGTGTTATGACCAGGGATTTAGTTGAAGAGTCAGGGAGCTTTCGTTCAGGTCCTGTAGGCGTTGTAGATAAAGACGGAAATGTTTTGCATATGGGTACACTTCCTGATTATGTCCCGACACTTGTATATGAACTTATGGATTGGGCAAAAAATAGTGATGTTCATATGTTAATCAAAAGCTGTGTCTTCCATTATGAGTTTGAACTAATACACCCATTTGCTGATGGCAACGGCAGAATAGGTCGCTTGTGGCACACACTTCTATTAACTCAATGGAAGTCTATGTTTGCTTGGCTGCCTATAGAATCAATTATTCACGACCGTCAGGATGAATATTACAAGGCTATCAATCAATCAAATTATGAAGGTGAATCAACAGCATTTATTATATTTATGTTGGATGCTATTAAAGAGGCATTAATGGAAGCAGTAGAAACTACAGTATTAACTGAAAAGATGGCGGATGCAGAATTGCGTTGGTATAAGATTGAACACTTTCTTCAAAAAAATGAATTTATTACTAATTCAGATGTAAGGCAAATGTTTCAGGTGTCTTCTTCGACTGCAAATCGTATTCTCGCAAAACTAACTGACGAAGGAGTTATTCAAAAGGTGAGAATTGGTAAATCATGGGGATATATGCTTGAGTGACGATTATTGAATTTCCCCACTTCGCTAACTGCCACACAGGCTGCAATTAGTTTTGAGTTGGGTTAAGGGTTTTAGGTTCTCCTAAAGAGTGGAAAATGTGCCGTACATTTTCCCTGCTTGTTACGGTATAAGACAAAATTAAAAGAAGCACGAAAATTTCGTGCTTCTTTTTTACTGTCCTTTAGAGTGCGACTCTTATGTTTCTCGCTTCTTTAATCTTTTCTCTATTATCAGATAGCAAATGAAAAGAGATATAAACGTCAACGTCCACGATATGGGGTATGAAATATACAGATTCCATAATTGAGGGTTAAGCTTAAAGCCTGTATATAACCAAAGTATTCTGATGCCGCAAGCACCCAAAAGTGTGATTATCATAGGCTCGAGAGAGCGTCCCATACCACGTATCTGACAACCTGCTACGTCCATAAGACTGCACACAAAATAGGTGGTCATAAGAATAAAGAGTCGTTGCTTTCCGATCTCAATAACCTCTGCTTCTGTAGTAAAAATACCGATTATCTGCTCGGGGAAAATGAGACTTATACCGCCGAGAGAAATACTGAAGAAGAGGGCAATCGCCATACAGGTGAAAAATACTTTTCGTAAGTTTTTGTACTTCATTGCACCCATATTCTGCGATGTGAAGGTCATAGACGTCTGCGCTACTGCATTGGTGCAAACGTAAACGATAGCATCTGCATTTTGTGCGGCAGTGTTACCCGCCATAGCAATAGAGCCGAAGGAATTTATGGAAGACTGAATAAGAACGTTTGAGAATGAAAACAGACTGCTTTGAAGTCCTGCGGGAATGCCGATTTTTATAATGCTTTCAAGCTCTTTTTTGTATATACGTAGTTTGCGTATTTTTAATTTACATATATTATCTACTTTTATTAATCTTAGCACTATAAATATTGCAGACAGATATTGAGCGACTATCGTGGCAATAGCAACACCTGCTACGTTTAAATGGAATACAACTACAAGTATAAGATTTAAAACGACGTTTACAATACCTGTCAACGAGAGTATTATAAGCGGTCGCTTGGTGTCTCCCGTTGCTCTGACTATTGATGCGCCGAAGTTGAACACTAATGAGCCGGGAGCACCGAGGAAATAAATCTTAAGGTAAAGCGATGCTAAAGGGAGCACGTTATCGGGAGTCCCCATTAGCCTTAAGAATTTACTTGCGAAGAAGAAGCCGAAGAGACCTACGGCAAATCCCGAGATGATGCTTATGGTCATAGCAGTATGAACGCTTCGGTGAGTACGCTCCGCTTCCTCTGCACCGATATTACGTGCGGTTACAACACCCGCCCTGGTTGACAGACCTATAAAGAGGTTGATTATTAAATTTATCAGCGAGCTTGTAGAACCGACCGCCGCAAGAGAATCGCTTCCTGCAAATCTACCTACAACCATAATGTCGGCTGCATTATAAACTAACTGCAATACACCTGTAACCATCAGCGGTATTGCAAATATAAGTATTTTCTTTAGAAATGGCCCGGAGGTCATATCCATTATTCCGCGTTTATTCAACTGTGTCACCTTGATTTATACGGCTTTAATTCTGTAAACCTTTACTCCGTGGGGAGCAACCCTTACTGTGATTTTATTATTGAAATTAAATTCATCGTTTTCCCAAAGGTCGGTAACGTGATAGTTATCTGCAAAGGGAAGGTCGATATATAAGTCGTTGTGAAGCTGATGGATGGAAAGAGACATTTCCTTTGCTTCCTTTGTTTTGTTTAAGAAGCAAACGGCAACCTCCTTGTTTTCAAGAGGCTTTGCGAGAATGTCTGTAAATGCATTTGAATAGATTCTCTTGGCCTGAATACCGCGCTTGTCCTGATCTATTGCGATAAGCTCCTTGTTCTTGAGAATCTCAAGGACCTTGTTGTCAGTATCTACGCTTCCGTCTTCGTTAATGAACCTTCTTATATCGTTACCGAGGATGAGTGGTGCCGCCATCATACACCAAAGGGAGAAATGTGTGCGGTTCTCTTCCATTGTAAGTGAACCAACACCAACCTCAAGCATATCGGGGTCATTCCAGCAGCCGGGAGATGCGTGCTTGTAAAGTCGCACGTTTGCTTCGTATATACCGATCATTGATGTCCATATGGGCTTTATATCGGGGGTAGTACGCCAAAGGTTACCTGCCTTTGAACCCCATTTCCATGGCCTGTTCAGACCCCATTCGCATATAGAGTAGCAGATGGGCTTCTCGGGTACGTTGTTCTTTTCGGCAAATTCTCTTGTTGCTCTCTGAAGTTCTCTGCCCATACCGATATACTGGCGCTGTGCGGAGTCCATACGGGACGCAACGGGGTTGTAAAATTCAAGAGTATTTATACCTTTATTAAGATAAACCTTTATCTGTAATCTGCCGTCGGGGGTAAAGCCCTTTGATTCGGGGAAATAGCAGTCATACTCTTTTTCACCGTTTACGTTTACTACGAGGAACTTTTTCTTGTTGCCGCCTTTACGGAAAACGATGGTGAGAGAATATTCACCATCTTCGGGAATATCAACGTGAGGGAATCGAAGCTTACCGAGACCGCCGCAAAGAGCTCCTACAGTATAGCCATTATCTACTCTTTCATCCTCAATAACCTTAGCGCCGTCAAGTAATTCGCCGTGCTCTGCCTGGTACTCGATGAAATCCTCTTCGCCGACCTTACCAATATATATCTTAATTAATTCGGGTGCGATAGTGGGGATAGCTTCGTTGTGACAGAAGTCGTATTTGAAATATTCTACGCCCCATTCAGCGAGAGTGTCTGCATCAATAGCTTCGTTGTAAAGGCTTGCGGGAAGATCCTCGCAGGTGAGTGTTCCGTTAGAGGTGTAGAGACCAACCTTGTAATCCATTTCATTAAGCTCGTTGATGAGCTTTTTCATTCCTCCGGGGAATCGTGTGAGGTCGCCTTGAAGCTTGCCGTCAGCGGTTCTTAAGGAACTCTGCCAACAGTCATCAAGATTTATATATTTGTAGCCTGCATCCTTGAGACCGGTTTTATCTATAGCAATAGCCATATCTTTGATGAGCTGCTCATCTATGGTGTTGCGGAAGGTGTTCCAGCTGCTCCAACCCATAGGGGGAGTGAGAGCAACGCCATTGTTGAAGCGTTCTTTATCTGAAACGTGAACCTGAGTAGAGGCGAGAAGCTTTTTTGCAACACAGAGAGGACAGATATTCTTCTCTTTTAACTTTTTTCCGATAACGGTACCGGTAGCAAAGCCTGTAGTTAATGCGATATACTTTTTGATTTTTGAATTCATAATATCAATCCCTTTTGATTTTCTTAGATATCTTTGAAGCGATTTTGGCGATACCCGCAACACCTGCTATACCTGCAGCGGCATAGCCTATCTTGTGCATGTTCATACTTTGTCTGTCGGAAATCCGGCTTTCTATAGGACCGAGACAGGTGGGCTCAAGTCCCAATTCCTTGAAATGATATATTTTCGATTCGGGTTTCCAAGGATCGGATTCATTTATTGTTGTGATCCTTATGGCAGACCTTGCGCCGTCTGTGTAGCAACAGAAGCCGCTTGTCTTATTCTGACCGAGCATAATTCCGTCAACGTAACCGGTAAAATCATTCGTATGGTCGTGGCCGAAGAATGCGGCTACTACGTCTCCCGTCTTCTTCCAGCTTTCAAACTGTCCGCCGTTGTACGATGGGGGGCAGGGACCTTCGCCCAGATATCCGTCGACTCCATCCTTTAAAACGTACATTTTATCGGAGAATTTGTCCGTACCCTTTACGGCTACGGGGTATTCGTATATTTTTGCCTCGCGGAGAAGCTCGTATTCTTCATATACAGGGATATGCTGGAAGAGAATAGCGGGAATTGTTCTGCCGTTGTGGGCTTGTTTTATAGCTTCCGCTTTTTCCTCATACCATTTAATCTGGTCCTCGTGCACCCAGTCGTAGTTGGATATTTCTTTATCATCACAGCCGTTGTTAGAGTCGATAAACCACAGATTAAGTATATCATCTGTGTCGTCGGAGTTTCTTACAAGGATATTACAGTTGAAATTACCGCGGGGAGCAGAGGTGTCATTGACACCTATCATGGTTGGAAATTCATTGTAAGCTTGTACAATAAGCTCTTCTTGATCATGGTCGTGCTCATGGTTACCTAAAACGTAGCAGAAGGGTATGCCTGAATCAATAATCGGCTTCAGTATTCTGGCAAGAGCTGTTTTATAATCCTTAAAGTCTTCGGATTCATCTCTTTCACAAAGCGTATCGCCCAGTAAAACGATTAAGTCAGGCTTAAAAGCCAGAATACCCATTTGCACAAGATTGTGCATATCCTCGGTGCGTTTTCTCTTGTTGCGATTGTCCATGTATAAGTTTTCGTGGATATCACCAAGAGACATTATTTTGAATTTACCGTCTTTGAATTTTAAAGAATTGCTCATAAAAAACCATCCTATGTAAAAAACCGCCCAACTAAGGGCGGTTTCGGTTGTAAATATTATTCCTGGACCTCAAGAGTGAGCTTAGCGTTGTAAGCATCGATGAGCTTGTTAGCGTTAACGATCTTGAAAGCGTTTGCGATCGGCGGGAAGAAGATTCTGAAAAGAACGATGAATAAACCGCCCTGCTTGATCTCAACACCGTACTTGTCTGCTGCCTGATATAATCTCTCGCCCTGCTGATAGTTCCAAACATATGTATAGATACCGCAAGAGAACCAGTCAAGTATATAAACGAGGAAGTAGTTAGCACTATCCTTGTCGTCGCCTTCGCAGAGAGTGTTAACATTTTCTGTCCATCTGTACCAGATGAAGAAACCGTAAATACCGAATGTAAGGAAGTTAAAGATTAAGTATAATACTACATTCTGCTTTTTTAACATGAATTATGCCCCCAATAAAAAATAATAGATAAATCTAAAGGTACCCGAAAAGGTATGAAAATTTATCCTTTAATCATCTTCATAAATAATACTATATTTATTCGTGATTGTCAACAATTATTTGTTTATTATTGTTTAAAAGTATCACCTCGGATATATTCCGAGGTGACGAATTGAAAAATTTAGTTGTTAAAGAGAGAAAGTTCGTTTTCTTTCTGTTCTTTTTTGTACTTTTCAAGTCTTGCTTTAATCTTGTCTGCAGGATTAAGAAGGCTTGATACAGAGCAGTCGTGGTTGAGTGTATCGATAATAAGTGAGCAATACTTACTCATATCAACCTCAAAGTACCAGGGCTTCTCAAGAAGCTCGGGAGTTCTGTAAACGAGGTTTGTTGTAAATACACCGTTGATAACACCGTTTGCGTAAGCCTTGTCAAATTCCTGAAGGCCGTTACAGAAGAGACCGAAGCTTGTGCAGATGAAGATACGGTTTGCCTTAAGCTCCTTAAGCTTTGTAGCAACCTCGATCATAGAGTCACCGGATGAGATCATATCGTCGATGATGAGACAATCCTTGCCTTCAACGTCGTCGCCGAGGAATTCGTGAGCGAGGATGGGGTTTCTGCCGTTAACAACTACGGAATAGTCACGACGCTTGTAGAACATACCGAGGTCGATACCGAGAACAGCAGAGTAGTAGATACATCTACCCATACCGCCTTCATCGGGGGAGATAACCATAAGGTGATCGTGATCTATCTGAAGATCCTTGAAGTTCTTTGTAAGAGCCTTAACCATCTGATATGTAGGTGCAACGTTTTCAAAGCCCTTAAGGGGAATAGCGTTCTGCACTCTGGGATCGTGAGCATCAAATGTGATGATGTTCTCAACACCCATATCGATGCAGAGCTCCTGCAATGCAATAGCGCAGTCGAGAGATTCTCTTCTTGAACGCTTGTGCTGTCTTCCCTCGTAGAGCATGGGCATAATAACGTTGATACGTCTTGCCTTACCCTCTACTGCGGAGATAGCTCTCTTGAGGTTAGCGTAGTGCTCGTCGGGTGAGTAGTGGTTCTCATAACCGTACATATCATATGTGATACCGTGATTGAAGCAATCGCAGATGATGTAAATGTCATAACCTCTGACAGTCTCGTGGAGAACACACTTACCTTCACCTGAACCGAATCTTGTAAAATCGGTGTCGATGATGTAGGTAGGTCTCTGATAACCGTAGAAAGCGATAGTTGATTTGTGCTCGCTCTCTCTTTCTTCTCTCCATGAGGTGAGATAATTATTGATTTTTTCTGCAAGCTCTTCACAACCGGGTGTAGCAATAATACCGAGAGGGCCTACAGGAATTGTGTTTGGAATACCTAATACATCTGCCACAACAACAACCTCCGTTAGTTTATTTCGTTCTTATTCATTTTACTAATTATTTTCTTTCTTTTCAAGTATATTCGACAAAATAGCCGTTGAAAAAATAGTAGAGGATATGGTGGATATTTTGTAACATTTCACAAAATAAGAAAATAAATCAAAAAACTGTCTCGTCAGCTGCGAGACAGTTTTGGTTACAGAGAAAAATCTTCTTTTGAAAAACCGGAGGAAAGTAAAATAGCGCGAGGCTCTCTCTTGAGGGGGTCGTACTTGAATTTCTTGCATTTGGAGTAAAGCTGCATAATACCGCCGATTTTACGGCAAACAACAACCTCGCTGCCATCTGCAATCTCTGCGTATTCACAATGAGCGCATTGGGGCTCGGTCTTGCCCTTGAAAAGCTTAAGTGCCATTTTATCACCTCTTCCGACAGATATATTAGCATATCTTTCGCTTATTATCAACCTCAAAAATGAAAACAAGACACATCAGAAGTAAAACTACGGCTACGGAAACTCCGTTTGATAACGAGGGCACGGGTGAATTGGAGACGGAATCGGAAAACACCGTTACACCTTGAGGGAAGAGTTTTAATAACCCCGAACAGAAAAAAGCACTTAAAGCACCGTTTACTATCCTCCAACAAATAAACTGCTTTATACTGACTCCGCATTTGTTTAAGTACGGGGAAACCTGCGCTATTACCGCTAAGCCTCCAAAACCGATAACAGCGCTTATGGCGGGGAGTGGGAGAGACGCCTTTGTGCATATATCGCATCCGTTTGTAACCTCGGATATACTTTGGAGAAACAGTCGAAGACCTTTTATGCTTATAACTGCTTCAAGCAAAGAGGCGACTGCACTGAAGGTCAGTACCCAACCGCAGATACTCAGCATCGCCTCACCGCCGACGGATACCGATCTTATCAAAAGATTACCGCGGTTTTCGGTCTGGTTGTTGTGAGAGGCTTTGGGAATTTCGATACTGTTAAAAAACCGCGTAAAAATACTGATATAAAGGGTTGAAAGCAACGAGGATATGTATAAAATAACGCCACTAAACGTGTTTTTGAGCATAAATGTACCGAGAGCCGTTATTGCGAAGGCGGGGCTTGGATTTACGCACCAATTCATTAGCTTGGAGGCTTCCTGCTGCGACACTTTTCCGTCGTTATAGAATTCTGCCACGGTCTTTGCACCTATAGGATAACCACCGAGTAAGCCCAATATCACGGCAATCATACCGTTTCCGTTAACGTTCCAAATCTTTCTCGACGGCTTATCTATCATCTTGGAGATGAAATCAGTTATCGGACTTTGGGAAATGTACGTAGACAGCACCATAAAAGGAAATAAGGAGGGGATTATATTTTCACCCAATAATAACAAACCGTTTTTTATTCCTGATGCTGTGTATGAGGGATAAAGAAGAAGCCCCGTTATACAAATTCCCACTGCAAACAATCTCGGAAGCATCCTATAAGGATACATTTGTCTTGCTTTTTTCAAAAAAACACCCCACGAAGAAATTATCACACCTTTAATATTTTATGATAGTACCACATAAATTTATAACGGTTAAGATTAGTCGGATTTAAGGAATTAAAGGGGGCGTAATTATGAAATTGAATTCTATAAAAAAGCTTGGGGAAAACATATCTGCATCTGCTATTGAGCTTTATTCAGATAAGCGAGTGATAGTTATGGATTGTAGGAGTGTAGTTGATTATTCGGAGGATTGTATCGTGCTCGATATCGGTGATAAAAAGCTTCGCATAAGGGGCGAACGACTCGTGGCGGATTCCTTTTCCTTCGGACAGACGGATATTAAGGGGCGAATTTTTTCTCTTGAGTTCATATAAGTGGGGTGATTGGATTGATTAAGCTTTTGCGGTTGTTGAGCGGATATGTTGCCTTTCAGGTGTGGGGAGGTTTTCCCGAAAGATTTCTTAATTTATGCAAGCTGAGAGGGGTTAATTTGTATTCCGCCGAAATTGACGGAGATAAAATATCCGCCATAACCGATATGCGTGGCTTTACTTACATTGAAGAGATTTCAAAAAGGTCAGGAATGAGCGTAAAAATTAAGTCTGAAAAAGGTCTGCCTTATTTCCTGAAACGGCATAAATATCGATGCGGGGTTTTAGTGGGGATAGGGATAGTTATATCCTTCATTGCATTTATGTCGGGCTTTGTGTGGCAGGTAGAGGTGGTAGGGGAGGATAAAGAGAAAAATGCACAAATAGAAGAAAGCTTACGGGATCTGGGTGTGCATAACGGCATCAGAAAATCAAAAATCAATATTCTTGAGGTTCAGGAAAAGATGCTTCTTGTAAGAGATGATATTACGTGGATATCCATAAATATTTTTGGCACAAAGGCAAAGGTTGAATATACCCCCGCAAAGGAGAAAATTCCTATTACCGATACCTCTGCTCCTATAAACGTAGTGGCGGAAAAGAGAGGAAGGATAACGTTGGTGGAATGCTACGGCGGTACGAAAATGATCAAGGAAGGCGATTATGTGATCCCCGGTGATTTGTTGATCTCAGGTGTAACAGCCAATCTTGACGGAAGCGAAAGCATAACACATGCATCCGGTAAGGTCTTTGCCCGTACGGAAAATGAGCACGAGTATAAATATAACCTCAATTATGTCGGATACGTGACAGAAACGGCAGATACGTCGTATTCTCTTAATCTTTTCGGCTTGAGAATACCAATAGGAAAAGGTGTGAAGGAAGAATATAGATCTGAGGTTTGTATGAATATAAAGGGCAACGATACGGAGCTTCCCGTGGGCTTGGTGCGTTTTGACGGCTTCTCCTGCGGTAAGAGAAAAATCACTCTTACGGATCATCAGGCAGAGCTTCTTTGCGTAAGCAACGCCACAACTGAAAAAAGACAGAGCTACGGTGATGCGCAGGTGGAGAAGGAGACGTTTGAGATTGAGAAAAAGGATAACGTTTTTGTTTTTAAGCAGACCATAATATGCGTCGAAAATATAGCAAAAGAGGAGGAATTTTATGTTGAAAAAAACTAATACCTTTTCACAAAAAAAACGTAAATTTTTAGTGGACATTTACAAAAACTATGTTATACTATATATTGAATAAATATGAATATATAAAAAGAAGGTAATTAAGTCGGAACAGATAATTAACGTTGACAGAATGGAACAGGCGGTAAGCCTTTTCGGAAGCTTTGATGAGAATATTTTACTGATAGAAAAGTCCTTTAACGTGGATGTTATCAGCAGAGGCTCTGATATTAAGGTGAATGGCGAGCCTGAGGACGTAAGCAAGGCTTGTAAGGCAATAAACGGTCTTCTTATGCTTATTAACAGAGGTGAGGCTCTCAATGAGCAAAACGTACGCTACGTTATTTCTCTCGTAGGAGAGGGCAACGAGGATAAGATAACCTCTATGTCGGGGGATTGCATTTGTATTACGAGCAAGGGTAAGCCCGTTAAGCCTAAGACACTCGGTCAAAAGAAATATATTGAATCCATTAAGAATAACACGATTGTTATCGGTGTAGGTCCTGCGGGTACGGGTAAGACCTACCTTGCGGTAGCCATGGCGGTTAACGCTTTCAGAGCAAAGGAAGTAAACCGAATCATTCTTACTCGCCCTGCAGTAGAGGCGGGTGAGAAGCTTGGCTTCCTGCCGGGTGACTTGCAGAGTAAGGTTGACCCTTATCTCCGTCCTCTTTACGATGCGCTGTTTGATATGCTTGGCGCAGAGAACTTCAACAAATATCTCGAAAGAGGCAATATTGAGGTGGCACCTCTTGCGTATATGCGAGGAAGAACTCTCGATGATAGCTTTATCATTCTCGACGAGGCGCAGAATACTACTCCCGAGCAGATGAAAATGTTCTTGACCCGAATGGGCTTTAATTCAAAGGTGGTCGTAACGGGCGATATTACTCAGATCGACCTACCCGACGGTAAACGCTCAGGTCTCGTTGAGGTAACTAAGATACTCAAAAATATGGAGCAGATTGATATCGTTCGCTTCTCGGAGAAGGATGTTGTAAGACACAAGTTAGTGCAGGATATTATCCGTGCATACGAAAAATATGAGGAGGCAAAGAAAAGGAAATGAAAGAGAAAATTAAAGTTATCATTGCAAATGACCAAAAAGCAGTTAAGATTCCTACGGGTGTAAGACTTCTTGTGAGACGTTGCTGTAATGCAGTGCTCACATACGAAGGCTTTTCTGAGCCTGCCGAAATCAGCGTAACCTTCGTGGACGACGAAAGAATCCACGAGCTTAATAAGATGCATCGTGACGTGGATAGGAGCACAGACGTGCTCTCCTTCCCCTTGGGTGAGGATGGCGTTTACGACAAGAATCCCGAAAACGGCGCTTGCCTTCTCGGGGATATCGTAATATCTGTGGAAACTGCCGTAAGACAAGCTTATACATACGGTCACTCGCTTCAAAGAGAAATAGGCTTCCTTACAGTTCATTCAATGCTTCATCTTCTCGGCTACGACCACGTAAACGGTGGTATTGAGGCGGTTCACATGCGTGAGAAGGAAGAGAGAGTTCTTACTGAGCTGGGTCTTAAGAGAAACGAATCCTACTATATGGATTCCGAGGAGGAGTAATCTCTATGCAGGACCTTTTAAGCTTCCTGCGGGGTTTTCTGTATGCCATAAAAGGCTTTTTCTGGATAATAGTCCACGAGAGAAACTTCAGAGTTCATCTCACTTGCCTTGGATATATGGTGTATTTCCTCGGAAGGTATGATTATTTTGTTCTTACTCGCACAGAGGTTGCGATATTAATTATCGCCGCCGCTATGGTTCTCGGTAGTGAGATGATAAATACCGGAATAGAAAAGGCAGACGATGCGGTTTCACGCGATAAGAACCACTCCATTAAGGTATCGAAAGACGTTGCGGCGGGTGCGGTGCTCGTGTTTGCGGTAGCAAGTGTCTTCGTGGGTGTTGCTTTATTGTGGCAGCCTGAGGCATTCGGAATGTTGTTCGATCATTTTGCGGACAAGCCCATATGTCTTGTATCATTCATATTAAGTCTCGTTTTAGCGGTGTTATTCATATTCCGCTTTGACGTAAAATATTTTAAAAAAACTAAAAAGGAAAACAAATAATGTCAGAAAGAAAAACAGCGTTTATAGCAATAGTAGGAAGACCCAACGTAGGTAAGTCTTCAATTCTTAATAAATTATTGGGACAAAAGGTAGCTATAGTATCCTCACGCCCTCAGACTACACGTACCAAGATCATGGGCGTGCTTACAGAGGATAACGTTCAGCTTGTATTCACAGATACTCCCGGCTTCCATAAGCCTAAAACCAAGCTTGGAGAAAAGATGATAAAGGCAGTTGACGACAGCATCGGCGGAGTTGACTCCTGTCTCTTCGTTACTGAGAGCAGAGGAGAAATAAGACCTACCGAAATAGAACTTTTGGAGAAGCTTAAATCCGAGAGAATCCCCGTTGTTCTTGCTATTAATAAAATCGATATGGTAGCCGATAAGCAGGAGCTTATGGGCAGAATATTAGAGCTTACAAAGCTTTTTGATTTTGATGCGGTGGTACCCGTAAGCGCAAGAGACGGCGACGGTATGGACGCTCTTAAGGACGAGCTTGTTAAGCTTGCGGCACCTTCCGAATTTTTCTTCCCCGAGGATACTCTTACAGACCAGCCCGAGCGTGTTCTCGCGGCGGAGATGATCAGAGAAAAACTCCTTCACAGATTAAATGAAGAAATTCCTCACGGCATAGCCGTATCTATCGAGAAGATGCGCGAGCGTGAGGACAAGCCCATTATAGATATCGAAGCGGTTATTTACTGTGAGAGAGAAAGCCACAAGGGTATAATTATCGGTAAGAAGGGCGCAATGCTCAAGGAAATATCGACAAATGCCCGCTGTGAGCTTGAAAACTTCTTCGAGTGTAAAATAAATCTTCAGTGTTGGGTCAAGGTCAAGGAAGACTGGCGTAACCGCGAAGGACTTATTCATAACTTCGGATTGGATTAATTTTACTGGAGACGTTCTGTATAAAGATTTTCACCGCGAATAAAATATTAGTGTAGTTTATTCGTGGGAGTGGTCTTATGGACGAGAAAGCATTATGGGAAAAATTTTGTCAGAACGGCAAAATTGACGATTATTTACAGTATCGCAACTGCGTTAATTCCACCTCGAAAACGGAGATGAACCACTGTGATAAAGATAACGGCACCGGGTCTGGTCATAAAGGAACAGAGTATAGGTGAATCAGACAGATTGATCACTGTGCTTACGGCACAGTACGGTCTCGTGCGTGCTTTTTCAAGGGGAGCAAAGAAAACCAAGAGCAAAAAGCTTTCCGCAACGGCTCTTATGGCATATTCCGATTTTACCTTTAACAAAACGAGAGACTCCTTTTCTGTAGAAGAAGCCTTGGTAAAAGAAGTATTTTTCGAGCTTAGAAACGATGTGGAAAAGATGGCGCTTGCTCAGTATTTCTGCGAGCTTGCCAATGAGTTTTGCGAAGAGGACTATGAGTCGGAGGAGATACTCCGACTTTTTCTTAACGCACTTTGGCTACTCAAAAGTAATAAGAAATCGCCTCGATTTATAAAGGCGATAGTGGAGCTTCGTCTCGTGTCCCTCAGCGGATATATGCCCGCTCTTATAGGTTGCGAGAGGTGCGGTGAGTATGAGTCGGATACTATGTATTTTACTCCCGAATCGGGAAAAATATTTTGCAAAAATTGTATGCCTGTAGGCGAAAGGTATAACCTTAGCGCATCTGTTGTGCAGGCTATGAGATACGTGACGCTTTCGGATTTTGACAAGATTTTTTCCTTCTCTCTGTCAGAGGAAAGCATGGATACCTTCTGTCAGGCTTGTGAAGGATATCTTCTACATAAAACACAACGGAAATTTAAAACACTTGAATTTTATAAAACATTAACGGAATTATAAAAATGAACGAAATGAACAGACATTTAAAAGCAATAGAATTTAATAAGATTCTTGACCTTCTCTCTGCAAGAGCGTGTAATAGCGATGCGCGGGAGGAAATTAATAAGCTGCGCCCCGAAACCACATTGAAGGGCGCTGACAGATTATTAAAAATGACCGAGGATGCCTACATAATGCTTGCTAAGCACGGCGGCCCGTCATTCGGCGGACTTAAAAATGTGGATAATGCCCTTGCAAGAGCCGCCGCGGGCGGTGTGCTTTCTATGAAGGAGCTTCTTGACATAGGAAGTACTGTCAGAGCTGTAAGAGCACTCACCGAATGGAGAGCAAACAGCGGTCAGGAGCAGTTGAGTATTGATATATATTTTAGCTCCCTTATGCCCAATAAATATCTTGAGGAAAAGATATTCGGAGCGATTCTTTCCGAAGAGGAAATGAGCGATAACGCATCTGCTGAGCTTGCATCTATACGCCGACAGATCAAAAATAAAGAGAATAGTGTAAGAGACCAGTTAGAGAAGATGATTCGCTCACAGAGTCTCAAGACTATCCTGCAGGATTCAATTATCACTCAGCGAAACGGCAGATACGTTGTGCCCGTTAAGAGTGAGCACAGAGGCTCTGTTTCCGGTCTTGTACACGATACGTCATCTACGGGTGCTACTGTTTTCGTAGAGCCTGCGGGTGTTGTTGAGGCCAACAATGAAATCAGAATTTTAAGAGGTAAAGAGGCACAGGAGATAGAGCGTATTTTGTACGAATTATCCGTTGAAACGGGTAATTTTACCAATGAAATTAAGGGTAGCTACGAATGCGCTATTGAGATAAACGTTATTTTCGCTAAGGCACACCTTGCTTATCAGATGAAGGCATCGGTGCCTGAGCTGAATGACGAAGGTATAACCCTTCTTAATAAAGCGAGACACCCTCTTATTGACCCCCAAAAGGTTGTTGCTACGGATATCCGTCTGGGTTTGGATTTTGATACACTTGTTATTACGGGCCCCAATACGGGCGGTAAGACCGTTGCCATCAAAACCATAGGACTTTTATCCGCTATGGCATCAAGCGGTATGATGATTCCTGCTTACGACGGAAGTAAGGTCAGCGTATATAAGAATATTCTCGTGGATATCGGTGATGAGCAGAGCATCGAGCAGTCTCTTTCTACATTCTCATCCCATATGGTTAATATAGTTAATATTCTTGAGGCGGCAGATGAAAAGTCGCTTGTGCTTATAGACGAGCTGGGCGCGGGTACAGACCCCGTTGAGGGTGCGGCACTTGCTATGGCAATATTAGAAAGGCTCCATTTTCAAGGGGCTAAGATAGCCGCAACAACCCATTATGCGGAGCTTAAGGCGTATGCTCTGAGTACCGCTCGGGTTGAAAACGGCTCTTGCGAATTTGACGTTAACAGCCTTAAGCCTACGTACAGACTTCTTATAGGTATTCCCGGCCGCTCAAATGCCTTTGCAATATCTGAGAGATTAGGTATCTCAAAGGATATAATCGACAGAGCAGGGGAGCTTGTGTCATCTGAAAACGTCCGCTTTGAGGACGTTGTGGATATGCTGGAAAAGAGCCGTCTCGAAATGGAGGATGAACGCTCTAAAGCGGCAGATATTACGGAATCCGCAAAGAAGGACAAGGAAAAGGCGGAGAAGCTTCTCAGCGACGCTCAGTTCAGAAGAGACAGAGAAATTGAGAATGCACGCGGTGAGGCTCTGAGAATAGTTGAACACGCCAAAAGAGAGGCTAACGCACTTCTCAACGAGGTGGAAAAGCTTAAAAAGGAAGCTAAGCAGACAAAGGATGCGGCTGACCTTGCGAGAAGGGCAAAGAGTACGGTTAATTCCCATCTTAATTCTATCAATAGTGCGGTAAATCCCGTCTTTGATTCTATAGATGACGATGATGATTATACACTTCCAAGACCCTTGCAGGTGGGCGATACGGTTTACTGTAAGACTATCGGAAAAAATGCAAACGTTACCGCTCTTAAGGATAAGAAGGGTAACGTGGAAATTGCCGCGGGTATGCTTAAGATGAGAGTAAAGGAAGATTCTCTCAGATTAATAGACAAGCCGAAAAAGGAAGAGAAGAAAAAGCCCATCAGCACGACACGTGTGACAGGCGATACGAGAGCTACCATGCAGATTAACAACCGTTGCGATCTGAGAGGTCTGATGGTAGATGAAGCCATAATAGTATTGGACAGATTTCTCGATGATCTCCTTCGCTCGGGACTTACGGAATGTACAATCATTCACGGCAAGGGAACGGGTGCTCTCCGTGCAGGTATTACTCAGTATCTTAAGGGTGACCCGAGAATCCGTACGTTCCGTCTCGGAACCTTTGGCGAGGGCGAGAATGGCGTAACAATTGCAGAGATTAAGTAAATTTAAAATTAAAAATTCAAAATTCAAAATTAATGGGAAGCTTTGCTTCCGAACGAATTATAAAAGCTTCGCAGTACAGTTGATGTATTGCGAGGCTTTTTCTTGTGTTATCGAATCAATTATAAAATAGCGAAGCTTATAATCGCAACGCAGTTCCGAAATTTTGAATTTTGAATTTTGAATTGAAAAAGCAGTCTCTCGCGAGACTGCTTTTTATTATTCGATTCTGAAATCCACTTCTGAAAAATCCAGCTTCTTAAGTGCTTCCGTACTCAATGACAGATATGCGATTCGCTCCGTATCTGCGAGAAATGAGGGCATATTATCGTCAAGAGGGTCATACTGAAGAAGTATAGTTTCGCTTCCGTCCTCGACCAATAATCTTGTGCCGTCTTGGGCAGAGTCTGTCTCGAAGAAATCTATTGAGTATTCTGCATTTGTATCTCCGATAAAATCGAACCCTGCATTGAAATCATCAATGAGAGTATCGGGCTCGTCGCTTGAATAACGTACGTTAGGGATAAATCTTCCGTCCTCAAAGGTAAGGAAAACGTATATAAATCCCTTCATCGGAAGGAGTCCCTTCGTGTCATATTTCTTAAATTCTGCCAATCTTAACTGACAGAAGAAGAAATCCTCGTCGCCTACAGTACCATCGGAGAGCCACTCCTCGGGCATAGTGGGTGAACCAAAAAATTTACTTGTGCCGGGATCGTATTCCCCGTGTGCTTTTTCTACTTTAATACCTATCATTGTGCTGACTTCCCATAATATTCTTCAAGTGTAAGACCACTTGCGTTGATTTTTCTCGCGGTTTCGACACCTACGTATCTCCAATGCCACGGTTCGTAAATTACCTTTGTGATATCCTCTTTACCCTTGGGGTATCGAAGAATGAATCCATAATCCTCTGCATTCTCCATAAGCCAGTCGAATTCAGCGGTTTGATCAAAGGATTCGTATAAGCTGACGATATCCATTGCGTAGCCTAAGTTATGCTCGGAGCTTCCGGGCACCATAACTATCGTTGCTGCCTGAATGGGCGCTTCCTCCGCGCTGTATCCCTGGTTGAGCATCTGATTGATCTTGTTGTTGTAGAGCTCTACCTGCGTATCGTATGAGCGATAACCCGATACAGGTGTGAGGTATATGCCCTCTGCCGCTGCGGCATCAAACATTTCCTCGTAATGCACAGCAACCTCCCTTTGCAATCGTTGTCCGCTTCCGCATACGTAAACAAGATCTACAGTATCTTCATAGGATTCGGGAATACGATAGTTTCTGTTAACTACAACCGTTGCAAAGTCGCAATCCGTAACGATGGCGGGATTATCGAAGGAGGGTACGAACACCGGTTCGGTTGTCTCGGGCTGAGTGGCCTGAGTCGTACCTTGCACGGGTAATTCGTTGTTTGCCGTAGTACCGTTAGCGGCAGTTCCTTGGGTTTGTTCGGAATTGGTCGTGGTAGCCGCAATGAAAAGATCTACTCCCGCACCCTTGATGCAGATTACTGCAACAAGAACTGCAATAATAAGAAGCATACAGAAAAGGAAAACCTTTGCACCTGCATCCTTGGACTTTTTCTTTTTCTTGCGGGTAGTTTGCGCAGAGGGCCTGCGTTGTGCCGCAGAGCTTGTACGTGAAGTGGTTTGTGTTTGCTGTACGGGTCTTCTGCGCTGAACGTTACTCGATGTGGAAGACGTTCTGCTTGGTAATAATATTTCTGCGGTGTTGCTTTTTGAAGCACCGCTTTTTCTGTTGTTATCAGTATTTGCCATACTTAGCACCCCCGATAGTCAACATTATATTATAATCGCTACGTAAAAGTCAATGAAAGATACTTACAAATTCATTATAATTAGTTGTAAGACACAAAAGAATAATGATACTTTTGTGCTTTTTTTACAAAGATAAAAAAATGCAAAAAACTACTGTTACTTATTGTTTTTTTATGGTATAATCTCAAGGTGAATAATATTATATTCGGTTTGTATGTTTAAGCAACCGGATTACACTATCGAAAGGGGTAAAACCTTTATGAAAAGAATCATTTCAATAATCACAGCTTTGGTACTTGTAAGTACGATGCTTATGGTGTTCACATCCTGCGGCTCATCAGAAGATGAGGGTGTTGAAGTTATTACCACAGAGGCAGTTTCTTACACAGAGAGTATGACTCCCGCTAACTACACAAGCGAAGAAGTTCTTATGTACTTTAATAGCGTAGTTAACAGTCTCAAGGTAACACAGCCTAAGCTTTCCTACTACTTCGAGGTAAATGTTCCCGATGACTCTATTTCTGTTACCGAACAGGGTTCTGAGGAAGCTTCCGATGCTCTCGCAGCACTCAATGCAGCAGCACCCGGTATCAAAGATATCATGCTTGAGCAGATCAGAGAAAATTCCGGCGAGATCGCAGAGGGTGCAGATAACTCTAATATCCTCTACGTGCAGGGTGAGTCATTCGTTTCTAACCTTACGATCGCGGATATCAATACTGCAACTATCAAAGAGGTTGGTGAATTCTATTATATCACAATCACCTTCAACGATTATGAAGCAGGTGAGGACGTAACTTCTCTTTCTAAGGTATTCCCCATTCGCGATAAGGATGAGGTTCTTGCATCAGAGGAATTTGCAAAGACAAGTGACTATCTCATCTTCAATGACTATGAGGTTGGTTATTCAGGATGTCAGATCACTGCAAAGGTAAACAGATATACTGACGAGGTTGTTAACCTTAATTACTACAAGGCTGCAAACGTTGTAGTTGATATGACCGGTGCAGGTACTTACGAGGGTATCGGTAACGTTGACGTTAAGTTTACACTTGAAGATAAGGCAAACTTTGATTTTATCTGGGAGAGCGAGCTTCCCGTTAGCCCTCTTGAGACAACAACCGAGTCCGAATCCACAACTGCTGTTGCTGAATAATATTTTTCGGTAAACTAATTCACGGAGGTTTTTTCCTTGAGCAAAAAGATTATTGCCGCAACTATTGCGTTAACGCTTGTTTTCGTCTTCGTGTTCGCGGCATGTAAAAACAACGAAACAGAGCCTACAACAACTGAGATAAATAATGTTTACGGCGGATATCAGAATATGTACGTTACCGATGCAGAGGGTAACAGAGTATATTCACCCAATGGTGAAGCTCTCGTTTACGTTACAGATGCAAGCGGTAATATCGTAACAAATGCAAACGGTGTTCCCGAAAGCCAGATCAGACCCTTTGAGCCTATCTCAGAAGAGGGCAAGGTTGAATATCTCGGATATAAGCTCACGCTTCCCGAGGGTTGGGTGGTTACAACTGATTCCAACAGATACGTTAACGAGACCGCAGGTCACTACGTAACTATTACTCCCATCAACGATACTTATGATAATTACTATGCAGAGCAGAGAGAAATGTTCGATCTCTTATCCAAAGAGCTTCCCGATTCAGTATCGTGGACAGAGGACGTTTCCATCGGCTCCGGTTGCATCAAGGTCGTAAGATTCACATTGAATGCTGAGGGCGAGATGAGGGTTATGTACTTCTTTGAGAACTCCGGAAACCTTTACAAGATTCTCTTCGAATCAACTGCTCCCGATACAATTCTCAATGACAGCGTTACCTTCTGTATGGCTATTACGTATAAGCCCTATAAGTACTTCCTTGATACAACAACAACTGCTCCCGACACCACAGCGGCTACAAAAGCATAAAACGAAACCCGTTCTTGAGCCGGGGAGTGTAAATTAGGGATTATTGGGTTTTAACCCAATGTTTTCCGTTAGCTTTATAAAAAAGCATCGTAGGCGGGTCGGCCTTACGGTGCTTTTGTCATTCCGTCTGAACGAAAAATATTTGAATTAAAACTGCTTCGCACCTTAAATTCTTTAAGCTTGGATGCAGAGCAAGGCTTAAATGGGAGGGCACCCTCAAGGGTGCCCTCCCATTTTAACGACGCCATGCGTCAAAAATAATGATTTAAGGCTATTAAATTCCTAACTTACGCCCCTTTAAGAACGGTTAGTTTTTTATATGTTGAAAAAACAGGTTTTGGATTTATGGGTTATATTTTGCTTTTGAAAAATCTTTCTGTAGCCATATAAAGGGAGGGTACAACGATCAATGCACTTACCAGCTCTATAAGACCGTTTGTACCTATGAGAGTAAGTATGATTGTTTCAAGTGCTGCGGCAGCAGCACCGAGAAGGGATTCAAATCCGCCGAAGATGTGAAGCGCACTTATTACAAGTACTGTGTTTGTAAGTGTACCCGAAAGAGTGGCAATTACGAGTGATATTACCTTGGGACACTTTGTTTTCGAAAGGCCAAGGAAAACGAGACCCGCGACTATTGCAACTAATACTCTTGGTACCAGTGAAACGAGTGGGTTTGCGAAGGGTGCAAAGCCCATCTGGATAGCTCTGACGATGCAGGTAGCACCCCATACGCCACCGACTATCGCGCCGTACTTAGGACCGATTGCAACTGCTGCGAATATTGCCACAATATGCAACGTGGTGATTTCGATTGGTCCTACCGAAATGTAGCCTAAATACGGTGTGAATGTCATAACGACTACCAATGCCGAAAATAAGGCGCACATTACGAGCTTATTAAGTTTTTGTTTTTTTGTCATAAATAATACTCCTTTGCTGTCGTTCCCGTTAGAGTGAAAAAGAATATCCGAAAATCTGTTCGGATGCGCTTTCTCCACTTTGGGGATACAATGCATTTTCTTTAAGATTATTTACCTGTTTTTTCTGTGTATAGCTAAGAGACCCTGAAGAACAAGATCCTTATTAAGAACAATATCCTTGTCGCAGCATTCGATGATCTCCTTTGCGAGACCACCTGTGGCAACAATTGTCTTTATGGGCTTGCCTAAATCCTTTTCAAGCTTATCTGCCATACCGTCAAGCATAGCGGCATTACCGAGAACGATTCCCGATCGAATACATTCTATTGTATTTGTTCCGATAGGATTTTTCGGAGCGCAAAGCTCAATGGTGGGGAGCTGAGATGTTCTCATTGCAAGAGCATCTAACGAGATGCCGATACCGGGCGCAATAGTACATCCGACAAACGTACCATCCTCATCGATAACAGATATCTTTGTCGCCGTGCCGAGATCCATAACAAGACAGGGTAGCTCATATTGATTTATGGCTCCGACCGCACCTGCAACGAGATCTGCACCGAGCTCTTTGGGATTGTCTGTTTTTATTTTGAGACCGTTTTTGATTCCGGCGGCAACCACGAGAGCGTCACAACCGGTAACCTTCGTTATAGCGTTTTTGAAAACACGGGTGAGCTCAGGTACAACAGAGCTGATAATTGCTCCGTTTACGCTTTCGGTGTCAATTTTCTCCAAAGAAAAAATCGAACTAAGCTCAACTGCATACTGTTCTGATGTTCTGTGACGTTGGGTAGCGAGTCGTGAAATACAAACAAGCTCGTCGCCATCAAAAACACCTAACGTGATGTTAGTGTTGCCGATATCTGCTGTAAGGATCATCGTGGTCAACTCCTTTTCAGAATATTTTACAGAGGGATTATACTACATAACTTTTTATTTATCAATCATTTTTGCTGTAAAATATATTGAAATTTTGTGGTATTATGTTATACTAAAGGATATAAAAACGAAGGAGAAAAATTTATGAAAAAGTTTTTTGGCGAATTCAAAGAATTTATTTCAAAGGGCAACGTAATTGACTTGGCAGTCGGTGTTATTATCGGTGGCGCTTTTTCCGGTATCGTAACAAGCCTTGTTGAGAACATTATTACACCCGTTATTTCACTTTTGACCGGTAAGGTTGCTTTCAGCGATCTTTTCTACGTGCTTGGTGAGTATGATAAAGAGGCTATCAAAACTCTTGAGCAGGCTCAGGCAGCCGGTTTATCAACAATCAACTACGGCCTTTTCATTCAGGCAGTTATTGATTTCGTTATCATTGGTTTCGTTATTTTCCTTCTTGTTAAGGGAATCAACAAGATCAGAAACGCTGGTAAGAAGAAAGAAGAGGCTGTTGAGGAGGCTCCTACAACAAAGAAATGTCCCTTCTGTACATCAGAAATCAGCATCGAAGCAACTCGTTGCCCCCACTGTACATCTCAGCTTGCTGAATAAACACAAAAACAAAATCCCGTTTCGTTCGTTGAGCGAAACGGGATTTTTTATTTTATTCTTCATCCGCAAGTTTTTGAGCCTTGCGCTCTTTCTTGAATGATTTATTTATTATTATATTAAGAACTACGTTCAAGGTGAATAGAGCAACACCAACAAATAAACCGAATTGAACGGTGCCCTGCATAAATACTACGGTTGTTTTTTCGAGCATTGACATTGCTACGGTAAACAGTATTCCTGCGAGGATAAAGCATAGATCGGAACCGATGCAAAGTATTACGTTGCCGGTAGCCTTAAGCTTCGGTGCTCGTAGTAAAACGAAAAGGAAGTTTAATACACCGAACACAACCGCAAGATACAATGCCAATACAGATACCATAATGAATAGAACGGGAGTTCCTATGAAATCCGATGAAATCAACTTGATTAAAGAACCCCAATTAAGAGAAAGCAATGAGTTCAGTGTGAAATCAAGTAGCGTCATATTCTGCTGAGAGGAATCTACAAACGGTAAATTCATCGTGTATTGTGCTAAAGGTAAGACAAGAGCAATAAGAGGGAGGAAGGTGCATACAAAGCGTATTA
Organism: Acutalibacteraceae bacterium; assembly: GCA_045606645.1. Taxonomy (GTDB): domain Bacteria; phylum Bacillota; class Clostridia; order Oscillospirales; family Acutalibacteraceae; genus DTU089. Next base: position 10,580 of record JAZUSK010000021.1, on the reverse strand, counting down.
TTCTGATCTTGCTTCCGAATAAGGCACTCTTGAGATTACCGGTGAATCGATTGAACTTTTTCCAAGCAACTGCCGCATTTTCAGCATCCTTTTCTAATCGACCTTCCCAGTTGTAGTTAGGAATATTGACGCCGCAATGAGGACACTCCGCTTTAATGTTCCAAAAATTAAGTATTCCGTAACACTTGGGACACAGAGCCATATTGTTCAGTCCTTTCTTTAAAATAGGAAGGTTTTATCAATAATCGAGAACTCTAAGTATAGCCTTTGTTTCGATAGGTAATTTCTCGATTGCTGTACGAGCTTCTTTTTCGCGCATTACCGGAGTAATAAATGCAATTTCAGTTTTAGGCTCGTCATCTCTGTGGAGAATAATGGGAGATTCAAAGACTTTATTGATTTCATTAAATGCAGCTACATAATCATCGGTTGTAGCTCTTACGTAAAGAGCACCGCTTTGAAGAAGGGGATCGATAACGTAATTATCCTCTGCGGGACCCCAACCAAAAGCCTTTCTCTTGGCAGTATGCTTTGCGCAGTCGATAACGTCAGCAACAACCGCACTGGCTGTGGGAAGCTTGCCGGCACCCTTGCCATAGAATACTACGTCGCCGATAGCATCGCCGCGAACAAGGATAGCATTGAATACGTCGTCAACAGAAGCCAACTGGCTGTGATTCTGAATAAGGCAGGGACCTACTGTTGTGCTTATCTTGCCGCTGTCGTTCTGTACTGCTCTGCCGATGAGCTTGATAACACCGCCCCAATTTTTAGCGTATGCAACGTCCTCAGCGGTGATTTCCGTAATACCTGTTGTCTCAACGCTGTCGGGATATACGTGCTTACCGAAGCAGAGAGAAGCGAGTATACAAATCTTTCTTGCAGCATCGTGTCCGAGAATATCTGCGGAAGGATCACGCTCGGCGTATCCATTATCCTGAGCAAGCTTAAGAGCATCGTCGAAGCTCATACCCTGCTGGATCATCATTGTAAGAATAAAGTTTGTTGTACCGTTAAGGATACCTGCAATCTCGCAGATTTCATTAGCAGCAAGACACTGGCTTATGGGACGGATAATGGGAATACCGCCACCAACACTTGCTTCAAATAAGAAGTTTACGTTATTTTCCTTTGCGATTTCAAGTAATTCGTAGCCCTTAGCTGCAACAAGCTCCTTGTTGGAGGATACAACACTCTTTCCGGCCTTGAGGCTCTTGGAAACATATTCGTATGCGGGTTCAGTTCCGCCCATACATTCAACAACGATACCGACAGATGGATCATTGAGAATATCGTTGAAATCTCTTGTGAAGTATTTTCCTAACTCATGGTTGGAAAAATCACGAATATCAAGTATGTATTTTATATCAAGTGAATTCTGGCCACTTTTTGCCACAATACTTTTCTGGTTTTTTAATAAAAGCTCAGCTACGCCGGAACCGATAGTTCCAAAGCCCATAATAGCTATTTGCATATCTCTACCTCCGAGAAAAACAGTATATTCTTGCATATTCTATCATATTTTTTTCTGATAATAAAGAGGAAATTTAATTTTTTATTAAAAAAGATAAAAATTATGTAAAAATAATTGTAATATTAAAAGAATTGAGTTACAATAAAATGTAATAAAATTGTTTCCTTCGGAGGTTGTAATGGACAGGAAATTGATAGAAAAAAGAAGAGGTTTTATTATAAACTTTCTTTATTTTTCAATAATAATCGGTATTTTTTATGTTGTTGTAAATTATGCAATGGGATATATCTTCCCGTTTGTGATAGCCAGTATTCTTGCGGTTGCTTTACAGACACCAATTAGATTCATAAGCAGGAAGCTTCATCTGAAGGCGCACGGTATGCTGTCTCTTATTCTTGTTCTTCTTATAGTTAGTTCTGTTGTTTGCCTTTTGTTTTTTACGGGTAAGAGGCTTGTTGAGGAAGTAGCGGGATTTATTAACGATACTATCAAGCAGTACGATTCCGTTTATGATTTTCTTGTGAATGTTCGTAACTATTGCGACGGTATTATTGATAAACTTCCTGTCAGTCTTCAGGATAGGGCGAACGGTGCTTTGGATAACTTGATGAACAAGGTTTCCACGGGTGAGGGTGTGCAGATAGATTATGATATGCTCTCTGTACCTATTGCAGGTGCATGGAGCGTGGTAAAAGAAATACCATCCTTCCTTGTAAGCATTCTTGTTACAATTATCTCTTGTGTATTTATGACCTCCGAATATGATATTATTAGAGATATGATTCTTAGCTTTTTCACAGAGGAGAAGGGTAAGAAGATAATCGAAGCTAAGCGAGTTGTGACCAAGGGTGTAGGTAAGCTGTTGAAGGCTTACATTACCATTATGTTTATTACATTCTCCGAGGTTTTCCTTGGTTTATACCTTATGAAGTTTATAGGTGTATATAAGGGCGGGTATATTGCAATTATAGCTCTTGTGATTTGCGTTGTTGATATAGTTCCCGTGCTGGGTACAGGAACCGTACTTATACCTTGGGCGATTTACTCTTTCTTTACCGGAAATATAGGTATGGGTATCGGTATTGCAATTCTTTACATTGTTATATCTGTTCTCAGACAAGCTATCGAGCCTAAGCTTGTTGCTAATCAGGTTGGCTTACCCTCTATTGTTACCATTATGGCTATGTTCTTCGGTGCAAGACTCTTCGGTCTCTTCGGTGTTATACTTCTTCCTTTTACTGTAATTGTTATCAAGCTTATGCTTGACGAGGGTGTAATCGGTAGCAGAAAGCTTATTGAAGAGTTTGACCATAAAGACCACATTGACAGGGAAGCAGAAAAAAGTAATGGATAAAATAATTGACATACATTCTCATACGTTATGGGGCATTGACGATGGTTCGAGAAATTTCAACGAAACCATGAGAATGTGCTTTGATGCGGAAGACAACGGTACTTCGGTGCTGTTTGTAACACCACATCTTATGTATTGGGAACAAGCGGAAGAATTGTTCGACATACGCAACGAAAAAGTTGCTATGCTACAGGATGAGTTGTTGGAAAATGATTCTGATTTGATCATCAAGTCGGGCTTTGAGATTCTTTGTGACGATGATATCTTTTCTATCAAACATTTTTTTCCATATACGCTTAACGGATCTCGCTACATCTTAATAGAGTTTGATTTTTTCAAAACAACGGAGCGCGACGCAGCCTCGTGGTGCGATTACCTGAAGTCATTTGGGTTAATTCCAATTATCGCACATCCCGAAAGATATGGGTTTGTTCAGGATGATATAACCGTGCTGAATAGATTTTCTGATAAGGGTGTTTTGTTTCAAATTAATGCCGGTTCTCCGGCAGGCGATTTTGGCGACATGGAAATTCAAGTTTCAACTCAAATGATAAATTGTGGTTTTGCCGATTTTATCGGTTCCGATGCTCATTCTAATGTCGGAAGAAATACGGAAATTGACGTTTTGTTTGAGGAATATCCATATTCTTGCGATATGGATTTAGTGGAGCTTGCTGCTTGTGAACATCCACGATTTATTCTTGAAGACGGCATTTATGTTCCTAAAAGGAAAAAATATCTTGCAAATTTCTAAAAAAAACGAATATATTTCTAAAAAAGAAAAAAGAATTTGACTTGTTGTGATATTATTATTATGACAAAATAGTGGAAAGGAGGACAAAAAATGTTAGATTCTATTTGGCAGCTTCTTGCTAACTATGGTCTCGATACAAAGGAAATCACTGACGGTATCTATTCTCTTATTCAGCCCGTTGTTGATGCTGAGGGTAACGTTGTAGGTTACGAAGGTACTCTTGCAGCTCTTGTTGATTTCCCCATCATCGGTAGCATTCTTAAGGGCTTTGCAGATTTTGCTCCCCAGATTGCAGACACAACAGAGACAATCGCTTAATCGAAGCGAACATACACTTTTCAGAAGTGTGAATTATTGCAATAGTTTTCACTAAAAAGAGCACGGGACTCCGTGCTCTTTTACTTTTTGTTTTTCGGGTTTTCTATAATTATGTGTGAAAATTAAGTTAGATTTTAATAAAAGTATTGAAAAATCTCTATACCTATTATAATATATATAGCAGAACAACGATCTCGGAGGATTTCAAAAATGGCAAAAGATAAAAATACAGGGAACGGAAAATTTATAATTGTTGTTGCTGTTGGTCTTGCTATTGGTATAATTGCTTTCTGTATATCCTTGTTTAGTATATTTGGTAGTAAGGATAAAGACGATACAACTTTATATCAGACAACGCAGCCGCAAAACAATACGACCGAAGCAACCAATATTACAACAAGTGTTTACGTTGATGCAGAAGGAAGCACGGTTGTAGTTACAGATACAGCACCGCCCGTTACACAAGCACCTCAAGGTGATAATCAGCAGGGTGGATCGGATAATCAGGGAACTACAAGCTTCCAGGAATATTACGAGCAGCTGTCTCCCAATGGCGACAATAAGTTATCCGATAATCCCGATAACGAATTTATATCGCTTATTTCAGAAAAATATGAGGTCAACCCCGAATTACTCGTTGCTGTTTACAGTGTTCCGGATACAGGTGTCAATTACGTGCTTGAGTTTGAGGGCAGTCGTGATTCAAACGGTAATATTATAAAGAGTCCGGATACCCTCAGCAAGTTGTATTATATTGACATTAACAAAAACATCAAGGTAGCTACTCGTTCAGGTATAGGAAACGAGGGCGTTGATTCGGCAGAGGGTATGCTTACAATCGGCTTGGTTCAAAAACTTGTTATGCCTCAGTATCCCGATTATTTCACAGGTGTGAACGAATAAAACTAAAAATCGGCAATTTAGACTAAATAAACGCTTTTTTGTTGGTGAAAATCCCTTGTGATTATGTAACAAAAAAACTTTTAAAAATTCTTAAAAAAATACCAAAAAACTCTTGCAATATTGAATCGATTGTGATATTATGATAGGGTGCGCGAAGGGCGTGTCCCTATCTTTTTATGCCCTGACGCGAGCAGATATGCGATGATGCGGGAGGTGGCTGCCCTCTGAGGCAGGGAATTTCCGCGGAGTATGTCCGATTTAAAACCGGGCGATCAAATACCGATAAACAAACCGTCTTCCGTTCTTAACTGCGGATTCGGCTTGTCTCGGAGCGTAAGTTTATCCCGGAATCTCTATTCCGGTTTTTAAACGGAATGGGCGATAAGCCCGGGAGAGTTGTTGAATCTTACGCAAAGCCCGCCAAAAATTATAGGAGGCGTTACAAATGGCAGTTAAGGAAAAAATCAGAATCAGACTTAAAGGTTACGATCACAACCTTGTTGACAAGGCAGCAGAGAAGATCGTTGAAACAGCAAAGCGTACAGGCGCTCAGGTTTCCGGTCCCATTCCGCTCCCCACAGAGAAAGAGGTTGTAACTGTGCTTCGTGCGGTTCACAAGTACAAGGATTCTCGTGAGCAGTTCGAGCAGCACACACACAAGAGACTCATCGACATTCTCAGACCTTCAAACAAAACTGTTGAAGCTCTCACAGGTCTTGAGCTCCCCGCTGGTGTTGATTTTGAGATTAAGCTTTAATCCGATAGAAAGCTTAATTTTGAATATACCTATTATATTATAGTAGGTTGCAGGTCATGTTGAGGAAACTCAACCAATAATCTGACAGGAGGAAAAAACATATGAAAAAAGGTCTTATCGGAAAGAAAATCGGCATGACTCAGATTTTCGATGAAAAGGGTAACATGATTCCCGTTACAGTAATCGAAGCTGGTCCTTGCGCAGTTGTTCAGAAGAAGACAACTGAAAACGACGGCTATGAAGCTGTACAGATCGGTTACGGCGACAAGAAAGTCAGCAGAGTGAACAAGCCCATGGCAGGTCACTTCAAGAAGGCTGACGTTGCTCCCAAGAGAGTACTCAAAGAGTTCAGACTCGATGATACTTCTGCTTACAACGTAGGCGACATCCTTAAGGCAGACGTTTTCGCTGCCGGTGAGTATGTTGACGTTGTTGGTAAGAGCAAGGGTAAGGGTACAGCCGGTGTTATTAAGCGCTGGAACTTCGGCAGACTCAGAGAGTCTCACGGTACAGGTCCTGTTGCAAGACACGGTGGTTCCTTGGGTGTTATTGACCCCGCTCGTATTTTCAAAGGTAAAAAGATGGCAGGTCACCTCGGTTCCGAGCGTGTAACTGTACAGAACCTCAGCGTAGTTAAGGTTGACGTTGAAAACAACCTTATTGCTATCAAGGGCTCCGTTCCCGGTCCCAAGGGTGGCATCGTAGTTATCGCTGACAGTGTTAAGAAAGCATAAGGAAGGAGTGTAACAGATGAGTAAGTTATCAGTACTTGATATGGCAGGCAAGAAGGTTTCTGATATTGAGCTTAACGATTCTATCTTTAGCATCGAGCCCAATATGTCAGCTATGCACCTTGTTGTTGTTGGCTATTTAGCAAATCAGCGTCAGGGCACTCAGTCCACAAAAACTCGTTCCGAAGTAAGCGGCGGCGGTAAGAAACCGTGGCGTCAGAAGGGCACAGGTCGTGCAAGACAGGGTTCAACTCGTTCACCCCAGTGGTATCACGGTGGTATCGCTCTTGGTCCCAAGCCCAGAACATACGGTTTCTCCATCAACAAGAAGGTAAGAAGACTCGCTATGAAGTCTGCTCTTTCTTCAAAGGTTGCTGCTGAAGAGATGATCGTTCTTGATTCAATCAAGCTTGATGCAATCAAGACAAAGGAAATGGCTAAGATGTTCTCAGCAATTGAAGCTGATAAGAAGGTTCTCGTAGTTCTTCCCGAAAATAACGAGGTTATCTACAAGAGCATTCGTAACATTGAGGGTGCTAAGGTTTCTACAGTAAACACTCTTAATGTATATGATATCCTTAACTGCAACAAGATCGTTGTTCTTAAGGATGCAGTTACAAAGATTGAGGAGGTATATGCATAATGAAACTCGCACAGGACATTATCATTAAGCCTATCATCACAGAGCAGTCTATGATGGGTGTGGCTTTCAAGAAATATACCTTCAAGGTTGCAAGCGATGCTAACAAGATCGACATTGCTAAGGCAGTTGAAGAGCTTTTCGGCGTTAAGGTTGCAAAGGTAAACACAATCAACGTAAGCGGTAAGATGAGAAGATACGGCAGATTCGAGGGCTACAAGGCTTCTTGGAAGAAGGCTGTTGTTACTCTTACTGAAGATTCAAAGACTATCGAATTCTTCGATGGCATGATGTAATCGTAAAACTTAAATAACTTATACCCCACTTGGTATAGTATGGAGTTGACATTCTCCGCAAAACCATTATAGGAGTGTGAATAAAATGTCTATTAAAGTTTTTAAGCCGACAACAAACGCAAGACGTAATATGTCGACTACTGATTACTCAGAACTTTCAAAGGTTGCTCCTGAGAAGAGCCTCTTAAAGCCTCTCAGCAAAAATTCAGGTCGTAACAGCTATGGTAGAATCACAGTTCGTCATCGCGGCGGCGGAAACCGTAGAAAGTACAGAGTAATTGATTTCAAGAGAACTAAGTTCGATATCGAAGCAACAGTTAAGACTCTTGAATACGATCCCAACCGTTCAGCACACATCGCTCTCATCGAGTACACAGACGGCGTTAAGGCTTATATCCTTGCTCCCGTTGGTCTCAAGGTAGGCGACAAGGTTGTTGCTGGTCCCACAGCTGATATTAAGCCCGGTAACGCACTTCCGCTCGTTAATATCCCTGTTGGTACATTCATCCACAACGTAGAGCTTTATCCCGGTAAGGGTGGTCAGCTTGCTAGAGCAGCAGGTAATGCAGCTCAGCTTATGGCTAAGGAAGGCGCTTACGCTCTTCTCAGACTTCCTTCAGGTGAGCTTCGTAACGTTCCCGTAAATTGTATGGCATCTATCGGTCAGGTTGGTAATACCGACCACGAAAACGTAAAGATCGGTAAGGCTGGCCGTACTCGTCATATGGGTATCAGACCTACAGTTCGTGGTTCTGTAATGAACCCCAACGACCATCCCCACGGTGGTGGTGAAGGTAAGTCACCCATCGGTCGTCCCGGCCCCGTTACTCCCTGGGGTAAACCCGCTCTCGGTTATAAGACAAGAGCTAAGAAGAATCGCTCCGATAAGCTTATCGTGAAGCGTCGTAACGGCAAATAAGCCGGAAAGGAGCAGTATTTAATGAGCAGAAGCATTAAAAAAGGACCTTATGTGCAGCCTAAGCTGCTCGCAAGAGTTCAGAAAATGAATGAAAACGGCGAAAAAATCGTTCTTAAGACATGGAGCAGAAGCTCAACAATCTTCCCTGATTTTGTTGGTCATACTTTTGCAGTTCATGATGGTCGTAAGCATGTTCCGGTTTATGTAACTGAAGACATGGTTGGCCATAAGCTCGGTGAATTCGCTCCCACACGTACCTTTAAGGGTCATGCGGGATCAAAAACTTCAAACAACGGTAAATAATTAGTCGAAAGGAGTGTGTTAACATGGAGGCAACAGCAAAGGCTACTTATATAAGAATAGCTCCCCGTAAGGTTCAGATCGTTCTCGACCTTATCCGCAACAAGCCTGCATACGAAGCAATGGCAATTCTCAAGCACACACCCAAGGCTGCTTGTGAGCCGCTTGAGAAGCTTCTTAAGTCCGCTATTGCAAATGCGGAAAACAAAAACATGGACGTAGAAACACTCTACGTTGCACAGTGCTGGGTATGCCAGGGTCCCACTCTCAAGAGAATCAGACCCCGCGCAAGAGGCAGCGCTAACAGAATTAACAAAAAGACATCACATATCACCCTTGTACTCAAGGATGCAGAATAAGCGAGAGGAGGAAATATAATGGGCCAGAAAATCAATCCTACAGGATTAAGAATAGGCGTTATCAAAGATTGGGAATCTCGCTGGTTTGCTAAGAAGGGTGAGTTCGGTGATATCCTCGTTGAGGATAACAAGATCCGTGAATTCCTTCTTGAACTCCTTGCTCCGGCAGGTGTTCCCAAGGTTGAAATTGAACGCGATCCCAAGAGAGTTCGTATCAACATCTTCTGTGCAAAGCCCGGTATCGTAATCGGTCGTGGCGGCGCAGAAATCGAAAAGCTCAAAGAAACAGTTAAGAAAATGCTTAGCGGTGACAAGGATGTATTCATCAACATCACAGAAGTTAAGCAGCCTGATCTCAGCGCTCAGCTCGTTGCAGAAAGCATTGCAGCTCAGCTTGAGAAGCGTGTATCTTTCCGTCGTGCTCTTAAGCAGTCAATCGGCCGCACAATGAAGGCAGGCGCAAAGGGTATCAAAGCTCAGGTTTCCGGTAGACTCGGTGGTGCTGAAATCGCTCGTACAGAGCAGTATCACGAAGGAACAATCCCACTCCAGACAATCCGTGCTGACATCGACTATGGCTTTGCAGAGGCGAAGACAACTTACGGTCGTCTCGGCGTTAAGATCTGGATCTATAAGGGCGAAGTTCTTCACGAGTCCCGCAAGACAAAGAGGGAAGGAGGAGCCAAGTAATGTTATTACCTAAGAGAGTTAAATATCGTAGAGTTCAGAGAGGCCGTCTTAAGGGCGTTGCTCACAGAGGAAACAAGGTTAGCTATGGTGATTTCGGTCTTCAGGCTCTTGAACCCGCATGGATCACATCCAGACAGATCGAGGCAGCTCGTATCGCTATGACAAGATACATCAAGCGTGGCGGTAAGGTTTGGATCAAGATCTTCCCCGATAAACCTATCACAGAAAAACCTGCTGAAACTCGAATGGGTTCAGGTAAAGGTTCGCCCGAGTATTGGGTAGCCGTTGTTAAGCCGGGCAGAATTATGTTCGAAATCGGCGGCGTTGACGAGGCTCTTGCTCGCGAGGCTATGCGTCTTGCAGCAAACAAGCTTCCTATAAAATGCAAGTTTGTCGTAAAGGCAGAACAGGATGGTGAGGCAGAATGAAAGCAAGTGAATTAAGAAAACTCTCTCAGGCGGAGTTGGATGCTAAGCTCCTTGAACTGAAGAAAGAACTCTTTAACCTCCGCTTCCAGCAGGCCATCAATCAGCTTGATAACCCAATGAGAATCAGCGCAGTTAAGAAGGATATCGCTCGTGTTATGACAGTAATCCGCGATAACCAGATCAACGGCAAGAATTCTTAATGACGGAGGGCAATTAAATGAGTGAAAGAAATTTAAGAAAAACCCGTGTCGGCATCGTAACAAGCGATAAGATGGATAAGACTGTAGTAGTATCCGTTAAGGACAGGGTAAAGCATCCGCTTTACAGCAAGATTGTCAACCACACACTTAAGCTTAAGGCTCATGACGAGACCAATATGTGTGGTATCGGCGACCGTGTAATGATTATGGAAACACGTCCTTTGTCCAAGGATAAGAGATGGCGTGTAGTTGAAATAATTGAAAAGGCTAAATAATTTAGCTTATAGAAGGAGGCACACACTGTGATTCAACAGCAGAGTTACCTCAAGGTAGCCGATAACACGGGCGCAAAAGAAATTATGTGCATCCGCGTTTTAGGCGGTTCCGGCAAGAGGTATGCCAATATCGGTGATGTTATCGTGGCTTCTGTCAAGAAAGCAGCACCCGGTGGCGTTGT
>JAZUSK010000020.1:0-8212 GCA_045606645.1 Acutalibacteraceae bacterium | reverse complement strand
GGTAGCGTACTTACAAACAAATACGCAGAGGGCTATCCCTCAAAGAGATATTACGGCGGTTGCGAATACGTTGATATCGCAGAATCCATCGCCATTGAAAGAGCAAAGGAGCTCTTTGGTTGCAACTTCGCAAACGTTCAGGCTCACTCAGGCTCTCAGGCAAACTTTGGTGTGTATTTTGCACTTCTTCAGCCCGGCGATACTGTTCTCGGCATGAGCCTCGCAGACGGCGGTCATCTTACTCACGGTTCACCCGTAAACGTTAGCGGTTCGTACTTCAACTTCGAAAGCTACGGCGTTGACGATAACGGTTTCCTTGATTATGATGCTCTTGAGAAGAAAGCGCAGGAATGCAAACCCAAGCTCATCGTAGCAGGTGCATCTGCTTATCCCAGAACAATCGACTTCAAGAGAATCCGCGAGGTTGCTGATTCCGTAGGCGCATTGTTTATGGTAGATATGGCTCACATTGCAGGTCTTGTTGCCGCAGGTCAGCACCCCTCTCCCGTACCCTACGCTCACGTAGTTACTTCCACTACTCACAAGACTCTTCGCGGTCCTCGTGGCGGTCTTATTCTCTGCAACGACGAAGAGATCGCAAAGAAGGTAAACAAGGCTATCTTCCCCGGTATCCAGGGCGGTCCTCTTATGCACGTTGTAGCCGCTAAGGCTATCTGCTTCGGCGAAGCTCTCAAGCCCGAATTCAAGGAGTACGGAAAGAACGTTATTTCTAACTGTAAAGCTCTTGAGAACGCTCTTGCCGCTCAGGGTATCAATATGGTATCCGGTGGCTCTGACAACCACCTTCTCCTCCTTGACCTCAGAAGCCTCGGCATCACGGGCAAGGAATTAGAGCACAGACTCGACGAGGTTTATATTACAGTTAATAAGAACTCTATCCCCAGAGAGCCCGAAAAGCCCTTCGTAACAAGCGGCATCCGTATCGGTACAGCGGCAGTTACAACCCGTGGCTTCGGTGCACACGAAATGGTGGATATTGCAGAGTTCATTAAGCTCGCTGCAACAGACTTCGAAAACAGCGCAGATTATATCAGAGAAAAGGTTACCGCTATTTGCGATAAGTATCCTCTTTACAAATAATAAACGCAAATAAAACAACGGACGGATTCGTTTGAATCCGTCCGTATTTATTATATTCGGTTTATTCTGCGATACCCAAATGTGCCGAAACACCTGCGGGGATATAGCTACTTCTGTAGCTACCCTTATATGCTCTTACGGTATAGGTGTATTCCACACCGGGGAGAGCAGTCTTGTCAACGTAGGTTGTTCCGCTGAATGTGTCTATGAGCACCCAAGTAGTATCTGCTGTCTTGCGATACACCTGATATCCGCCTGCACCCTTGACCGCATTCCATTTAACCTGTATTCCGTTTTCAACCTCTACCGCACTTTTGAGTGTCGGAGTAGAAAGTCGCATTGTATAAGGTCCGTCGGGGTTGTAGCTTGTAAAGATTCCGTTTACAACCGCCTTAACAGTATATCTGTAGTAATTACCGCTTGAATTTTTCACCGCGGTATCGGTATAAGTAAGACCGGTTACGGATGCAAGGTAAGTCCATGTAGTCTGCCCTGCACCTCTACGATAAACTCGGTAGCTTGTAGCACCCGGAATCTCCGCCCACTTAACTGTAATACCATTTGTATTATTTGTAAGGCTCTGAATATAGGGGATAACAAGTCTTCTGAGAAGAAGTCCGCCCTCATAGGAGCTCATAGAACCGTCCTCGGCAATAGCCTTAACGGTATATTTGTAGTAAGTACCGTTGTTATTGCGAACCGCATTATCACAGTACCAGAGATTTGTCGTAGTACCAAGATAGGTGAAATATTTCTCACCTGCAGCGCGACGGTAAACCCTGTAGCCTACGGCTCCCTCAACCTTCGTCCAGTTGAAGTAGATACCGGTTACGGCATTTGAAACAGTCTTAAGGTGAGGCTCGGAAAGGTACGTAATATAGTCACTGTACACTATTGCGCTTGTACCGTTTTTCTCGTAATATGCGGCATACATATAAGTCTTACCGCTTACGGCATTTACGTTACATACATAAGAAGCATCGCTTTCCTTTGAGCCCAGATATACCCACTCACTTGCACCCTTTTCCAATCTGAAAAGATGGATAGTATATCCGCTTACTTTCTTCCAATTAAATATTACGCCCGATTTGGTATTAGACACGCTGAAGCCCTCTACGGGAGCAAGATATCTTGTTGTGCGGGCTACGGAGCCTGTATATGCACTCTGTCCGTTAGCGTTACGTGTATGAATATGGTACTTGTAGTATGCTCCGTCCTGAAGCTCAGAGCTATCTATAAAGCTGAGCTCATTTGTAGAGCCAACAAATACCCAGGGATTGTTGGAGGCTTTTCCGTCTGCTTTTTCGAGACGTCTGTATATCAGATACTCCTCTGCGTTATTAACCTTTGACCATGTAAGCTGTACGCCGCTTTCCGAATTGGTAAAGCCTTCAATTTCTGCCGCAGCAGATTTCTCACCGTTGTCAATAACTACGGGGATATAATCCACCACACCCATAAAGTCAACAATAATATAATTGTCCGCAGAATCGGGAGTCCAATTTACATAAACCTGACGGTCCCTGAAATTCACGGGATAATACTCTGAAGGATAGTTTCCTTCGTCATCTACAAAGTAGCCTACATCACCGTCATAGTAATATATCGAGGAAGTTCCGTCCTTGAAATTCACAACGAAAGCATTGCCCTCCGAATAGAATATATCCTCGTACCAGATATAGAAGAATTTTTTCTCCTCATCCTCTTCATCAAGTGTGTACCAGAAGCCGTTTTCCTCGTCCTCTAAGCCAAACACGGGGGTTTTGTTGATTACGAAATCAATGCTTTCAACAGGGCTTTCAATAACAGTAATATTAAACTCAGAGGTAAAATCTCCGATTTCAACCGTTATGGGATTCTCTCCCAAGCCCCAGCTTTCTTCAAGCTGCTTATCGGAGGTTACTATCTCGTAGGGGAAGCTTCTGAAAAACTCATCAACAAAGCAATCTGCTTCAGAATCATAGTAATACGTGTCGCAGGTGCCGTTGTCATAGCTTACGATAATTTCAACACCCTCGGTATATAAGGAATAATCGTAAAGGAAAAGCTCATTACCCTCTGCATCCTGCGTCCACATACCGTCGGTGTTTTCGTAAACGGTTACGGGTGTCTGCGCAGAGATATCTATACTCTCGACTTCTCTGCCTTCAACTGTTACGCTAACCTCATCATCACAACCGAAAAATTTGATATTAAAGGAATATTCGCCATCTGTCCAATGGTTTTCGTACTGGTCATCATAAAGGCAGATATAGTCATTATAGGTGTTGTTGTCAGAATCCTTTAACCAACCGTTTTCCCATCTGAGCACCTTTGAAGTCCCGTCAACATAAGTAACGGTAATAATATCTCCTTCAGCGGGGAAAACGTCCGTCTGACTAAACTCAAAATAAACGTTACCGCAGTCATCGTGCTCACAGAAGAAGTATTCGCCGTTAACTCCGTAATGAAGCACCCCCGCCTCGCCCAGCTGAACGTAATCAACAGATACTACGGGGTTTTCTGAAACTTCAAATTCCACCTCAAAGGGAACGCCCTCGTAGTAATACTCAACAGTATAAACAGCCGCAGGATCCCACTGATAGAAAGTCTGTGAATTCTTTTCCGCTAATTCGAAGAACATAATTTCTTCGCCCGTGTCCTCGAATACGAGTCCGTTATCATCATCGTAGCTGACAACTCTTTCTGTACCGTCCTTGTACGTAATCACAAAGCCGAAGGACTCGTTGTAAACTGTATCATAGAAGAACGAAAGCTCACCCTCGTCTATACCGCTGATTATTCTGTCGTAATAACCGTCACGGTATGCCTCAAGTAAGATGGGTTCTTCGTTGATAGGTGTAATGTGGTCAATATTGCTCTCAATAAACTCATAAGGGTATTCACAGGAAAGGTCGCCGTATTCTATGTAAAGAACAAGATTACCCTCTTCATCCTCTTCGACATAATAATCAAGAGGATCTTCATCGAGATACTCGCCGTTTTCATCTACGAACCACCATTCCTCATCGCAGACGTAGGTTGTCTCGACGCCTTCCGCATCGGTGAATACAAGCTGATTTCCCTCACCGAAAACCTCGTCTAAAAGAATGTAATTGTACACATAATCAAATGTGCCGAGCTCCTCGTCATATTCCCATGAGAAGCCGCCCATTGTATATGGATAAAGCTTATAATCATCCTCGTTTGCGGGGATAAATTCAAGAGAAGATTTATCCTCGGGGATAATAACATCCTCTCCTTCGCCCTCCTCGGGAAGGTCTCCTTCGGGCACGTTCTCTCCACCGATATCATCTCCACCCTCAGCACCGTCGCCGATTTCCGGGGGCACGTCCGTACCAATTTCAGTATCTGCCTCAGAATCCGCAGAGGCAACTACACCAAGCACGGAAAACATAGACAAAATCATAACCGCACTAAGAAGCAAGCTAAGTAATCTTCTCATACAAAATCCTCCTATTTTTTATGACATAAATTCATTATATATTATACATTAGGATATATTCTTTGTAAACCGATAATTTGTCGAGGAAACAATTCTTGTCAAAATTAACATATTAGAAGAGAAAAATTTTACTAATAGAGAATTGAAAAGGCATTATTTTGTGATATACTATATATGTATAATTTTGTACTGAAGTACAATCGAAAGGAAGATAAAACTATGGCAGAGAACAGATTTGTCGGCGATTATCCCGTAATCGGTATTCGTCCCATCATCGATGGCAGACGCGGACCTCTCAAGGTTAGAGAGTCTCTCGAAGACCAGACTATGAATATGGCGAAATCCGCTGCAAAGCTTTTTACAGAAAATCTTAAGTATTCCAACGGCGAACCCGTAAAGGTTGTTATCGCTGATACTACAATCGGTAGAGTTGCAGAGGCAGCTGCTTGTGCAGACAAGTTCCGTAAGGAAGGCGTTCAGATCACACTTTCCGTTACTCCTTGCTGGTGCTACGGCTCCGAGACAATGGATATGGATCCCTCTACAATCAAGGGCGTATGGGGCTTCAACGGTACAGAGCGTCCCGGTGCAGTTTACCTTGCAGCAGTTCTCGCTGCTCACGCACAGAAGGGTCTCCCCGCTTTCGGTATCTACGGCCACGACGTTCAGGATGCCGACGACACATCCATCCCCGCAGACGTTCAGGAGAAGCTCCTCCGTTTCGCAAGATCCGCAGTTGCAGCAGCAACAATGAAGGGCAAGTCATACCTTCAGATCGGTTCAATCTGTATGGGTATCGCAGGTTCATCAATCGACACTGACTTCTTTGAGGAATATCTCGGTATGCGTGTAGAGTCAGTTGACGAGGTAGAAATCATCCGTCGAATGTCTGAGGGCATCTACGACGAGGCAGAATATCAGAAGGCTTACAAGTGGGTAAGAGAAAACTGCAAGGAAGGCTTCGACAAGAACCCCGACTTCGTAAAGAAGAGCGACGAGCAGAAGGAAAAGGATTGGGAGTTCACAGTTAAGATGATGTGCATCATCAAGGACCTTATGAACGGCAACAAGAATCTTCCCGAAGGCAGAGAGGAAGAAATGGTTGGTCACAACGCTATTGCAGCAGGCTTCCAGGGTCAAAGACAGTGGACAGACTTCTATCCCAACGCAGACTTTGCAGAGGCTATGCTTAACACAAGCTTTGACTGGAACGGTGCTCGTGAGCCCTATATCCTCGCTACTGAAAACGATACTCTTAACGGTGTAAGCATGCTCTTTATGAAATTACTTACAAACAGACCTCAGATGTTCGCAGACGTTCGTACATACTGGAGCCCCGAAGCAGTTAAGAGAGTTACAGGCTATGACCTTGAAGGTAAGGCTAAAGAATCTCAGGGCTTTATTCACCTTATCAACTCAGGTGCTTGCTGTCTTGACGCTTGCGGTGAGGTTAAGGATGCTGACGGCAACGGTATCATCAAAGAATGGTACGATATTACTGATGCAGATATCAAAACAATTAACGATGCAACTGAATGGTGCGCAGCTGACAACGGTTACTTCCGTGGCGGCGGATATTCAAGCCGTTTCTTAACACGTGCTGAAATGCCTGCAACTATGATTCGTCTTAACCTTGTTAAAGGCCTTGGACCGACAGTTCAGATTTGCGAAGGCTATACAGTAGCACTTCCCGACGAAGTTTCTGACGTAATCTGGAAGAGAACAGACTACACATGGCCTGGCACATGGTTTGCTCCCACTCTTACAGGTAAGGGTCCCTTCACTTCAGCTTATGAGGTTATGAACCATTGGGGCGCTAACCACGGTGCTATCTCCTACGGCCATATCGGTGCTGATATCATCACTCTTTGCTCAATGCTCAGAATCCCCGTTTCAATGCACAACGTTGACGAAAGCAAAATCTTCCGTCCTGCTTGCTGGATCGCATTCGGCACACAAGAGCTTGAAAGTGCTGACTTCCGTGCATGCGTAGCCTACGGCCCGATGTATAAATAAAAACAATAAATCGGCGAAGGAAATCCCTTCGCCGATTTTTCTTTTATCTCCCCATAAGCTCGAGGGGGTCTACGTTTTTACCGTTGTAAATTATTTCAAAATGAAGGTGGCTGATGTCTGTTTTTTCAAAGGGGACATTTCCTAAAAAGCCTATTAATGCTCCTGCTTCTACTGTGCTTGCAGGCTTTACCTCAAGGGTATCCTTATTAAGACCGCAATACCTTGCGATTACACCGTTTCCGTGGTCGATTTCAACAACCGTACCCAAAAGAACATCGTCATAAATTTTTAATACTGTACCGTAAGAAATTGCTTTTATCTGGTCGCCGTCGGCACCTTGAAAATCAATACCGTTATGGGTACGCCAATCACCCATTGTTGCACTGTACATAGGTCGGTCGGGAGCATAATCGCGTAAAATATCAGTGCCTAAGGGCAAGGAAAAATAATCCTCGTAGGGCTTTGAAAATTTGCTTTTTTCCGTTGTTGAGATTTCAGTGCTTTCCTCAGTTTCAGCCCTTGTATCAGGTACGTTTGTTACGTTGTTTCTTACCTCAAAATCGGGCTCTTCTGTGAGAAATTCGCTATCCTTGCTCGTCTCTTTTTCAGGTGAAATTGTTACGTAATCGCTTTCGATAGGTGATATATTTCCTAAAGCTTTTTCGGTTGCAATTTTTGCTGTAAATGCGGCACCGATTGCTAAAATCATAGCAAAGGCATACGCCACCTTTACTTTATTCATCGTTTTTTTATTTTTATTGTTTTTCACCGCTTGTACGGGCTTTGTTTCTCTCGGTGAATCGTTTTCGGGAATCTCTAAAGGCTTGTTTTCCTTGTTGTTTCCGTCATTATTGGGGTTATTGCTCATATTTCCCTGATTATTTTTTCCTTCCATAATAAATACCTCCTGTTGTTTTTATTATTTATTGGCAAAATATCGGGAAATATACAAATTAAGTTGAAAATTGGAAATGGGAAGTGGCAAATTTTAGTCGCCAGTCGCCAGAGGCTTCGTTCACGATTAAGTGAGGAGTGTGGAGTGCGAAATGTAGATGCCAGATGCCAGTTCCCAGATGCCAGGGGCTTCGCACACAATTTAGTGAGGAGTGTGGAGTTAGGAGTTAGGAGTGAAGGGGCATTGCAAGATAATAGATAAAAGATAATATTGAATAGATAATAGAAAAGGGTCTGCGACGCAATAATAAGCTTCGCAGACCTACCATTCTGTCGGTAATTCTAGTTATAGCGACAGCCTATCCCTCTTTTTTCGTGAAACGAAAAAGGAGGGGGGACCAAAAGCTTGTCTTTTGGTGGGTGGTACCCGACGTGAGCTATGAACGTCGTGAAACCGTAGGTTTCATTGACACAAACTTGCATTTTCAAATAAAGTCAGTTAGTACACCGTAGGGAACGCGGCTCTGCCCGTTCCGGTTGGGAGCAATTCGGTTGCCGTCGTACGTTACCGTATGGGGAAGTTTACTTACACGGAACACCCAGAGGGATGTTCCTTACAGTTGTTCTATCATAGTTTTTTTGTAATGGTTAGTTTCTAACATTTGAATCTAACGATTCAACTACGCTCCTTTGTCGCGTAGGGTACCACCCACCGCCCCGACTCAGTAACAAATAAAGGATAGTATATTCGCACGA
>JAZUSK010000019.1:0-53052 GCA_045606645.1 Acutalibacteraceae bacterium | reverse complement strand
TAGAGAGATACCACAAAAGTGATATCTCTCTATTTGGTGCCGGTGACCCGACTTGACGGGCTCTGCCCGTCATTCGCTCGTACCTCGCGAACACCCGATTGTGTTCGCCTTCGGCGAGGACCGGTTCAAGTCCTGCTATATCCAGGACAAAAAATATAGAGATACCACAAAAGTGATATCTCTCTATTTGGTGCCGGTGACCGGACTTGAACCGGTACGATGTTGCCACCGAGGGATTTTAAGTCCCTTGCGTCTGCCTATTCCGCCACACCGGCACATCCACTAAATTATAATCATTATAGCGTAGAATGTCAAGGATTTTTTCTTAAATGTAAGCATAAAATTCTATATTCAGCTTATTGTCTGATATTTATATATATGAATGTTTTTTAATTTATTTGACGAAAATGTTTATATATGCTATATTGGTTTTGCGACCAATATATAGCATATTAATTTTGGAGGTATATTATGAGACGATTTATTTCCTTGTTGTTATTACCTTGTGTGGCCTTGATGATGCTTACATCCTGTTCATTGTTCGAGGATGTAGCGGATGAGACACTGCAGATAGAAAACGAACCCATTGAAACCATTATGGATATGGATAATTTAATTTCGGAGTTATATTCAATAGATTATCAGAATCCTGAAGATGAGTACGCTAATGCAAGTATACATGTTCCTCAGATAAATTGTGATACTGCTGATGCTAATGTAATAAACGATGAGATTCAGCGCTTTTACCGTCCCCTTGTAGAGGACTCCATAGAGTCATTCGAAATGGATGGCTATTATATGTGGGATGATATAGGATGGGAAGTGTACGTGGATGATGATTCCACATTCTCTCTCCTGATACACAGAAGCACACAGGGATTTAATGGAGGATATGATGTTTACAACTTTAGTGCGGTGACAGGCAAGGTGGTTTCAAACTCGGAAATACTTGCCAAGATGGATCTCACTGAAGATGAATTTATTGAATTGGCTACATCTGTTGTTACTGATGAATTTAACCGGAGAATTTCGTATGCCGATCTGTCACAAGAGTGGGCTGGTACTACCTTCGGTGATATGCTTGCGGAGAGTACATCCTCCGATGTTATTAATGCCGATATGCCCATGTTTATCGACGAAGATGGTGGCCTCAGCATCGTAACTAGAATAAATAGTCTTGGTGGAACAGACTACGAGTACATAATTCTTAAAGTGAAATAAAAATAAAACCCCGCATCCGTGTGGATGCGGGGTTTGAATATATTTTAGAACGTTGAGAGCTTTTCCTGGTCGAGAAGTCTGATGCCCTGCTCTGCAAGGGCTGTTGTAGCAGCTGCGTTGTCCTTAACCTTAAGGATAACGTAAGCGTGATTCTTTTCCTTCTTGCCGAGGAAAGCGTAGAGGTATTCTACGTTGATGTCTGCGCCGTCAAGAATAGAGAGGATCTTGTTGATTCCGCCGGGGATGTTAGGGATAGCCACGCCGAGAACAGATGTTATAGAGTGAATATATCCTGCATCCTTGAGAACGGTTGTTGCGTCGTAGAGTTTATCTACAATGATACGAACTATACCGAAATCTGCAGTTTCTGCAAGAGAAAGAGCAACCATATTAACGTTGTTTTCTGCGAGAACAGCAGTCATTTCGCTCATTGCGCCGGGCTTATTTTCAACGAAAACAGAAATCTGTTTAATACTCATTTTATTATCCTCCTGTTATATTTTTCTCTTGTCGATAACTCTGACTGCCTTACCCTCGCTTCTTGTGATTGACTTAGGAGCAACGAGAGTAACTTTTGCGGAGATACCGAGCATAGAACGAAGACCGTTTACGATCTCTTTCTGACGAGCATCAATTTCGCCGATGTTATCGGTGAACATTTCGGGTGTCATTTCAACCTGAACGTCGAGTGTATCGGTATTGTTTACGCGGTCAACGATAATCTGATAGTTAGCGGAGTAGCCCTGGTTGAGAAGAACCGTTTCGATCTGTGAGGGGAATACGTTTACGCCACGGATGATGAGCATATCATCGCTTCTGCCCATGGGCTTGCACATCTTAACGTGAGTTCTGCCGCAGGGACAGGGCTCGTAGTTAAGCATACAGATATCCTTCGTACGGTAACGGAGAAGGGGGAATGCTTCCTTTGTAATGGAGGTGAAAACGAGCTCGCCCTTTGATCCTGGAGGAAGAACCTCTTCTGTATCGGGGTCGATAATTTCCGCGATGAAGTGGTCCTCATTGATATGCATACCATTCTGTGCGGAGCATTCGAAGGATACACCGGGGCCGGACAGCTCGGTAAGACCGTATATGTCGTAAGCTTTGATGCCGAGAGTCTTTTCGATATCGTGACGCATCTCTTCGCTCCATGCCTCTGCGCCGAAGATACCTGCCTTAAGCGGAATCTGATCGGGGGTCATACCCATTTCCTTCATGGATTCGCCCAGGTATGCTGCGTATGAAGGTGTACAGCAAAGGATTGTTGCGCTTAAATCCTTGATAAACATGATCTGACGTTCGGTGTTACCTGATGAAGTAGGCACGGTGAGACAGCCAACCTTGTGGCTACCGCCGTTGAGACCGGGACCGCCTGTGAAAAGACCGTAGCCGTATGAAACCTGGCAAACGTCTTCGTTAGTGCCGCCAACTGCAGTAATAGCACGGGCACAGCAATCCTCCCAAAGGTCGATATCGTGCTGAGTATAGAAAGCAACAACTCTCTTGCCGGTTGTTCCGGAAGTGGACTGAATACGCACACATTCGGAAAGAGGCTTTGCGAGAAGACCGTAGGGGTAGCATTCGCGAAGGTCATCCTTAGTTACGAAGGGTAACTTGTGAAGATCCTCTGTTCCTTTGATATCATCGGGAGTAAGACCCTTAGCTTCCATCTTCTGACGGTAGTAGGGTACGTTATCCCATACGTGCTTAACTTGTTTTACGAGACGTTCATCCTGCCATGCTTTGATTTGCTCTCGGCTGGCGGTTTCAATCTCGGGTTGATAATAGCGCTCCATTGTGAATCCTCCAAGATGCATAAAAAATTATATTTTTATGCGGAAATGTATAAATATGTAAAAACACATGATAGAATTATATTACTACAAAAAATCATTGTCAAGTTAAATGACTAATTAATTTACTCTTTATTGGATGAAAATATATGAGGGATTCGTGCTCCGCACGAGTTCGTTTGCTGCGCAATATGAAATAATCCTTCGTATTATGAAATATTTTGCCTTAACGGCAAAATGTGAAATAAAATAAATCCTTTATACGCCGCTGCGTATTTCATAGCGTCAGCTATTTCATAACGCGAAGCGTTATTTCACAAATCCCGCAAGGGATTTATTTCATTGAAAAGAACCCACACTTGTCGTAGACAAATGTGGGTTCTTTTCTGGCCCGCCCGAAGGGATTCGAACCCCCGCTCTCCAGAATCGGAATCTGTTGCGTTATCCAACTGCGCCACGGACGGATGACTTTTGTATTATAGCCTTTGTTGTCGCGATTTTCAACACTTTCTTGTAGATTTATGTCTGATGTCAGATACATAGATTCACATATTCACATATTCTTGACTTTTAAAGATTCAAGTGCTATATTGAAACTACATCAACAAAATAGGAGTGTGTATTATGAAAAAGTTATTAGCAATTCTCTTAGCTCTTGCTATGGTTATGAGCCTTGCCGCTTGCGGTGCAGAGCCTGCAGACGACGACAAGAAGGACAAGGAAGATAAGAAAGAGGTTGTTGAGACAACTGAAGAACCTACCGAAGAAGAGACCACAGAGCCTGTTACTGAAGAAATTCCCGAACAGATTTGCCGAGGCGTGATTAACGGTAATGCCTATGTGAATCCGTACTTTGGCTTAAAATTCACTAAGCCTTCAGAGTGGACTTACTCAACAGATGAAGAAATAGCAGAAACTCTCGGTATTGGTCTCGAGGCGCTCAATGCTCCCGACGGTTATGCAGAACTTCTCGAAGAAATGGGATCTGTGTATGATATGCAGGTTGAAGATGGCGATGGTATAAGCAGTGTTATGGTTCTTATAGAGAAACTTGATGGTATCGAGGCGGAGTCCTACCTTGATATGCTTGCGCAGGGTTTAGCATATCAGACGGCTGTTTCTTATACACAGATTGGCGAGTATGAGACCGTATCTCTTGGCAGAAATGATTATGTGAAAGCTACTTTCAGTGCTACAGCCAGTGGTGTGACAATGCAGCAGGCATATTACGTTTGCAATGTAAACGAATATACGGTAACTGTTATTTCTACTGTTTTCGGTGAAGTTACTCTTGAGTCTGTTGAAGCAATGTTTTCATAATCTCAATACTATACAAGAAAATCTGCAAGGTTTCTGACCTTGCAGATTTTTTTATATCGTGTTATATTGAAGTTGCACAAGAAACACAAAATAAGAGTGTGTATTATGAAAAAGTTATTAGCAATTCTCTTAGCTATTGCTATGGTTATGAGCCTTGTTGCTTGCGGAGCAGAGCCTGCAGGTCATTCCGTTAAGCAAGCCCACTATGTATCAATACAAAGTGATTACGTTGTTTCTGTTTCTATTACAGTAAAGGATACAGAAATAAGTGAAATAGAATCTTTTTTTAGATAATTAGTTTTGAATTAAATCGCTAAGGGTAAAAACCTTGGCGATTTTTTTGTACATATTTTTTATTGATTGTTTCATCTTCTTTTTGATATAATAGGTTTATTAAGTAGGCAAGGAGGGATATTCGTGGCAGAATATATTCCTAATAATATCCTTAATATCGATCCGTATCTTGAGCCCTTCTCGGAGGATATTGCTCTTCGTGCAAAGCTCTTCAACGATACTAAGAGAGCGCTTCTTGAAGGGTTTGATAGTCTTTCTGATTTTGCCGATTGCTACAAGTATTTCGGTATTCACAGAACCGTTGATGGTTGGGTTTACCGCGAGTGGGCACCCGCTGCAGAGCATATGTTTTTTACCGGTGATTTTAATAATTGGGATATTTATGACTGCCCTATGACGAGACTTGAAAACGGAGTTTTCGAGGTTTATCTCAAGGGTAAAAACGCTCTTAAAATCGGGCAGAAGATACAGGCGATCGTCATTCATTCAGGTGAGGTCTTGCGCCGTATTCCTTCCTATGCTACCAGAGTTGTTCAGGATCCTGTAACATATCTCTGGTGTGCGGAGATAGAGGATACTCTTGCCGATTTTCCTTGGAAGGACGAGGGCTTCAAGCCTGCCGACACACCCTTTATTTACGAATGCCATATCGGTATGGCGCAGGAAGACGGTAAGGTGGGCTCGTACGATGAGTTTCGTAAAAATATACTTCCGCGTATAAAGAAAGCAGGATATAATACCATTCAGATAATGGCGATTATGGAGCATCCCTACTACGGCTCCTTCGGTTATCAGGTATCTAATTTCTTTGCCGCATCCTCTCGGTATGGTAGTAGCAAGGATTTGAAAAAACTCATAAATGATGCTCATAAGATGGGTATTGCGGTGCTTCTCGATGTGGTACATTCCCATGCAGTAAAGAATACAAATGAGGGCTTGAATGAATTTGACGGTACTGTGTATCAGTACTTTCACGATGGTGATAAGGGCGACCACAGTGCATGGGGTACAAAACTTTTTAACTACGGAAAGTACGAGGTTATCCGCTTCTTATTATCCAATCTTAAGTATTGGATGGATGTATTCCATTTCGACGGCTTCCGCTTTGATGGTGTTACCTCCATGCTTTATCATGATCACGGTCTCGGTAGTGCCTTTACTGATTACAGTATGTATTTTTCCATGAATACCGATACTGAGGCGGTTACCTATCTTCAGTTGGCAAATGACATTATTCACGAGATAAATCCCAATGCCATTACCGTTGCAGAGGATATGTCGGGTATGCCGCGTATGTGTATTCCTATAGGTGAGGGAGGTATAGGCTTCGATTACCGTCTTTCTATGGGCGTTCCCGATTTGTGGATAAAGTATCTCAAAGAGTACGAGGATGACCAATGGGATATGGGTAAGCTTTGGTATGAGCTTAATTCACGCAGACCTATGGAGAAGAATATCGGATATTGCGAGTCCCACGACCAGGCGTTAGTCGGCGATAAAACCATAATGTTCCGCCTTTGCGATGCTAATATGTACACCTCTATGAGTAAGTTTACCCCAAGTATCGAAATAGATAGAGGTATTGCTCTTCACAAGATGATAAGATTGATTACCTCATCTCTTGCGGGACAGGGATATCTTAACTTTATGGGTAATGAATTCGGTCATCCCGAGTGGATAGATTTCCCAAGAGAGGGCAATGGCTGGAGCTATCACTATTGTCGTCGTCAATGGAGTCTCGTGGACAATACGGACCTTCGCTACGAGCAGCTTGATAAGTTTGACAAAGCTATGATAAAGCTCCTGAAAAAAGGCGACCTTCTTAATAAAGAAGCGGTGAACAGATGGGTTCATCAGGATGATAAATTGATTATCTATACCAAGGGCGAGTATGTGTTTATATTTAATTTCCATCCCGAAAAATCCTTCGACGGATATTTCGTGCCCGTTGGTGAAAAGGGTACTTATAAGGTGGCTTTAACAACTGATTCTGCGGAGTTCGGAGGTTTTTCGAGAGTTGATACTTCCGTAAAGTACAAGACTATGACAACCCCTGCCGGTTGGGTAGGTTTTAAATGCTACATTCCCAACAGATGCGCTATCGTATTAAAAAAATAATAACTTTTAGATTAATCACTCCTCTTGCGGTAAAAATGTGTAAGAGGAGTGATTTTTATGACTGAATTTTTAAAAAAAGGTGAGAAGCTTCAGAGTGAACTCACTGAATATTACCATCATCTTCACGGTATTGCCGAAACAGAATTTGAACTGAATAAAACAGTAGCCTTTGTTAAAGAAACCCTTGACGGAATGGGGTGCAAATATCAAGATTGCGGTAAATGCGGTGTGGTAGCAATGATAGGCGACGAGAGCAAAGGCAAGGTTTTTCTTCTCAGAGCTGATATGGACGCTCTTTCGATTAAAGAGGAATCGGGACTTGAATATTCCTGCGCAGAGGGAAATATGCACGCTTGCGGTCACGATATGCACACTACGATGCTTTTGGGGGCGGCGCGTATTCTGAAATCCTACGAGGATAAGCTGAATGGTGCGGTAAAGCTTATGTTTCAACCGGCGGAGGAGATATTGCAGGGCGCTCGCAATATGATAGAAAACGGCGTTTTACAATCACCTCAGGTTGATGGCGCAATGATGATACACGTAGTCAGCGGTGTTCCTATACCTACGGGTACTTTTATCGTATCGGCAGGGGGAATAAGCGCTCCTGCGGCAGATTATTTCACTATTAATATTCATGGAAAAAGCAGTCACGGCTCTACACCCAATAAAGGTATAGATGCCATTACCGCGGGTGCCCATATTCTTCTTGGCTTGCAGGAGATTACGGCGCGAGAATTGAATATATCTGATGAAGTTGTAATAACTATCGGTTCTTTTCATGGTGGTAAGGCGGGCAACGTAATAGCGGACAGCGTTACTCTTCAAGGAACTATAAGAGCGTATGACGACAATATGCGAGATATTGTGAAAAAAAGGATAGGAGAAATAGCACTTGATATAGGTCAGGCTTTCAGAACGATCGTCACTATATCTTATGGTGGAGGATGCCCTACTTTAAAGAATGATGAAGCATTATCCCACGTAACAACCGATTCTTTAAGAGCGATATTCTCTTCGGAAACGGTGCTTAATACGGCGGATTTCAAGGGCTCTGATATCAGAGGTGGCTCCGATGACTTTTCATATATAAGCCACGAAGTGCCGTCGGTTATGGTTGCTCTCGCAGCGGGTGAGCCCGAAAAAGGCCATAAATATGCACTTCACCACGGGAAAACGACCTTTGATGAATCGGTGCTGTGGAAGGGTAGCGTAGCTTTCGCTTATAGTTCACTAAAATATCTTGAAGAAGTATAAAAATAACTTTTAATTTAATTAATAGTGTGGTATCATTAAGAAAAAAGCAGGAGGTAATATTATGCCTTATATTAATCTTAAGACTACAAAGAAAGTTTCTGACGACAAGTGCACCGCTATTAAGGCGGCTTTCGGTAAAGCGATCGGGTGTTTTCCCGGTAAATCCGAAGCATACCTTATGGTTTGCATAGAGGACGAGAAGAAAATTTGGTTTGCAGGCGACGATTCCAAGGATAGCGCCGTTGTTGACGTTCAGCTTCTTGGTAGCGTTAATTCATCCGCAAGTCAGGATATGACAGCAGAAGTATGCAAAATACTCGAAAGAGAGCTCGGTATATTACCCTCACAGGTTTACGTTAAGTACGAGGGCTATGACGACTGGGGATGGAATGGCAGGAACTTCTGATGAAATTTTCCTTGGGTGTCGATATCGGTGGCACCAAATGTGCTGTGGTCCTTGGAAAAGGGGAGTTAACCACGGATATCGACGGATTTATTATTGATAAGATATCCTTTCCCACCTGCGTTTCTCGCGGGTGGCGAGAGGTTATGGGAGAAATAATCTCCCAAGCAGACGCACTTTTAGAGAGAAATTCCGTAAACAACACCGATCTTATAGGCGTAGGTGTCAGTTGCGGTGGACCTCTTGACAGCAAGAGTGGTGTTGTGAATTGTCCGCCGAATCTTCCTGATTGGGATGGTGTACCCGTAGCGGATATTTTATCTGGGCATTTCGGGGTGAAGTGTATTCTTCACAACGACGCTAATGCCTGCGCTGTGGCAGAATGGCGCTTTGGTGCAGGTCGTGGATATAATAACGTGGTGTTTCTTACCTTTGGCACGGGTATGGGCGCAGGGCTTATTCTTGATGGGAAGCTGTACTCCGGCACCAACGACGGAGCAGGAGAAATCGGTCATATAAGACTTGCAAAAAAAGGCCCCGTGGGGTACGGTAAGGTCGGCTCATTTGAGGGTTTTTGTTCCGGCGGAGGTATTAGAAATCTTGCGGTTCTTACCGCGAAAAAGTACATATCCGAGGGCAAGAAAAGTATCCTCTTCAAGGACGAAAAGGATATAGAAAATCTTACCGCAAAGTCTGTTGCAGAGGCTATGTACAAGGGCGACGAATTTGCACTCGAGGTCTTTACAAAATGCGCCGAACGGCTCGGTCAAGGATTGTCCGTTATCATTGATATTCTTAATCCGCAGGCTATCGTTATAGGAAGCATTTATGAACGTAATAAGGAATTTTTCTTCCCGATTGTAGAATCGGTAATAGAGAAAGAAGCCCTTTCCTGTAACAGTAGAGTCTGCGAGATTTTACCTGCTCAGCTGGGCGATAGTATAGGTGATTATGCCGCGTTAGGCGTATTGTTTTGAGGTAATTATGAAAGATAAGGTACAGAAGATTTTCCTGGAACTCTTTGAGAATTATCCTGCTCTTGAAGAGTGCAGAGATGACGTGAAAAATACATATGAAATACTTGAAGCTACTTATAAAAACGGTGGTAAGATATTGGTATGCGGTAACGGCGGAAGCGCCGCCGATTGTGAGCATATAGTAGGGGAATTGATGAAGGGTTTTCGCCTTAAGAGACCACTTTCAGAGAAAGAAATATCTGCTTTTTCCTCTTATAAAAACGGCGAAGAAATAGCTAAAACCTTACAGAAGGGTCTCCCTGCGATTTCTCTCGTCAGCCATACGGGATTAATGACCGCATATATGAACGACTGCGATGCGGACTCTGTTTTTGCTCAGCAGGTTTACGGCTATATGAATTACGGCGATACCCTTATCGCTTTAAGCACCTCGGGTAATTCCGAGAATGTGTGCAGAGCCGCAATAACCGCGAGAGCCAAGGGCGGTAAGGTTGTTGCATTTACAGGCGTCGAGGGCGGTAGATTATCAGGCTTGAGCGACTCTGCCGTTAAGCTTCCATCAACCGATACGGCTCGGATACAAGAATATATGTTGCCGCTTTACCATTGTTTATGTGCAATGCTTGAGGAAGAGTTTTTTTAATAATTTATTGGAAAAATAAAACATCCGATTCCATTGGAATCGTATGTTTTTATTCTGTTTTGAATTATTCAGCGATCACAAATGTCTTAGTAATAACTGTATCGTCAAATGAGATAAGCTCTGCTACCTCAACCTCAACATCTGATGTTGTATCGTTAAGAACATATGCAACTTCAACCTCGAGAGTAGCGCCTGCTTTGATTTCCTTTAACTGATTTGATTCGTCGTAGCTATCGTCTTCGGTAATGATTGCGTATTCACATTCGATTCCGTTCTGATAAACCTTATCATCAAAGGCAAACATAAATGATGCGGGCTCGTCGGCAGAAACGTTTGTGAAGTTGTAGGTAATGATTGCTACATCCTTGCCCTCGTAGTCCTTGGAAAGGCGACAGGCAACTATTTCCACTGCGTAGTCACCGATTGAACCGTCGTCAACAGCCTGTGTAGGTGCCACGGTTTCTGTGCCCTGATCCTTGGGTGCTTCTGTGCTTTCATCGCTTCCGCTTGCTACAGCGAAGAAGATGAAGAGCGCCACAAGAAGCAATGATAAAATTTTACTTTTGTTCTTTTTTATGATTTGAACACTCCTTTTTGTTTATCAAAACAGCTGAAAAAACTGCTGTTAAGTACGTAATAATATCAATGATATCTCCTGTTCCGGAAATTAAGCCGATAAACTGAAGAGTTTCCCAAATAATCCCACATAGAGAAACAATTAAAACTGTTGCTTTTATGCTTTTGTTTGTGGCAAGCAATGCACACGTTAAACTGAAAGCCCATAGATAATCAGGCATGTAATTATTAATAAATTCAAAGTTTAACGGCGATAAAACTCTTTGGATATCCGCGAGAGGGATGATTCTGTTTATAAAGATGGATACATAAGAATCGGGTCGTGCGGCAAGATAAATGAGTCCACCTGCGCTAAGCGAAAAGATAGAGAGAATGACATTTTTGGGGGTATATTTCATTATAAATCACATCTCGATTATAGTCATAAATATGACTATTGTCAAGGTTTTGGGAGAGAATTATGCTTATATTAAGAAATAATTAGGTGGTATAGTAATTGATAAGCTACGCTCCTTTCTGGGAAACTTTGAAAAAGCGCGGAATAACTACTTATGCGCTGATTAATAAATTTAACATAAGTAGTGCTACTATTGACCGTATGAAAAAAGGCAATGGTATAAGCACAATGAAGATTAATGATTTTTGCAGAATACTTGATTGCAAGGTCGATGATATTATCGTTTATGTTGATGATGAACGGAAATAGTTGTTAAAATAGATAAAACATTATCCGCATAATGAGCTTTTTAGTTCATTATGCGGAATTATTTTTTTCTCCACTTTTGTTGTTGAAAACAAGGTGAAAAGCATTTATAATTACCCCGTAATTTATGGAGTGTTAACGGGAGAAATTTTTATGGATTCGTTGAAACCAAAGCTTTTTTCTACAATTAAAGGATATTCGAAGGGACAGCTTGCGAAGGATATTACTGCGGGTGTGATAGTTGCTATTATTGCTCTTCCTCTTTCTATCGCCCTTGCACTTGCTTCGGGTGCAACTCCTGAGCAGGGTCTTTATACCGCTATAGTTGCCGGCTTCGTAATATCATTTCTCGGCGGTAGCCGTGTACAGATAGCGGGACCCACTGCTGCATTTGCGTCCATAGTCGCCGGTGTTATCGCCACAAACGGTTATTCGGGTCTTGTTCTTGCTACGGTTATGGCGGGTTTAATGCTTATTGTAATGGGCTTACTGAAATTCGGAAGCCTTATTAAATATATTCCTTTTACCATTACCACCGGCTTTACTTCCGGTATTGCCGTTACTATTCTTGTTGGACAGATAAAGGATTTTCTCGGTCTTAAGTTCGAAAAATCACCCGTTGAAACGGTAGAGAAAATTGAAGAAATAATCGCATCCATAAGTACGTTTAATTGGCAGGCACTCGTGGTAGGCGGAGTTTCTCTTCTTATACTCATATTTGTTCCCAAGGTGTTGAAGAAAATTCCTCCGTCAATTATAGCAATTATCGTTACCGCTTTTATGGTCATGGTGATAGATATGGACGTATTGACCATCGGTGACCTTTATGAGATATCTTCAAAAGCTCCTACACCCCATTTACCCGAGTTTTCGTTAGCTACTGCTAAAGCAGTTTTTCCCGATGCGGTGACTATCGCGGTTCTTGCGGCGGTAGAGTCGCTCCTTTCCTGCGTGGTTGCTGACGGTATGGTAGGGGATAAGCACAATTCAAATGCGGAGCTTGTTGCTCAGGGTGCAGGTAATATACTTTCTGCTCTCTTTGGCGGTATTCCTGCAACGGGCGCTATCGCACGTACGGCGGCTAATATCAAAAACGGTGGCAAAACTCCTGTTGCGGGTATGGTTCATGCTGTTGTGCTTCTTGCTGTTCTTCTCGTTCTTATGCCCCTTGCATCGTATATTCCCATGCCCACCATCGCCGCAATACTCTTTATGGTTGCTTACAATATGAGCGAGTGGCGCGAGTTTGTGCATATATGCAAAACCTCGCCCAAGAGCGATATTCTTGTTCTTGTTACAACCTTTGTTCTTACTGTTGTTTTCGACTTGGTGATAGCTATTTGTGTTGGTATCGTCCTTGCAACTGTTCTCTTTATGAAGCGTATGAGCGATGAGACGAAAACGGAGATAGTGGAGAGTGAGTGCGATGACAATACCGTTATTTTTGCGGTTAAAGGCTCTCTTTTCTTCGGCGTTGCGGATGCATTTAGTGACACTATTCTTTCCTCCCAAAAAGAGAAGATAGTTGTTGATATGAGTGCAGTTACAGCTATTGATGCTACCGGTATTCATGCTGTTGAAAAGATAGTGGATTCATTGAAAAAGGATGATAGAAAGCTCGTGCTTTCGGGACTTGGTTCCCAGCCTACAAAGGCGTTAAGTAAGTCGAAGATATATTCGAAAATAGCGGAAGCAAATATCCTTTGATATAAGGAAAAAATAACAAAAAGCAAAGCATCTGTATTTTATGGAATACAGGTGCTTATTTCTTTGATTTTCCTTCATATATTAGCTCTAAATTATTGACACTTTTTCTATATTATAGTATTATTATAATGCTATGTTATGATATGTTGAGTATAGTGTGTCGGCAACAGTATCGACTCGTAAAAGTTTGTTATTCAAGGAGTTAATGTGATGGACTATTTATGCATGAAAAAATTAACAGGTGAAGTTGGCGATGCTTTTTATATGCTTGAAAGCAAGCAGTTCAGAGAGAATTTTACTGAACTCAAAGATTCTTTTGCCAAGATATATCCTGATTTCAATATAGCTTATTCCTACAAAACCAACTACACTCCCAAACTTTGTGCAATTGTTAATGAGTTGGGCGGATTTGCTGAAATAGTATCGGATATGGAGTTGGATATAGCTCTTAAAGTTGGCGTTTCGCCAGAGATGATTATCTGGAACGGTCCTTTTAAGAATGCGCGTAGGGTCGAAGAACTTCTGATAATGGGTGGAACGGTTAACCTGGATTCAGAATATGAAATAGACCTCATAAGAGAAATTGCATCCAAACATCCCGATAAAAAAATGAATTTAGGTATTCGTTGCAATTTTGAAATTAATGACGGCGTTTTATCAAGATTCGGTTTTGATGTTGAATCTGAAGATTTCAGAAAAGCACTTGATTTGTTTGATGAATTCCCCAACCTTCACCTGATAGGTATGCAGTGCCATTTTGCTACCCGAAGTCTTAAGACATGGCGCCCGAGAGCAGAAGGAATGCTCAGACTTATTGACGAGTTGGGTCTCGAACCGGAGCATATTGATTTGGGTGGCGGTTTGTTCGGTAAAATGGCAGATTCCTTGAAAGCTCAATTTGATTCCGCGATACCCACCTATGAGGAATATGCCGAGGCAGTTGCACCTGTTTTTGCCGAGCATTTTATGAATCGCGATAAAAAGCCATTGTTGCTCATAGAGCCGGGTAGTGCTCTTGTTGGCGATTGTATGCGCTTCGCCGCTAAAGTTGTAAATATAAAAACTGTTCGTAATAAACCTATCGCAACTCTGTTGGGAAGTATATATAATATCAATCCCACACTTAATACCAAAAATCCTCCCATTGAAATAGTTTCTATGGGAGCTGAACAGAGTCACTATGATGATTTGGATTTCGGCGGGTTTACATGTATTGAATCGGACTATCTTTACAGACATTTTTCCGGTAATGTTGCAAAAGGTGATATGGTTATATTCGGAAATGTCGGTTCTTACTCCGTTGTATTGAAACCGCCTTTTATTCTCCCTAATTTCCCTGTTATAGATATCTCAGAGGGTAGTGTTGAGATTATTAAGCGCGGAGAATGTTTTGACGATCTTTTTCATACTTTTAATTTTTAAGAGGTTGGTATGTGGTATTTATTTAACAGCTTTTTGAAAAGGGCATTTGACATAATCGTTTGCTCAATAGCTTTAATAGTTCTTTTGCCCGTGTGGATAGCAGTTGCAATAGCAATAAAATGTGACAGCAAGGGTCCCGTGTTGTTCGGACAGGAGCGATTAACCAAGAACGGTCGGATTTTCAAAATGTACAAATTCCGCTCTATGGTAGTGAATGCCGAAAGTATGGGCGCCGGATTATTTAATTACGAAAATGATCCTCGTGTCACAAAGGTTGGTAGATTTCTTCGTAACACAAGTATAGATGAACTTCCTCAATTGTGGAATGTTCTTAAGGGTGATATCTCTCTTGTGGGTCCCAGACCGTGTGTTACATACGAGTTAGGGGATTATGAAACTCTTAACAAAAGATATAAAAAACGATTTCAGGTCCGCGGTGGTATAACGGGACTCGCTCAGGTTAAAGGCAGGAATGAAAACTCGTGGGATGAAAAGGTTGGTTATGACAATGAGTATATCGATCTTTTTCAGAAGCAAGGTTTCCTTCTTGATATTAAGATATTATTCTGGACAGTTGCCAAGGTGTTTAAGAAACAAGATATCTATGAGGAAAAATCAGATGATACAATGACGGATGCTGAGGCGGCCAAAATCGCAGAAGAAGAAATAATCAGAATAGCACATTTACCGGATTGAGAGAGGAAAACAGGATGAAAACAAGTGTTGAAAACAGATTTATATGGTACAAGGGCGAGATAATTAATGTAAATGACGCCAAAATAAATATTCTTGCTCCCACAGCCCAATTTGGACTTAATGTTTTTGAGGGCGTTCCCTGTTACTGGAATGATGATGAGAAACAGTTGTATGCGTTCAGATTAGACGATCACTATGACAGACTTATACGCTCCGCCAAAAGCATACAGATCGATTGTCCTTATTCTAAGGAGGAAATGAAAAAAGCCTTCATAGATGTTGTAAAGGCCAACGAATATGATGAAAATCTTGCCGTAAGACAGACTTTGTTTGTGGATGGTTTCGGATCTTGGGGTTCTTTTGATCCCGTGGATATGTTTGTTGCGCCTATCCCAAGAAAGAGGACAAGCGGGGAATATAATAAAAAAGGACTTAATTGTTGCATAACTTCCTGGAGAAGGATATCTGATTCTGTTCTTTCTCCGAGAATAAAATGTGGGGCCAATTACATAAACAGCCGCCTTGGACAGAGGGAAGCTCTTCGTAACGGATATGATACATGCATTTTTTTAAATGAGTTTGGTAAGGTTGCTGAAGGTCCCGGCTCATGTTTCTTTATGGTTGTGAACAAAAAAATAATAACCCCCGCACTTACTGAAAGCGTGCTTGAAAGCATAACAAGGGATACAATCATCAATCTTGCAAAGGCCGAAGGTTTTGAGGTTGTTGAGAGAGCGGTTGACAGAACGGAGCTTTATACCTGTGATGAGGCATTCCTTTGCGGTTCTAATATGGAGATTACACCTGTTCTTTCTGTGGATAAGTATCCGGTAGGTGACGGCGAAGAAGGAAAAATCACCAACCTTCTTCATAAGAAATATCTTGATGCGGTTTGCGGAAGAATAAGTGAATTCAAAAAATGGGTAACACCTGTTTATTGAGGTGAATGATGGACTTTTCAGTTTTAATGACTACATATAACGGGGAAAAACCGGAGTATCTTGATGAATCTCTTAAAAGCGTTTTGGTTGAACAGAGTGTAATACCTACACAGTTGGTTTTGGTTCTTGATGGGCCGGTAAATGAACAATTGCAGCAGGTGGTATCTCGTTATAAAGAGATGTTTCCCGATATTATTGATGTAATACCTTGTAGTGAGAACAGAGGACAGAGTAAAGCTTCTGCTGAAGGTATGAAGTATGTTAAATATGATTTAGTTGCCAGAATGGATTCTGATGACATTTCTGTAAATAACAGATTCGAGAAAGAATTGGCAATAATGACCGCTCATCCGGAGTTGAGTGTTGTCAGCGGATGGATCAGCGAGTTTAACACCGATCCCCAAGAGAGTACCTCTTTAAGAATTGTTCCCGAAACACACGATGAAATAATAGGTCTTTTTCCTAAAAGAATGCCTATGAACAATGTTACCTCTATGATTCGTAAAGATGCTATAGAATCTGCAGGTGGTTATGGCAGAGATACGGTCAATGAGGACTATTCTTTGTATTCTCGTATGTGGGTAAACGGCGGAAGGTTTTATAATATCCAGGAAGTTCTTGTAAATGTCCGCGTCGGTAACGGTATGACAAAACGTCGCGGAGATATAAGAATCTTTACTGATTGGGTAAAGGATCAGAAATATTTACTTAAAAATAAAAAGGTTTCTTTTATTACAGCTTGTATCAGTTGTGCACGGTGTCTCGCATTTGTATTGATGCCAAGCGGACTAAAAACATTTTTGTATAAGCATTTTTTACGGAAATCGAATGATTGAGGTGATGTTATGGCATATATGGATAAACAGTTTTATAGGTTGTGTATTGATAAAGAGATTTATGAACAATATAGAAATTCTAAGAAAAGACTGTCGTTATTCGATAAGTTTTGGTGCAGGTACCTCAACCCTGAACTGAATTCCGTATATTTGATTAGGCGTAAACAGTATCTGGAAAGTCGTGGTAGAATCGGAATATTGCTTTCCCGATTTTATCATGTAAAACTTATGCGCAGATACGGTATTCATATGACTCCCGGCACCGAAATTGGTGTTGGTTTAAGAATAGCTCATCCGACAAGTATAGTTGTTACGCTTTGCAAAATAGGAGATAATTTTACTATTTATCAGAATTGTACTATTGGTCAGAAAAAATATCAGAGCGGTTTGTTTCCTACAATTGGAAACAATGTAACAATGTATGCAGGTAGCCAGATAATTGGTGAAGTTAATGTTGTCGATAATGTGATTATCGGTGCCAATGCAACTCTTCTCAAGAATGCTGATGAGAGTGGTGTTTATTGCGGGACACCTGCGGTGTTGATAAAATCTAAATAATGAACAGAAGGTAAAAATATGCGATATTTTTTTCATCAATTGAAATTTGTCAAGGCAAAAGATATTTTGGCAATATTTGCTTTTATTATCGCTTTACCCATATCATGGGTATATAAATTAAAAAGAAAAAATCTGTGGCTTGTGTGCGAACGTACTGATGAGGCCAGAGATAATGGCTATTGGTTTTATAAATATATGAGGGAACAACAACCTCAACAGGATTGTGCCTATGCCATAAAGCGAACCTCTCAGGATTATGATAAGGTTAAAGCAATCGACGGAGAGGTTATCGAATTCGGTTCGTTAAAACATTGGATATATTATCTTACTGCTCAGGTTAATATAAGTTCCCAAAAGGAAGGCAAACCCAACGCTGCTGTGTGCCACCTTCTTGAAATATATGGTATCAGAAAAAATAAAAGGGTATATCTTAAACACGGAATTGTTAAAGATGATCTTAAATGGCATTATTACGATGCGACTAAAATGTGGCTTTATATTTGTTCAGCACAAAGAGAACTTGAGTTCTGTGAAGCAAATTTCGGCTATCCCGAAGGGTCTATGGTTCTTACGGGTCTGTGTAGATTTGATAATCTTAATAATGAAATTACGGATAAAAAGACTGTGTTTATTATGCCTACCAGCCGCGAGTGGTTGGCAAGACCTGTTAAAGAGTATGAAAAATATGACAACATAAACGATTTTTCCAGGACGGAGTATTTTGCGGCATGGTCATCATTTCTCACAGATGACAAGTTCAACAGATATATAGAAGATAATAATCTTGATGCTGTTTTTTTCCTTCATCCCAATATGCAAAAATATTCCGGTTATTTTACAAGCCTGAACACACGCGCCTCAATTAAATGTACCAAGGATATTGATCTGCAGTATATGTTGAAAAAGGCGGCTATTATGATTACCGATTACTCCAGCGTGTATTTTGATTTCGCTTACATGAAAAAACCGCTTCTTTACTATCAGTTCGATTACGAAAAGTATCGAGAAGGTCATTACCAGGAAGGATATTTTTCTTATCGCGAAGACGGTTTCGGCAAGGTGTGTGAAACATCGGACGAGCTGGTGAATGCATTTTGTGATATTGTTGATAATGATATGCAGATGGCTGATGAGTATAAAAATAAGGTTGACAATTTCTTCGCATATACCGATTGTAGGAATTGCGAACGTACATTCAATGCCATAAATGATAAGTTGCAAAATAAGTTTTGATTTATTTTGCGTTTTAAGGAGGAACTAAAAATGAAAATCGCCGTTGCGGGAACAGGGTATGTGGGGCTTTCAATTGCTACTCTCCTTGCTCAGAATCATACGGTTACAGCTGTTGATATTATTCCGGAAAAGGTAGATATGATAAATAAAAGAATATCGCCTATACAGGATAAATATATAGAGGAATTTCTGTCTGAGAAGTCTTTGGAGCTTACGGCAACTCTTGATGGTGAAGCTGCTTATAAAACAGCGGATTATGTTATTATTGCAGCTCCCACTAATTATGACAGTCAAAAGAATTTCTTCGATACAGCGGCTGTGGAATCTGTTATAAAAACCGTCAAGGGCTGCAATCCTGATGCGATTATGGTTATCAAATCAACCATTCCGGTGGGTTTTACTGCCTATGTCAGAGAGAAATATTCCTGTGAAAATATTCTTTTTAGCCCTGAATTTCTCCGAGAGTCTAAGGCTCTCTATGATAACCTCTATCCCTCCCGTATAATTGTAGGTACAGACATGACAAATCCCAGGCTTGTTGAAGCGGCAAATATCTTTGCTGATTTGTTGAAAGAGGGTGCTATCAAGGAAGATATTGATACGCTTATAATGGGCTTTACTGAAGCAGAAGCAGTCAAATTGTTTGCTAATACATATCTTGCTCTTCGCGTGTCATATTTTAATGAATTGGATACTTATGCAGAGTCTAAGGGCCTTGATACTGCTCAAATAATCAAAGGTGTATGTCTTGATCCCAGAATAGGTGATTATTACAACAACCCGTCGTTCGGATACGGTGGATATTGTCTGCCGAAAGATACAAAGCAATTATTGGCGAATTACGAGGACGTTCCCCAGAACATGATGTCTGCCATTGTAGAATCTAATAGAACGAGAAAAGATTTCATAGCAGACCGAGTTCTGCGTATGGCAGGATACTATGGATATTCAGAGAATGTAGAATTTGACGCCGCTAAAGAGTCCCAGGTTACCATAGGAGTATATCGTCTTACAATGAAATCAAATTCAGATAATTTTCGTCAAAGTTCAATACAAGGTGTTATGAAGCGTATAAAAGCCAAGGGTGCATCGGTCGTTGTATACGAGCCCACTCTTGAAAATGGCACCACCTTCTTCGGTAACAAGGTTATAAACGACCTTGAGGAATTTAAGTCTGTGAGCGATGCTATAATCGCTAATAGATACGACACTTGCCTTGATGATGTTCAGGATAAAGTTTATACCAGAGATGTATTCAGAAGAGATTAATTAAGGTAATCAGTTTATTTTGGGGAAAGCGGTGGATATAGTGGCGAAACAACCCAGAGTTTTAATTATAGGTCACAATGTTCTCGATAGCAGAACAGCATTCGGTAAGACTATCACAAGTTTTTTTAAAGATTGGGCCTCAGAGAATCTTGCAGAGTTGTATTTCCATTCTGAAGTTCCTACAATGGATATTTGCAGCAGGTATTATCGCATAACCGATACTGATGCCCTTAAATCCATAATTAAAAGAGGAAATGCAGGCAGGAGCTTTGATTTAACGCAGATTGAGCCCGAAAGGGAAACATCCAGAGTTGATGACGGTGTAAAGACAAAGGTGTATTCCTTCGGCAGAAAGAGAACCTCTTATATTTATATTGCGCGTAATATGGTTTGGAGATTATCCGGATGGTATTCGCACAAGCTTAAAGAGTGGATAAAAGAGTTTAATCCTGATGTTATATTTTTCGCTACGGGTGACTATGCCTTTGCAAATAACATTGCATACAGGATTTCTAAGGACTTTGATATCCCAATGGTTACATATATATGCGACGATTACTATGTAAACAGGCTTAATCCCAAATCATTCCTCAGTAAATTCGTTTACCGTGGATTGATGAAGAGTGTTCGCCGTTGTGTCAGCAGATCTTCGTCGCTTATAACCATTTGCGATAAGATGACCGAGGCATATAAAGAATTGTTTGATAAGCCTATCCATACAGTCTATACCGGTTACAGCACATCCGGAGATATAAATGTTAACGGAAAAGGTGTGGTTTATCTCGGTAATCTGGGCTTTTCAAGGTATAAATCGCTTGTTGATATAGGCAACGCGCTTAAAACAATTACAGATGAAAACGGAGAGAAATACCATCTTGATGTGTATTCCGCTGAAAACAGAGAGGAAATCCTCTCTCATCTTACAGAAGAAAACGGAATTGTATTTCATGGTTCCGTGGGCAGCGACGAGGTGAAGCGGATTATTGCCGGCAGCAGAATTGTTGTTCATGCAGAGTCTTTTGATCCGGTGAATATATATAAGGTCAAGTATTCTGTATCAACCAAAATCGCGGATTTGTTGGCTTCCGGTCATTGTATATTGGCGTACGGACCCGGAGAAGTAGCTTCGGTAGAATATCTGAAGCAAAACAGTGCCGCTTGCGTTGTGGATGACCGTACAATGCTCAAAGCTGCTCTTGAGAATATATTGAAAGACGAAGCAAGAAGGCTTGGGATAGTTGAAAATGCCAAAAAATTGGCAGAACTCAACCATAATTCAGAAAATGTTCCTCAGAGGATATCGGATATAATATGTTCGGCGGTTGAGGACTAATTGCAATAGAGGATTTTTTATGAAAGTTATACAAGTGAACTGTGTTTACAATAAAGGTAGCACAGGAAAGATAATGTGTGATATACACTCTCATTTGATTGCTCGGGGAATCGACTCTGTTATATGCTATGGCAGGGGAGAGAAAACAACCGATGACAATGTATATAAGACCTGTGGTGAGTATTATTCTAAATTAAATAACTTGTTCTCTAGATTTACGGGCTTAGTTTATGGTGGGTGTTTTCTCTCCACCAACAAGCTGATTTCGGTTATAAAGAGAGAAAAGCCTGATGTTGTTCACATTCACTGTATAAACGGATACTTTGTGAATATATACAGGTTTATTGAGTGGCTCAAAGGAAGTGGTATTCCAACCGTACTTACTCTCCATGCAGAATTTATGCATACTGCAAACTGTACATATGCTTTTGAGTGTGATAAATGGAAGACGGGGTGCGGAAATTGTTCACGAAACAAGAATGTTACGAAATCAGTCCTTTTTGACAACACTGATTTGTCATGGAAAAAAATGAAAGCAGCCTTTGACGGGTTTGAAAAAATAACCGTTATATCTGTTTCCCCATGGCTTATGAATAGAGCAAAACAGTCACCCATACTTCAAGGTCTTGAACATAGAACAATTCTTAATGGTTTGGATACGTCCATCTTTACGACCAAAGAGGGGAATATTTACAAAGAAAAACATGGAATTACCGATGAACGCGTAGTGTTTCATGCTACATCTCAATTTGATAATAATCCCGAGGGAATTAAAGGCGGTTATTATCTCTTACAATTAGCCGAACAAATGAAAGATGAGAATATAAAGTTTTTTGTTGCAGGTAAGCGTGTCAGAGAGTTTGATTTGCCGGATAACGTGATTTTCTTAGGTTCACTTTCTAATCAGGAAGAGTTAGCAAAGTATTATTACGGTGCTGATTTAACTGTTTTAGCAAGTAAAAAAGAGACTTTTTCGATGGTTGTTGCAGAGAGTCTTTGTTGCGGAACACCTGTTGCAGGGTTTTATGCAGGCGCACCTGAACAGATAACTATTCCTGAATATAGTAGGTTTTCTGAATACGGGAATATTGATGTGTTGAAAGATAATGTTTTGGATTTATTGAATTGTGGCTTCGATAAGGATAAAATAAGCAAGGCCGCAAGGGATAAATATGAGAAAGAAAAAATGATAGCCGAATATATGAGAATATATTCCGAAATGAAGGAAGAAAGAGATTAATGAAGAAAAAAACTGAGAGGTTAGGAGCAAAGAAAAAAGACAGGATGATATCCCTGTTTAATATTTATGCGGTTATAACTCTTGCCGTATATATTCTGCCTTATACAAAATTTGTGCTTCCGTATATTCCGGTGGCTCTGTTGATGCTTGCGTCAATACCTTTGCTGATTTGGAAAAGAAATGTGTGGATCAATTATATAGTTTCAGTTGTAGTTGTTTCTGTTTTACTTATGTTTTTGTTCTTGTTTAACGGAGAATCATATGTAAACGGCATAAATGAAATGATAAGATGTATCAGATTTTTCTTACCTGCTTTGTGGGGTTGTTATGCAGTAGAGTTCTGTACTGAAAAGCAACAGAAGATAATCGTTCTCGGCTTCATTGCTGTAACGATATTGGTTTTGTATAAGACCAATATGGCTCTCGATGAAAATGCCTGGATTGCAAGGCTTCTTGCAGAGGACGTTACTACCAGTTCAACAGAACTGAATCAATATCGTGTGCAAAATGTTGGTGGTTTTTCTTTCTGCTACATGGTAGGTGCGGTTACGGTAGGCCTTGTGGATATTATGTTAACGTGCCAGAAGAAATTGCATAAAATATTCTGGATTGTTTGTGTGGTTTTGTGCTATGACTTTATCATAAAAACAATGTACACAACTTTGCTTTTGTTGACATCTGTATGCACTTTGTTACTGCTTGTGGCAAGAAGCAAAAAAATATATACCAAAATAGCAATGTTTGTGGTGTTTATAATATTACTCTTTTCTACTGCACCATTATTTGAATTCCTGAGCGGATTGTTTGGTGATTCTCTGTTGGCATCCAAATTTTCGCAGTTGCATAGCGCTATAACAGGCGGCGGTTTTGAGTCGCTCGGTTCAAGACCCCAGTTTATGCTCAATGCTCTGAATAACTGGATCAAAACACCTATTATAGGTGGCGATTATGATAATTCTACCCATTCTCTCTTCCTTGGATATCTCCAAAATACGGGGTTGATCGGAACGAGCGCCTTGATTTATTTATTTGTAGTTTCTCATAGGCTCGTTGTCGCTAAACTAAAAGAAGCTAATATAGATACTGTTTTGTTTAATATATGTTCTGTGTATTTATATGTTTTAGCTTTTGTTAATGAAATAGGTTACTTATTTGAGATAACTTTATGTATATATTTCATTGTTCCAATAGTATCGGATATAATGGAAAAGAGTTTTGTTAATAACAAAAAAGGTTTAAAACATTAAATGATTCAGTGTGATAATTATAAAAAGAGGTTTTTTTATGGAAAAGTGGAAAAATGATGTTGCGGTTTTGTGTATATTTTTTGCAAGACCTGAGCAGTTTGCCAAGAGTTTTGAACAAGTGCGCAAAGCAAAGCCTCGCGTACTTCTTCTGTGGCAGGATGGTCCCCGTGAAGGCAGACCCGACGACATAGAGAATATTATGAAATGCCGTGAAATAGCGGAGAATATAGATTGGGAATGTGAGGTTCACCGTAATTACCATGAGAAAAATATGGGGTGTGACCCATCGACGTTTCTTTCTCATAAATGGGCTTTTTCGATTGTTGATAAATGTATCATTCTTGAGGATGATATTGTTCCGTCAGAATCATTTTTCCCGTTTTGCAAGGAGCTTCTCGATAAATACGAAAATGATACAAGAGTGGACCGTATATGCGGTCAGACTCTTTATGGGGGAGTGCCTGATAAGAGATACAGTTATTTCTTCTGTCGTTCCGGATCATCGTCG
The DNA here is from genome assembly GCA_045606645.1 of Acutalibacteraceae bacterium. Lineage (GTDB taxonomy): Bacteria > Bacillota > Clostridia > Oscillospirales > Acutalibacteraceae > DTU089. Next base: position 28,757 of record JAZUSK010000019.1, on the reverse strand, counting down.
GGCTGGGCTTCCTGGCGTCGTGTAGCTGAAACGTGGGAGGAGGATTACGGATATCTGAATGATGAGTATTACCTTGACCTTGGCAGAAAGCGTTTCGGTCACAAGAGATATGAAAACACTATTGCTAAATCCCGTCTTCATGCAGAAGAGGGTATACCGTATTGGGAGTTTATTATAGGTATGCGGACAACGCTTAATTCGGGACTTGTAATTTATCCTACATACAATATGGTAGAGAACGTAGGTGTATCTGCAAATGCTACCCACGCTCCTGATGATATTGCTGAGCTTCCTAAGGATATCCAGGAAATGTTTACGATAAGAGCAGAGGATATAGAATTTCCTTTGAAGCATCCTCCGTATGTAATAGAGGACTATCACTATTTTGAAAAGAAAATTAATCATATATCACCGCCCTTTTTCGTGGTTGTGAGAAGGAAATTTGAACACTTGTATAGAAGAATAATGATTAAAATAAAAAGAAAGCTGGGCAAAAAATAATGAGGTACTTGGTTATAGGCGACGCTAACTCGATGCACATATTTAATTTTGTTAAGACATTTTTGTTGCCGCGAGGCTACGAAATTCATCTTCTTACACTCTCTACACAACCTGTGCGAGATGAATATAAGAATTTCTATAAAGAAAACAATATAACCTTACATTCCATTGCTGAAAAAGGTTATGAAGGTCTTAATAATACAAGTAAGCCATACAGACTTCTTAACCTGTGGCGCAAAATGAAACTTATGAGGGACGTTCCGCAGGTAGATATATGTCACGTTCATTCTGTGTATAAAACATCTGTTGCAATGGTTCTGCGTAACAAGAAGAAATTCAAAAAATTGATATTGTCTTATTGGGGCGGAGATGTTGAAAACAGAGATCCAAGGGTAATAAAATTAAGAGAGCGAGCTTTTAAAATAGCTGATGCCATTACGGTTACGGTAGAGCAGACGCTAAATGATTTTCATGAGGTTCACGGCAACGCATTTGATGATAAATTGTCAATATCACGCTTTGCTACGTTTGGCTTGAATTGTATTAAGGGCTTAAGCGATACGTCTACTCGTGAAGAGTGCAGAAAGGCATATAACGTGCCTAACGGAAAGATTCTTATTACCTGTGGATATAGTGCTGCGAAAGAGCAACGTCAGGAAAAGTGTCTTGCTGCGCTTCAGGCTTTACCCAGAGAAATGAAGGATAAAATACATGTAGTTGTACCTATGCAGTATTGTATAGATGATATCGATCATTTTGAAAATATAAAAAGACTTCAGAATGAGGTGGATTTCCATTGTGAGGTTTTGACTGATTATGTACCGTTTGAAATGAGCGCAAAGCTTGCGGTGGCAACTGATATTTATCTTCATCTCCGCGATACAGATGCATTTTCTAACGCGCTGAAGGAGCACGTGTGTGCAGGTTCATTTATTATTACAGGAACGTGGCTCAGATATATTGAACTTGAGAATATGAAAGCCCCCTTAAGATATATTTCTGATTTCAGTCAGTTAACAGAAACACTTGAGGATGTTTTGTCATCATACAGTATTCCTGACGGAATAAATTTCTTTAACCCAATATACGAATTATATTCAACTGAGAGCATCATTAAGCAGTGGGATAAGGTTGTTAATTCTGTATTGTAATATGAGAGGGTATATTCAGTAATATGAGTAGTTCAAAGCAACTTAAAATAGGTGCCGTTTTGTCTTATGTATCCATAGCGATAAATATATTATCCGGTTTATTGTACACTCCTTGGATGATAAATCAGATAGGCCAGAATGATTACGGTCTTTATACTCTTGCTAATTCTGTTATCACCTTGTTGATGGTGGATTTTGGACTTAGCTCTGCAACTGCCCGATATTTGTCCAAGTACAATGCGGAGGGCAAGAGGGAAGAGGCCGAAAAGTTCCTCGGTGCCGTATATAAATTATACTTAGTAGTTGATGCGGTGATAATGACGGCATTGGTTATAATTTACTTCCGTATCGACAGCATATATGCAACTCTTACACCGGATGAGCTTTCGCGATTTAAGGTTGTATATATTATATCTGCCCTGTTTAGTGTAACAAACTTCCCATTTGTTACATTTAACGGAATACTTACATCTCACGAGAAGTTTGTGCCATTAAAATTATCGGACGTATTGTACCGAGTTTTTCTTGTAGGCTTTACTATTTTAGCGTTGCTTATGGGCTTCGGACTGTATGCGCTCGTAACTGTACATGCAGTTGTAGGTTTATCCGTAACGTTGTTTAAGTTTATTGTTATTAAAAAGACAGTCCCGCTTAAGGTTAATTTCAGACACAAGGATAAATCCTTGTATAAGGATATTTTTGGCTTTTCTATATGGACAACAGTATCCAGTCTGATGCAGAGACTCGTTTTTAATATAACACCAAGTATATTGGGAATGGTTACAGGTGCGGCTCAGATTGCTGTTTTTGGTGTTGTTCAGACAATTGAAGGCTATACTTATACAATAACCTCAGCGCTTAACGGATTTTTTATGCCGAAGATTTCCAGATTGGTTACCGATGATAAAGCTGATACGGCACTGAACAAGTTGCTTGTAGATGTTGGTAAACTTCAGTTTGCTTTGAATGGTCTGATAATCGCCGGTTTCGCTGTGGTTGGTAAATCATTTATTAACTTGTGGATGGGCGAAGCGTTCAGCGACGCTTACTACGGTATATTGTTAGTTGTAATTCCCGGTGCTTTTTTTAACTCTTTGCAGATAGCCAATACTACAGTGGTTGTTAAGGGTAAAGTTAAATTAATGGCTATTGTGAATATTCTCACAGGTGTGATAAATGTATGTTTATCATATCCCTTGTCAAAAATATACGGCGTATTGGGTGCTTGTGTATCTATATGTATAGCATATATCGTACGCTCAATTGTTCTTTTGATTCTGTATCACAAGATATTACCGTTCAACATACCGGCTTTTGTTAAAAAGTGTTATTTGCGAGTATCAATTCCGATTATAGCAACCATAGTTATTGGGTTAGTTGTGAATATGATTATTCCTGATGGCGGATGGTTTGTGTTGTTATTTAAAGGTGCGGTTGTCGTATTTTTGTTTGTCGTATTGGTTTTCTTGCTTGGATTTGATAAGCAAGAAAAGTCCTCGCTTTTTAATAGAGTTAAATCTCTTTTACGGAGAGGTTGAGATTTTTGGAAATGGTCAAAAAGAAAAAGTTGAAACTTTCCACAACTCATATTATTTTATTGAGTTTCTTTATACTTATATTAATAGGTGCGGTACTGCTCAGTCTTCCCGTAAGCTCTGCTGACGGAAAGGCGAAGCCCTTTGTGGATGCTTTGTTTACCGCTACCACCTCTACTTGCGTGACGGGGCTTGTGGTGAATACCACGGCTACGTCCTGGAGTACCTTTGGTCATATTGTGATATTGGTACTTATACAGGTAGGCGGTCTTGGTGTTATTACAGTTATGGCATCACTTCTCGTGTTCCTTAATCGCAGAATGGGTCTTTCTGATAGGCTTCTTGTTCAAGATGCTTTTAACCTTGATACGTTATCGGGATTAGGCGACTTCATAAAGAAGGTTATTAAAGGCACATTTCTTGTTGAGGGTATAGGCGCACTTCTGTATATGACCGTATTTATACCCGATTTCGGCAAGAGGGGAATATGGATTTCTGTATTCAACTCCGTATCTGCCTTTTGTAACGCGGGTATAGATATATTAGCAGATAATAGCTTGTGTGATTATGCTACTAACCCTATTGTCAATATTACTACAAGCCTTCTTGTTATATTGGGCGGCTTGGGTTATATCGTGTGGTGGGACGTAATTCGCTTAGTTAAGGGTAAATTAAGGGGACAAAAACTTCGTCTCAAGTCCCTCGCGTTGCACAGTAAAATTGTTCTTGTTACTACCGCCGTTTTGCTTTTTGGCGGTGCGGTGTTATTCTTAGCGTTCGAGTATAATAATCCTCTTACTATTAAGGATATGACTCTTTTTGATAAGATTCAGGTATCCTTCTTTCAGTCTATGACAACAAGAACGGCAGGTTTTGCAAGTGTACCTCAGGAAAATCTGACAAATGCATCTTCGATTTTGTCACTTCTTCTTATGTTTATAGGCGGTTCTCCTGTAGGTACTGCGGGCGGTATAAAGACGGTTACATTTGCGGTTGTTATAGCCTCTGCGATAGCGTCGGTTAAAAATAAGGATAGCGTAGATGTGTTCAATAGATCTATTGCGAAGCAGACAATAGCAAAAGCCGTTTCGGTTATATGCACGTCTTTCTTTATAATGTTCTGCTCTACTATACTTCTTGCGACGGTAACAGACGGCGTTTCCGCTATGGATATAGCGTACGAGACGGTGAGTGCGACGGCAACTGTAGGTCTTTCGAGAAACATTACCTCGAGCCTTAATACTGTCGGTAAATTGATAATTACCGCTACAATGTATTTCGGCAGAGTAGGACCTATATCCCTCGCGGTAGCCCTTAACTTCAAAAAACAGAACACAAGTATAATAAAAAATCCTACGGAAGACGTTCGCGTAGGGTGAAAGGTTGAATTATGAGTATAAACAAAACGTATGCCGTTTTCGGTCTCGGCAGATTTGGAAGAGCAGTTGCTACGGAGCTTGTAAAGAACGGTGCAGAGGTAATTGCTGTTGATACCGATATAGATATTGTAAATGAGCTTGCGACGGAGATACCCGTATGTAAGTGTGCTGATATAACTGAGCCTGAGGTTATAAAACAACTTGATATCGCAAGTGCAGACGTAGTTATAATATGTATGGCAAATAATCTGGAAGCAACCGTAATGGCTATAACCCTTTGTAAGGAGGCGGGTGTCGGTACCATTATTGCCAAGTGTATCGACGAAATGCATGAAAAGATTTTTGCAAGAGTTGGTGCAGACAGAGTTCTTTTTCCCGAGAGAGAATCAGGTAAGCGACTTGCAAAGAATCTTCTTAGTTCCGGTTTTATGGATATAGTGGAGCTATCTAAGGATGTTTCTATGGTTGAAATACCCGTAAAAACTGACTGGAAAGGCAAGAATCTTATTGAACTTAATCTTAGAAAGAAATACTCCATCAACGTTGTTGCGATTCTTGATGGTGACAAGGTTGTTTCGAGTATTGATCCCGAGATGCCCTTAAGCGATAGTATGAGGCTTATCGTTATCGCGGAGACGGGTAAGCTCGATAAATTAAAATAAAAGAAAAGTTAAAATAAAAGAAAAGCAAGGTTGGTGATCAATCACAACCTTGCTTCTTTTTATTCATCAAATTCAAATGAGCCCGATATCAACGTTGCGGAGTCCGTTTCTACGGTAAGTAAACCACCGTCGGTATGGGCTTTTTTCTTTGTGTCTTCATCTGTCCAGATATAGCAATCTGAATTTACAAGAGAAGTAACGAAGGGAATGTGCCCTGCCATTATTGCAAGCTCACCCTCAACGCCGCGTACATCAAATTTGAATACGTCACCTTGGAATTTGTTTCCGTCGGGAGAGGCTACTGTTAATCTGAAGGTGTTCACTTCTGCACCTTCTTTGCTTTCTCTACTGCCTCATCGATTGTACCAACGAAGAGGAACGCAGATTCGGGAAGGTCGTCATGCTTGCCTTCGATGATTTCTTTGAAACCGCGTACTGTTTCTGAAATAGGAACGTATTTACCTGTAATACCCGTGAATTTCTCTGAAACGTCAAAGGGCTGAGAGAGGAATCTCTGAATCTTACGAGCTCTTGATACAAGAAGCTTGTCTTCGTCGGAAAGCTCATCCATACCCATAATAGCGATGATATCCATAAGCTCGTTGTATCTCTGGAGAATTCTTTGAACTTCCTTTGCTACTGCATAATGCTCTTCGCCGACAACGTCGGGGGAAAGAATACGGCTTGATGACTCAAGGGGATCAACCGCGGGATAAATACCCTGAGAAGCGATGTTTCTTGCAAGAACCGTTGTAGCGTCAAGGTGAGCAAAGGTTGTTGCGGGAGCGGGGTCTGTAAGGTCGTCTGCGGGCACGTAAACTGCCTGAATAGAGGTAATAGAACCCTTCTTTGTCGATGTGATTCTTTCCTGCAAAGCACCCATTTCTGTTGCGAGAGTAGGCTGATAACCTACTGCAGAGGGCATTCTGCCGAGAAGGGCGGAAACCTCACTACCTGCCTGAGTGAAACGGAAAATATTATCAATGAAGAGAAGAACATCCTGTCCTTCCTTGTCGCGGAAATATTCAGCCATTGTAAGACCTGAGAGAGCAACTCTCATACGTGCTCCCGGAGGCTCATTCATCTGTCCGTAAACGAGAGCGGTGTTGCTTATAACGCCTGACTGCTTCATTTCGTTGTAGAGATCGTTACCTTCGCGGGTACGCTCACCAACACCGGAGAAAACGGAAATACCGCCGTGCTCCTTTGCGATGTTGTTGATAAGCTCCATAATAAGAACTGTCTTACCAACACCTGCACCGCCGAAAAGACCAATCTTACCGCCCTTGGAGTAGGGGCAGACAAGGTCGATAACCTTGATACCTGTTTCAAATATTTCCGCACTTGTGGAAAGCTCCTCGTAGTCGGGTGCAGAGCGATGAATGCTCCACTTTTCCTCAGTTTCGGGAGTGGGAATGTTATCTACCGCATCGCCAAGTACGTTGAATATTCTTCCGAGAGTTTCGCGACCAACGGGTACGCTTATGGGAGCACCCATATCGGTAACGTCAACACCTCTCTGTAATCCGTCGGTAGATGACATAGCGATGCATCTCGCAGTTTTGTCACCTATATGTTGAGCGACCTCAACAGTAAGTGTTCTGTCACCTACGGGTATAGTAAGAGCATTAAGTATCTCGGGAAGTTCTCCCTCGTTGAATTTAACATCAACAACGGGACCCATAACCTGAACAACCTTGCCCAAATTAAATTTATCCAATATAATACACCTCTTTGGATTATTCTTGTAACCCTTAGTTGCCGCTACCTGCGACAATTTCTGTGATTTCCTGAGTAATAGCACCTTGACGGGCTCTGTTGTACTCGAGACTTAGGTCGTCTATCATCTGCTTTGCGTTTTTACCTGCGGAGTCCATTGCCATTCTTCTTGCGGCAACCTCGCAAGCAAAGCTTTCTCTTGCGCAAGCGGTAAGTATTCCTGCCACATATTCTCTAACCGTAAGATTGAGTACAGTCAGATGATCAGGCTCGAATATTGTACCGGCGTTATCGGAGCTTTCGCTCTTTGTGAAGGGGAGAAGCCATTTGATAACTGCCTCTGATGACATAACTGAGTGGTAAACTGTATATATTACACCTAATCTGTCAAATTCACCATTTTTGAACTGTGTGCAGAGCTCATCTGCAAGCTCGGCTGCATCCTTGAAGGAATAGTGCTCTGACGAAACTATCGGCTTTCCGAAGCGTTCGCACGTTCTTTTGCCTATGGGAATTATTTCTGCGTCAGCGTAATCCCTGCAAAGTCGGAAAACGTTGTTGTTATAACCGCCCGCAAGACCTCGGTCACCGGCAATAACGATTATTTTCGTTCTGCCTGTATCTCTCTCTTGCATATAGGGGCTTTTCTGACATTCGGGAACGCTTGTTAATGCCGATATTGATTTTTCGAGAGCCTCGGTATATTGCCTTGCTTTGAGCATAGAGTCATTTGCACGACGTATCTTTGATGATGCCACAAGGCCCATAGCCTTGGTAAGCTGCAGAGTAGAAGTAACACTTTTGATTCGCACACGCAGTGCTTTTGTGTTTCCTGCCATAAATTATACCTGCATTTCCTTGAGTAATGCTACAAGCTCCTGCTCATCTTCCTCGTCGTAGTGACCTGCTTCGATTCGTCTGAGCCAGTCGCCCTTTTCGTTTTCTAACTTTGCGAAAAGATTGGATTCGAATTCGTGTACGTCCTTTACCTCTACGTTATCAAGATAGCCTTTTATAGCCGCATAAACGATAGCAACCTGGCATCCTACTCTAACAGGAGCATTTCTGCCCTGCTTGAGTACTTCAACGATTCTCTCACCAAGAGCAAGACGTGCTTTTGTATCTGCGTCAAGGTCACTTCCGAACTGAGCGAATGACTGAAGCTCACGATACTGTGAATAGAGAAGTTTCAATTCACCGGAAACCTTTTTCATAGCCTTAAGCTGAGCGGAGCCACCAACTCGGCTAACTGAAATACCGGGGTTGATTGCGGGCATAATACCCGAATGGAAAAGCTCGGTTTCAAGGAATATCTGTCCGTCTGTAATGGAAATAACGTTTGTAGGGATGTATGCGGAAACGTCACCGGACTGTGTCTCTATAATAGGCAGAGCGGTAATTGAGCCGCCGCCGTATTCCTTAGCTACACATGCCGCACGTTCAAGAAGTCTTGAGTGAAGATAGAAAACGTCACCGGGGTATGCTTCGCGTCCGGGGGGACGACGGATGAGAAGAGAGAGTGCTCTGTAAGCAACGGCGTGCTTGGAAAGATCGTCGTAAATTATAAGGACGTCCTTGCCCTGCTCACGGAAATGCTCTGCCATTGCGCAACCGCTGTAGGGTGCGATGTACTGAAGGGGAGCACTTTCGGATGCAGAAGCGGATACAATAATTGTGTAACCCATAGCACCGTTTCTCGTAAGCTCGTTTGCAAGCTGTGCAACTGATGTGCTCTTCTGTCCGATTGCAACGTAGATGCAGATAACGTCTGTATTTTTCTGGTTGATAATTGTATCGATTGCAATTTCCGTCTTACCTGTCTGACGGTCGCCGATAATAAGCTCTCGCTGACCTCTGCCGATAGGAATCATACTGTCGATAGCCTTAATACCCGTCTGAAGGGGAACATTAACGCTCTCTCTTTCGATGATGCCGGGTGCCTCCGATTCGATAGGACGGGTAGCGTCATACTCAATAGGACCTTTGCCGTCGATGGGTTCACCTAAGGCATTTACAACTCTTCCTAAAAGCTTATCGCCTACGGGGACGGATAAAACCTGACCGGTACGCTCAACGGAAGAGCCTTCGCGAATATTGTTTTTATTAGAAAGCACTGCAACGGATACAGTGTCTTCTTCTAAATTCTGCGCCATACCGAAACTACCGTCTTCAAACTTAAGAAGCTCGTTTGCCATACAGTTTGTAAGACCGTAAACTCTTGCGATACCGTCACCGACAAGGATAACCTTACCTGTTTCAGTCATTTCGATACGGGATTTATAATTCTCAATCTGAGTTTTTATAATATTACTGATTTCACTGGGGTTGTTCATTTGCTTATCACTCCCTTTGCCTTCTTGAGGCGGTTAGCAATACTGCCGTCGATTGTTTTGTCGTCCATAACAACCTTGATACCGCCTATGAGAGAATTATCCTGAATATAAACTGCGTCAACAGTTTTACCGCTTACGGAGCCTAATTTGTCTGTAAGTGATTTTTTCTGTTCATCGGTCAATGGTTCAACGTAGTAAACCTTTGCAACAATACGATTCTCGGATATTCTCAGTAATTCATTGAATTCGGCGATACATTCACTAAGGGTGATGATTCTTCCGTTTTCAACGAGTATTTTCATAAATGATACAATGTATTCAGGGATACTGCTTCCGAAAGCCTCATCGATTGCCGAGAGCCTTTCCGATAACGGAATGGCAGGGGATTCGAGAAAATTGAGGTATTCGGGATTATCCTTAACCATAGCATCGATAGTGCCGAGATGTACAGAGAAATCCTCTGCGCAATGATTCTCCGATGCCAGCATAAAGAGAGCATTAGCATACTCTTTAATCGTTTGTGTCATTTTCGTCACCTATTCCCTCTATAAAAGAGTCAATGATTTGCTTGTGATCGTCGGCATTAATTTCTCTTTCGAGCATCTTGCCGGTAAGCAACGTGCTGACCTGAACGATTTCCTGCTTGATACTGTCTTGAGCCTTTTTCATTTCAAGCTCGGCGTTTTCTTGCGCCTGCTTAACGATAATGTCGGCTTCCTCTTTAGCCTTGAGAATTATTTCATTTTCTCTTGCCTTAGCAGTACTTGCGGCAGATTTTATGATACTGTCAGCCTCTGATTTAGCGTCTGACAGCTTTTCTTCATATAATTCCTTGGTGGAAAGTGCATCTTCTTTTGCTTTTTCTGCCTCACTATACTGTTTGTCAATTGTATCTTGACGGTTAGCCAACATTTTTTTGATGGGCTTATACAAGAATTTCTTGACACCCAGGAAAAGTATGATGAGGTTAGCAAGAGATACAAGCATCTGCCACAGATTTATAGAAATAACGTCTAATGTTTGCATATACTTTACCTACTTGTAGCTTGTAAATTAAAGAGCACCCATAGTCTCAACGAGAATATCAACTAAAAGATTGGGAGCAACGAAAATGAGAAGGATTGCAATAACAAGCGCATAAAGACCTGTTGTTTCTGCAACAGCACAACCCATAAGCATTGTTGTTGTAACTGCACCCTTGCTTTCGGGCTGACGACCGATAGCTTCACAAGCTTTAGCAACTGCGTTACCTTCACCGATACCGGGGCCGATACCTGCGATCATTGCAAGACCTGCACCGAGAGCACAACAACCTAAAATAATACCAATAGCGAGTTCCATAATAAATTCCTCCAAAATTTATTTTTTATTTCTTGAAAGCTTTTTCTGCTTTCTTTTTTCATAATCATCTATCGGGAAAGCACCCGAAACGTTAAGCATTGTAAGCATTGCAAAAATAAATGCCTGCAAGCAACCGCTGAATACGTCAAAGTAAACCGATAAAACGGCAGGGATACCTATTTGGAATAAAGGGATATCCTTAAGAAAACCGGGAAGATTACCCAATACCATATTTGATAATCCCGCGAGAGCGGTAGCTATAAGCACCGAAATAACTGAGCCCGACAGTACGTTTCCGTAGTGACGGAATGACATCGAAATAGGTGTGGCAAATTCACTGATAAAGTTAATGGGAGCGAGGAAAGCCACAGGCTCTGTAAAACTTTTCAGATAATATACGGGACCACATTTCAGTTTATAGTATGTTATAAGTATGAAAACCAATATAGCCCATCCTGCAACGATATTGATATCCGATGTGGGTGGGAATAAACCGAATAGTGACATTAAACTGGAGAATCCCGAAAGAGCCATTATAGCTATAATGAATGCAGAATATCCTTTAAAATATTCTCCCATATTCTCGATGACCATAGCATCAATCTTCTCAACGATCAGCTCTGCAAAATGCTGCCTTTTGAGTTCTATTCGCTCTGTAATACCGTGAGTAAGGTAAAGACAAAGGAATAAAATTGATATAAGTACAAGCGCCGAGTTTACTTGAGATTCCGTTACGGGGAAATCCTGTATGGGCATTGGAATCGTGAAGAATATTCGTGCACCCGTAATCTGGATACCTTCGGACTTGGGCTCTGTAAGCACTTGCAAAATAATACCGCCGACTATGGGGAGTATCATCATAGCAACGTAGAATGTATCTACCAGCTTAAAGAGCGTGTTCTTTTTTTTCAAGAGCATCACCTCTCTTATGAAATGGGTAATTATTTTTTGTTAAATAAAGGTCTGAGTGCAATAGCAACTCTGGGGAAAAGGAAGGGGATAACTACCGCGATTGTATTAAATATAGGTGCAGCGTATCCGATTATAGCGATTATGAAGAGGAAGAGCATTCTGAAGCTCTGCGATACCTTCATTTTTGCCTTTGCGTCCTTTTCGTCCATCTGAATAGCTTTCTGCACGGAAAAACCCATAATAAGAAAATTACCGACAGCGGCAATGTAGCCTAATATGTTACCAAGCAGAATTGTGTAATTCCATTTTCCTATGATTAGGAAAATGGCTTGAAGAAGTACACTCAGTATAAACGAGAAGAGGGCGATGTATATCGTCTCCTTCTTAACAACGGGATCAATGTTTTTCATTAACAATACCTCTTGTGAAACATTATTGGTTTATTTTATCACATTTGAAAAACCTATTCAAGAATTATTTCTAATAAATATAATAATATATTTAATATTTAACGGGTATTTCCATTTTATAAATACGCTTGATTTAATCAAATATATTTGGTATAATATAACATCATTAAAAGAAGAGGTGTTTTATGGATACGTTTTTTACAAATGCCTTCAACAATTTGGATGACCAGGGTAAAGAGAGCTTTTATAAGACTGTCTTTATGAATGACGATTCCGAGTATGCAGCGAAGCTTCGTGTTGAGTATTACAGAGCGAAGTTCAAATCAATGGGTGAAAACGTTACTATCGGTAAGGGTGTTAATATTATTAACCCTCAGTACATATCCGTAGGTGATAACGTTCAAATTTCCGATGGATGTACTCTTATCGCAAGAGGTGAGCAGGGTATTACACTTGCTGACGGAGTAAGACTTCAACACCGAGTATATCTCGATACAGAGCGTACTAATGATGGCTACATCAAGATTGGCAAAGGAGTTTATATCGGTACAGGCACTACTCTTTTCGGACATATGGGTCTTGAAATCGGTGATGATTGCCTTCTTGCTCAGAATATTACTCTTACACCTTACTCCCATATTTTTGACGACCCCAACAGAATTATATATAGTCAGGGTGGTCATTGTAAAAAAGTTACCATCGGCAACGACGTATATATCGGTATGGGCTGTTGTGTAATGTATTCCGGAGACATCGGAGAGGGCTCTGTTATAGGTGCTCATTCCACGGTTGTTAAGCCTATACCTCCGTACTCGATTGCTGTCGGTACACCTGCAAAGGTTATAAAAAAACGTGATTAATTCAAAGGAGATATAAAATGGCATCTATTGAAGCAATTATCAAATTGATTTTCGCATTTATTTTCAGCGCATCAACAATTCTCACTCCCGTTGGCGGCTTTATTACAAGCGGCGGCGGTCAGGAAAATTTCGATTATTGGGATGCGGAAGAGAAGTTTTGCATCGAGGATTATGCTACTATCGAAAAGACTCCCGGCGAGGATTTTGTTGTTCTTAACATTACAGATGTTCAGCTCAACGACGAGGAGGTCTATGGTGATGCAGGTGAGTATTCCAATGCTCTCATCACAACAATGGTTGAGGAATATCAGCCTGACCTTATTACGTTGAGTGGTGACAACTCATGGTGTACAATGGGTTATCTCGAGCTTATCGAGCTTATGGAATCTTTTGATATTCCGTGGGCACCTATTATGGGTAACCATGACGGTCAGGGCTGTATCAGCGAGTATTGGGTTTGCTATAACCTTGCTGCCGCAGAGAATTGTCTCTTTGAGTTTGGTCCTGACGGAATGGGCTACGGCAACTACATTATTAATGTTACAGAAGAGGGTAAGATTGTTCATACATTCTATATGATGGATTCTCATGATAACGCAGAATTTACCCTTGAGGACGGTACAGTTGTAGAGGGCTACGATCATTTCTGGCCTCAGCAGCTTGAGTGGTACGAATGGGCAGTTAACGGTATTGCTGAAGAAGCAGGCTACGTTGTTCCCAGTACTGCAGTATTCCATATTCCTGTATATGAGATTCACGAAGCGTGGGATATGGTTAGTATGCCTGATCCCGATGGCTTTAATGAATTTGGTGTAATTGCTCCCGAATATGCAGATATTGCACAGGGCTCAGTATGTGAATATCCTTGTCCCGCTCCCGTAAATAACGGCTTCTTTGACCTTTGTAAGGAGCTTGGTAGCACAAAGACAATGGTATTCGGTCACGACCATTCTAACGACTGTGTTATTGAATTTGAAGGTATCACTCTCGCATATGGCGTTAAGTCAGGTTTCGGTAGCTATTGGGATTTCGACAAGATTGGTGGCACAACTCTTACTATCAGCACTGATGGTACAACAGTTGTAGAACAGCACTACTACGATCTTAAAGAAAACGGCTTCAATATCTACGATAACTGAGAACTAATGATTCAGAGCCTCTCACCTTTTGGTGAGAGGCTCTGTTTTTATGTTTTTATTTTATTTCTCGAAAGGAGTCTCGTATTTCTTCCTTTGTTCCGGTTGCCAAGTAATACTCATAACTGTATGGCTCAAAGCTTCTGAAGGTTCTTGTTTTTGTAACGGCTATGTATGATGTGGGTCCGTCGCAAGAGGGGTCTTCATTTGTGGTGTTTCCTCTTTCGTAAACACCGGTTAAGAATGCTTCTTCGTTAGGTACGTATATTCCTATTCCGAAGCTATCGTCAAATTCACCTGTAAATGCTGCCCAGTTTTCTTTTGAATAATAGTTTGGATAGCCTGCATCGGGCCAGAAGATTAAGTCTTTTACGTAGGTTAATTCATCGTCTGTCCATGGCTTATCACCTGCGTAGTACACAAAGTTGTTGAGAGGCTCCACACAATAGAAGGCAGGAATCTCCTGCGTGCATTCTGCTTCGGGAAGTCCCGAGAAATCCACAAAGCGGCAGGTGGTGTGAACTTTGCCGTTTTCTATAGTATAGGTTGCTTCCAAATATGAGGGAGTTATATACTTCTTTTCCTTAGCCCAATCGAGAGGACGACATTTTATGTATATGGAGTTGTCGGTGATTTTCAAATCAACTATTTTGCTATGGTCATTGAATTGGTTACCGCCTTGTACGGGGTTATATCTCCAGTCGTTTTCCATATACACGCCGTGGTCATACTCCAGTGTGCCGTAATATGACTGTTGTACGAGTCTGCCGGTATCGTTTCTGTTTATGAGATTTACGTTATCGTTTACTGATTCAGTATTGTATCTTTCGGAAGCGTTAGAGTCAACCTTTATGCTGTCGTTGACTTTTACTGCTTGTACGTTGGAGTTGGTGTCTTCGAGATAACTAAGAGATCCGCCCCAGAGTAGGTCTATACCTAATTTAAGGTTGTCTGCCTCTATAAATATTTCTTTTTCGGGGATCTCTCTGTTGAACGTAGCGAATCCGATGATATTCAAAGTTGCATACTCGGTATTAAGGGGGGTAAACGTAAGTGAGATTAATTTGTTGCCACGCTTTCCGTCTAACATATCGTCCACGAATGAATAAAACGATTTATTTGTGTCTGAAGGCTCAAGGAAGAAATCTTCACTTTTTTCTTTTACCCCGGCCTTGTAACTAAGAGTTGCTTTGAGGTAAGCATCAGAGGTATATACAATTCCGTAGAAGTTAAACCATCCGGTTGATGCTTCTGAAAGATTTATCTTGATCTCGTCAGAAAAGCGGAGTCCGAGATTGGTTTCTAAAGCTGAAGAAATATCAATACCTTCGCTGAGTTGTTCACCATTGACCATCATAGTGCTTTTAGAAAATTCTCCTTCTTCTATTTTGTAGTTATCATCAGTATTGATAAAACTTATGAGGTATGGTGAGAATACGGCGAGGGTTAATATAACCACGCCGAGAAGCCCGCATAATATTCTCTTCACAACCTTCTTTTTGAAAAACGCTTTTATTTTGCTTAATAATTTTTTCATTATCGTTCACTCAACCTCTTTTCTACACATTCTGCCCATCTTTTGGCAATCAGGTGATGTCCGAGTACAGTAGGGTGGATTCCGTCCCATAAAGCATCGAAAATATTATATTCTTTAGCGAAATCATCGAAAACATCTTGAAGCGGTACGAAAACTGCGTCATATCTCTCGGCTACCGCTTTTGCTTTTTCTCTCATAGCATCTATTCGTGGTACGTAGTGTGCATGGATATCGGGGTCGGGATTTACTCCGTAGAAAGGCTCCATAATAACAAGGAATGTATCAGGATTACGCTCTAATACCTCGTCAATGAGATTACAGTATATCCTCTCGTATCTGTCGGGGTCAGAGCCACTTCCGTTAATATACTTGAAGGCGATATCATTTATACCTATCAATATGCTGAGTATGGTGGGTTTCAGGTCGAGGCAGTCCTCCTGCCATCTGCCGTAGAGGTCGGAAACCCTGTTTCCGCTTATACCACGATTAATTACCTCTATGTTTTTACCAATGTTATCAGCAAGGAGCTGTCCTGCCAATATGTACTGGTATCCGTGGCCCAATATGTGATTGAGATCGCTGTTTCTGCCTCTTGCGCCGTCTGTTATGGAGTCGCCTTGAAAGAGGACGATATCGTCTTCTTTTAACTTAAGCATATTATCACCTTCATGAAATTGAATTCTATATTTTAAAGATATCATTTATATGCCGGAGTGTCAACATATCGGGAATTTATAATAGTATATTTCTTATTTGATATTGAAAATCTGTTTGTGCGTGATATTATAAAGTTAATTAATATTGAAGAAGAGGTGTTATTAATGCTATTTAAAAAATTTACAGCCTTCTGCCTTTCTTTGGTTCTTCTTTTAGTTTTTTCTGCACCTGCATTCGCATTGTCTATGGATGATGGTATGGATGTCTTGAAAGCGCAGTTTGTTTTTGGTGAAGGTCCTGTAGTGGGTGATTATTCTATAGACTACAGATATTATTCACCCGTCAAGGAAAATGATACCACAAAATATCCTCTCGTTATTTGGCTTCATGGTATGGGTGATGGTGCTTCTGATGGTACACAGGTTAACAGAAGTAATATTGCCGCATGGACAAGTGACGAATTCCAGGCTCGTTTCCATTCGGGCGGCGCGTTTATTTTCGCGGCTCGTTCAAGGGAAGAGAATAACATAACCTGGGAAGACTCTATGATAGAGCCTTTAAGAGCCGCCATAGATGAATTTATAGCTGAAAACAGAGAGAATATAGACCTTACCAGAATATATATCGGTGGATATTCTATGGGTGGTAAGATGACTCTTAAGATGGCCATTGCGTATCCGGAGATGTTTGCTGCAATATTCCCGATTTGTCCTGCATGGTCACCTGATGAGTATCTTACAACACACCTTAATATAACTCCTGTATGGATTGTATCAAGCTCACGTGACCCCCTTGTGAACTATGATTTGGCGGTTAAGCCTACTTTTGACAGAATTGTTGCTAACTCCAACATTCCCGGTGATTGCAGACTTTCTACGGTAGGTGCTGTTTGCTATCCCGATGGTTCTGCTTGCAGTAGCGCTCATCATACGTGGTTTGCTGTTAATAATGATATGTTTACTTATGATGGTGGCGCATACTACAATATGAAAACGATGGACGGTAACGGAAATCTTGTGGAGTTAGAATATCCCAATGGTATGATTTCATGGTTATCATCATATACCTCAGAGTACGACGGTACACCCATAGAAGGCACGGGCAATCTTACAGAAGAGGACAGTACGGATAATATCGTTGCTAACGATACCGATATTTTCTCAATAATAGAGATGATATTTAAGTTTTTGTTAAGATTACTCGGTATGAACATTTAAGCGCCTTGAAAACGTTCGGCATCTGCCGAGCGTTTTTTGTTGCGTTCTTTTGATTTCCATAATATTGAAATTCCCGTATTGATGTAATATAATAATTCTATTAAAACTCTTACAAAAGAGGCGAATTTTATGATAAAAATGGAACTTTTCAATTATGATATTTTCCCCAAGGTTTTTCCTTGCGGTGAGCCTACGGAGGTTACTATAAAGCCTTTGGGTGCCCATGCAGCCTTTGAGGGCGAATATAGTGTTCAGGTGCGCGCTCTTAACGAGGGTAACATTATGCAATATCCTGAGAGAAAGAATCTTGTTCCTTATGCTGTTACCCCCGATGAAGACGGTTGTCTCAGGATCACCCATACCTTTATGGATGAGCAGGAGCACTATCTGGACGTTGTAAAGGATGATAAAAGGGTGGTCCGTTTGGCCGTGTATTCCGTACATCCTGATCTCGTCGGCAGATATCCCTTCAGGGGCGACCTTCATATGCATACCTTCCGATCTGACGGGCATCAGTCTCCCGCAATCGTAGCCGCAGAGTATCGTAAGAACGGCTATGATTTCCTTGCAATGACAGACCACCGCAGATATTATCCATCTCTTGAAGCAATGGCTGCTTTCAAGGACGTGTGCACAGAATACAATCTCGTACCCGGAGAAGAAGTGCATCTTAGAGATAATGATGTTCATATCGTGAATTTTGGCGGTAAGTATAGCATCAATGCTCTCGTAGAGGGTACCCACATCGAAGAGGTGGGCGATGACAAAATGCTTCGTTCCATAGACGGCAACTGCCCTAATAAGGTTATGACGGTTGAGGAGTTCAAGAAAACTATATGGGATTTTGCAGATACCCTTGATATTCCCGAGGACGTAGATAGATACCCTTATGCCGCTTGTGTATGGATCTTTGACAGGATCAGAGAGGCAGACGGCTTAGGTATATTCGCTCATCCTTATTGGATTCAGAATGTTTACCACGTTCCCGAAACTCTTACGGAACATATTATGGCTACACAGCCCTTTGATGCCTTTGAGGTTCTTGGTGGTGAGAATTACTTTGAACAGAACGGGTTTCAGACAGTACGTTTCTATGAAGACCGTGCCAAGGGCAGAATGTATCCCGTTGTTGGCAGTACCGACAGCCATTCATGTATTCATAACAGAAACGGCTATATCTGTTCTACTATCGTATTCGCTCCCGAAAACACGAGAGAGAGCCTTATAGCGTCCATTAAGGATTTGTATTCGGTAGCCGTTGATTCTATCAGTACAGAGCTTCGTTTCGTGGGCGACAGCAGATTTGTAAGATACGGTTGCTTCCTTATGAGAGAATTTTTCCCGCTTCACGACGAGCTTACTTTTGAAGAGGGCAGACTTCTCAGAGCGTACGCTTGCGGTGATAAGAGTGCTGCAGATGATCTCAAGAGAATCTACGGCAGAATGAAGACACAGAGAGAAAAGTATTTTAAATTCTGAGGTGTTATATGAAATACGAAGTTATTAAACTGAAAGATGAATACTCCTTTTTAGGAGAAGGGGGCAGGGACCCGATTCTTGAATTATATCTTCCCTATAATATGACGGAGATGCATCACGAAAACCGCAAGAGACCTTGTCTGGTTGTATGTCCCGGTGGTGGTTACGGTATGTGCTCTCAGAGAGAAAGTGAGCCCATTGCTCTTAAGTTTTTGGAAGAGGGATTTAATGTATTTGTTCTTACATATTCCGTGGCACCCAACCGCTTTCCTGCTCAGATAAGAGAAGTAGCGGCGGTAATGGAGCTTATCTATAAAAATGCGGATAATTGGAATTGCGATACAAATAAAATTGCTATAATCGGATTCTCGGCAGGCGGACATCTTGCAGCTCATTACTCAACAATGTTCGATTGCGAAGAGGTAAGAGCTGTATTCCCCGAGAGCAAGTCTGTAAATGCATCGATTCTTTGTTATCCTGTAATCAGCGCGGAGGCAGTTACCGCCCATATGGGAAGCTTTGAGAATCTTCTCGGTCATAAGCCGCAAAGTCGGGAAGAGACAGATTACTTCTCTTGTGACAAAAACGTAAAGCCAACAACTCCGCCTGCGTTCCTTTGGCATACCGCAGAGGATACTTGCGTACCCCTTAAAAACAGTCTTCTTTACGCGGAAGCACTTTGGAGAAATAACGTGCCCGTTGAGCTTCACGTTTATCCCTTCGGCGGACATGGACTCTCTACCTGCGACAGCCAGACAATAGACGATATGACACCCGTGTTTGAATACAACGCTCAGTGGATTGCTTCTGCAAAAAAGTGGCTTAAGTTGGTTTTTGAATTATGATAAAATCTATGCGTCAATGGGTTATTGATTATATTAAAAGCGAATACGACGTGGATTTTGAGACTCCCTTTGCCGATTCTCCCGACACAATAGTTTTCCGAAACCGAAGAAATAAAAAATGGTTTGGTGTGATTATAGGTGATCTCCCAAAGGAGAAATTAGGTGTTGATTCTTTGGAAAGAGCGGATATATTAAATCTTAAATGTGACCCGCTTTTTTCGTATAACGTTGTTAATAACAGCGGTATATTCAAAGCCTATCATATGAATAAAGAGCATTGGATATCAGTTCTGCTTGACGGCTCCGTCAGCGATGAAGAAATAACCTTTCTTATTAATATGAGCTATGTGCTTGTAGATAGAAAGAAAACCAAGAAATGATAAAAAGCACCGATTCGCGAAAGTGAATCGGTGCTTTTTATCATTAATCGTCCCACGTGTGATTGTGTAACTGTCCTTTGTTTTGAAGAGCGGGATAGTTCATCTGTCTTAGTGCTTCGTAAACGCCTATAGCTACGGAGTTTGATAGATTGAGGCTTCTGGCATCGTCTATCATAGGTATTCTTACACATTCGTCGGGGTGCTGTAAGAGAAGCTCCTCGGGAAGCCCCTTTGTTTCCTTGCCGAATATGAGATAAGATTTGTCCGTATATTGCACGTCTGAATGGGTTTTTCTTGCTTTTGTAGTGAAGAAAAAGTAGTTGCCGTCGGGATTCTTTTGGAAAAAGTCCTCAATGTTCTCGTAATAAGTAAGGTCAAGGAGATACCAGTAATCAAGACCCGCACGCTTAAGCTTCTTATCGTCTATAGTAAATCCCATAGGTTTTATTATGTGGAGTCTTGCACCTGTCGCAGCGCAGGTCCTTGCTATGTTGCCCGTGTTCTGTGGGATTTCGGGTTCTACAAGTACTATGTTAAGTTCGCTCATATTTTACCAAGTTCCTTTATGTAGAAGGGTATTCCGCGTTCGAAATCAACGCCGTAATTAATGGGTCTGTCCATTGTCTGAGTGCGTTTGATACAGTCGCAAACGTATCTTACTGCAATAGCCATTGCATCGTGCATCGAAAAACCGTTAAGTACTGCACCGCAGAATGAACTTGCGAATACGTCGCCGGTACCGTGATACGTGCCGGAGAGTCTCTTCTCGAAATAGTAATGGGGGATTCTGTCCTGACCCATACAAGCGGCACCAAGCTTATCCTCTTCAAAGGTAACGCCCGTGAGTATAACCGTTTTGGTGCCTAAATCAAGAAGCTTATTAAGTAGTGTCTCGATATATTCTTTTGTCTGTACACCCTCGATATACTCTTCATCTACGAGAAAACAAGCCTCAGTAATATTTGGGAGTATAATATCCGCTTTAGCACAGAGCGAAGCCATGTGCTTTGCAAATTTGTCGTTGAATACCGTGTATAATTTTCCGTGGTCTGCCATACAGGGATCTGCGATGAAAATATTGTCATCACGCTTAAAATCATCGGCTATTTTCTTTACGATATCTATCTGCTCAAATGAACCGAGAAAGCCGGAGTATATTGCATCAGGCTTGATGTCGATAGATTTCCAATGGTCGCCCATAGCAGGCATATCGCAGGTGAGGTCGCGATAGGTGTATCCCGTAAATCCGCCCGTATGAGTAGAGAGGACTGCGGTGGGCATACAAACTGTCTCAACACCTGCGGCGGAGATTATGGGTAAAGCAACCGTAAGCGAGCATTTACCAAAACCGGAAATATCATTTATTGCAATTAATCTTTTTTGATTTTCCATTTGTTCTCCTCCTTTTTGTGTTTTTAATATTATACATAAAATAACGGTATTTTGGAATAGGTTAACGTAAAAAATCGTTGCTGTAAATACAGAAAATCACCGTTGATTTTAATGCCAAATTATATAATTAATATAAAAATAGACGATGCACAAAATATATTTGACGCAATTAAATTATATGCGTCGATGGAGGTGTGACAGGATGAAAACAGAGAATATGGCAAAGCTTTCGGGTGCCGCAATGGCAATAGGTGTAGCGGCGGCAGTTACCGCGGGCGTAATAAGCGCTAAGAGCAGCCCTAAATCAAAGATGAAAAAGATGGCAAAGAAGTCCATTAAGGCTATGGACGGCATAATGAATGCAATGAAATAATTGGTGAGTATTACCGCAAGGGTTACTTGCGGTAATACTATGATTAGGATGTGGATTATGAGGAAAATTATATCATTGTTGATGGTTGTTATTCTTGTTGTATCATTGATAGGTTGTGGAAATGAAGCTCCCGATACGGATTCCTCTGAAGCAATAACCTCAACACAAACCGAGAAAACAACTATCAGTGAAACGAATGATGCGGGGCGTAATGCGCAAGAAAGCACCGATTCCCCACCGCCGTCACCAATGGATGCTAACAAGGGGGAAGCGCACTCGGTTTACGGTGCGCGTACGGGCACGGATAAGACTTATACAGGGTTGGAGCCGTTGCCGGAAATAACCCTGTCGGTAATAGATCCCGAGAATCTCAGAGGTCTTAGTACAAGCGGTGTGAATCATAGCTACGGTGTATCCAAAGGGGGAGAGCCCCACCATATTTCTGTGGATAATCAGAAGATTTACGAGAAGTATGGCGGGATATGTCTTGATACAAGCGGTAAAAAATGTATATATCTTACATTTGACTGCGGTTACGAAAACGGCTATACGGAGATAATACTTGATGCACTAAAAGAGAAAAATGTAACGGCGGCTTTCTTTATTACAATGGATTACGCCAAGACTGCACCGGAGATTGTGGCGAGAATGATCAATGAAGGTCATATAGTAGGTAATCACTCGACCACTCATGCAAATTTTTCTAATATATCAAGACTTGAAATGGCAGAGGAAATAGAAACACTCGATAACTATCTTCGTGTGAAGTTCGGTTATTCTTCTAATTTTTTCCGCTTTCCCGAGGGAACGTATTCAGAGAGTGCTCTTGATTTGGTACAGAATTGCGGATATAAATCTGTGTTTTGGTCAAGCGCCTATGCCGATTGGGATGCAAACGCCATAAAAGGTGCTCAATATGCCTTGGATACGGTAACTTCTCGCTTGCACCCGGGGTGCGTGCTTCTTTTACACGCAGTTTCACCTGACAATGCAAATGCAATGGCTGATATTATAGATAAAGCAAAATCTCAGGGATATGAATTTAAAGCATTATATTGAAAAAACGTGTCTTAAGAAAGCTTAAGACACGTTTTTATATGAAATTCAATATAACTTCCGTTATGAAAACACCCGCGCAAGAGAGCAAGGCAACCTGTATTAGACTTCTTTCGAAGAATGATGCCACCATCGCAATACAAAATCCGATAGCCGCCGTTATAGGACTGTCTGTGGCATAAAAGCAAGCGGGGATAGTCATTACGCTAAGTACGGTATAGGGTATGTAGTGTAGGAAGGATAAAACGAATTTGTTTTTTATCTTTTCCTTAATGATTACCAAAGGTATCATTCTAACGAGATACGTAACTCCCGCCATGACGAAGAGGTATATGAAAAACTTACCGTTATCCATTATCTTCTACCTCCTCATCTGTTTTGATGGGAGCAACGATTGCGAAAATCGCACTTGCCACAACCGCGCAGATAATAACTGTAAAGCCTGAAGGAACTTTACTGAGGAGCGGTATGTATTTGAAGGCACAGCTGAATGCAATTGCTACGAGTACGCAAAGCGCCGTTGATTTTTCTTTCTTTGTAACGGGAATTACTATGGCAATAAACATACCGTAGATGGCAAGACCGAGAGCGGCAGTTACCATAGCGGGGAGTATGTTACCTGCTACCGCGCCGAAAAGGGTACCGCTTGTCCATCCGATTACGGGAAGAGTTATAAGACCTATCATATATCGCGTACCCACTTCGCCGTATTGGGAAATGGAAACGGCAAATATCTCATCGGTATTACCGTAAGCGATTAATAGCTTTTCAAAGAATTTTACTTTTCTTGATAGCTTCTGTGCTAAAGAAATTGACATCAGGGAGTATCTTGAGTTGATGACTAACTGTGACAATGCTAATTCTGCTATCGTACCGCCACCCGCCATAATAGGCACACCTGCAAGCTGACCTGCAGAGGTGAGGTTGAAAAGCGAGATCAGAACGGCTTGCCATATTGTAAGTCCACACTCAACGGTGAATATTCCGAAGGCAAAGGAAACTGAAAAATATCCGAGACAAATGGGGATACCGTCTAATAAGCCTTTCTTGAAAGAGTTTACTGTGATCATTAGGAGCCTTTCCGTGGGTTAGCGTGTTAAGTCTTGTAAGCTATCCAAATATGTGTAGTTTCTTGTGCAGGAAATGTTGACGAGGAATATAACATCTTCGATTTCTTTATCCGAGCAGAAGTCCGAAAGGGAGCCATTATAATGTCGGGGATCTATTACATATACGGTGCTGTAATGGGGGATGAGGAAGGGAACGAAAGCGTTACCGTAGCTATCCTTAATAACAATACATACACCGCCGTCGGGATTGTCCAGGTTTGTAATAGTTGTAAGAGCATTATCGCCGCCAATAAAGGTAAGATACTTAAGGCTTGAGCCGTAATCCTCAACGTCGTTGATTACAGGCCACGACATAGAGCCTTCGCCCGTTTTCGGAATAATGGAACATTCTACGTTATTGAATGGCATATATGCCGTTACCGTATCGGGATTTTCCTTAAGAGAGGGGTTTTGTCCCGAACTTGCGTAGAACGTACCGAGGAAGCCCGTGAAGCTTCGTACGGGATAGGTGGCAAGAGGAATGGGAGCAATGCCTTTTTCTAACGCGAATTGCTCGTATGCATAGTACGCACCGAGAGCGGTCCAGTGGTGGTCGGTTCTAAAATATGTGTACTCGTTGCGGTGGAGTCGCTCTGCAGCATATATGCCGTCAACAGGAACGCAGTTTTTGAAGGATTTATTAAATAAATCGATTGCCGCCTTCTGGTCTGCGGTATTTGTGATTTCGGCTCTGACACTATCGTTGAGTGTGATGTCCATACTTGTAGGTATGATCATCGTGTAAACGTTACCCGTAGGATTAGCTAAGCTATCCAGCTTATTTACGCAAGAGACGAAGCCGATTGCACAGTCCTCAGAGTAGCCGTAGTATTCGTATGCGCTGTCACCCGCTACTATGATTGCGCTTAACTGCTGAACCTCGATATCTACATTGTCTTCCGGTGTGTCTGCCTCGGGTGTATCAGGTAAGGCTGCGTCGGGATTTGTAATGGGCTCGTCCGGTACAACGAGGGGAGCGTCGGGAATATCGTCACCCATATCTACGTCGCCGTGAACCGTTACTGTTTCGATTCCGTATAACGACTTGACGTAGGTGTTAGCCTCTGTGAGGTTTTCTCTGAAGGGGAAGGTGTCGGAGAACCATGTACTAATATCGTCAAAATATGAGCCTGAAATAAGTGCATCAATGGAGAATTCGGGGAAAGTTGCAAGATATCGCTTCTCTGATTCGGAGTATGTGGGACGAAGAGGTATGATAAACGCCATAATCGTACCGAAGTAAAGCATAAGGAAGAACGATGCTATCTTAAGCCGCCTTCCGCGGTTTACTGCACTCTGCGATAACTCCTTTCGTTCTTTCTTTTGCCGCTTTTCGGCTTCCTTGAAGGGCGGCGGGGCTGCCTTCTTCGGCTTGTCGGAAAGCTCGAGCATGGGAATATCGGAATCAACGGAACTTGATGATAAATCTATCGTCTTGTTATCCGCGAGTTCTTTGAAGTCAAGGCTTGATTCTGTTGGCTTTACGTTTGTAGATACTGTGTCCTTGAATTGTATGATTTCTGCGGCTTCGCGTTTTTCGGGGGCTTTCGGAATCTCCTCTCCGGGGAGAGTGAGAATCGGAATGCCTTCGAGAAGCGGCATTTTTGTAAGATCAAATACGTTTGCGTCTGCATTCTCGGGAACGTATCTGTCTGTGAGAATGATATCTACGTCGTTTTGGGGCGCATTCACTCTAACCGTATCCGTAGGCTGTACGGATGCAGTTGCGTTTGGAATTATTAAATTGTCGGTAGTGGCTTTTTCTTCCGAGGGGGTGAAGCTTGTTGTATGCTTAGACGATACCAATGACCCGATGGAAGGAAGCGTCCGCAGTTTTATATCCTGCGGCTTGTTATAAATCATAAGTGCCTCCGACAGATTTTTAAAAACTTAGAATTGGAAATAAAGGAAGGGATTGTAACTGTCGCCGACGAGGGCGAGAGTTGCGAGAATAAGGAAAACGATAGGTAAAAGTGTTGCGACGAAATTGTATGCAACGTACCATACGTGTTTTTTCTTTGGCTTAAGCTTTTCTGCAATTATCTTCGTTAAGGGTGTAACGGAAATGATAACAACTATAATGAAGAAAAAGTTTCCCATAAACGTTGACCTTGTTTCAAAGTCAAGGAGCTGATTTCCGTTCTGCATAAACATACCCTTTAAGACGACGGGTATGAAGCTAAAGTTGGAGAAACGGAATAAAATCCAACCGAAGAAAACAACAATAAGTACGTAAGCTCGTGAGAAAACAGTTGGGATTTTCTTGAGCATTTTAAGAAGTCCGATTTTCTCTATTACAAGGAATACGAGGAAGAATAATCCCCATAAAACGAAGTTCCAGGATGCGCCATGCCATAAGCCGGTGAGAAGCCATACCACAAGGAGATTGAAGTATGTTCTTGCAGTACCCTTTCTGTTACCGCCCAAGGGGATGTAAACGTAATCTCTGAAGAAAGAACTGAGACTTATGTGCCATCTGCGCCAGAAGTCGGTAACTGAGGTCGCGGCATAGGGATAGTTGAAGTTCTCTTTGAAATGGAAGCCCATCATCCAACCCATACCGATAGCCATATCTGAATACGCTGAGAAATCAAGGTATATCTGAAGCATATAGAAGAGTACGCCTAACCATAAGCCCGCCGCTGAGCGGGATGAAAGTTCTGTAAGTGCGGCAGCAGTATCAGTTGCCATAAAAGCGTCTGATACGAGAAGCGTGTCAGAAAGAACACCACAGGTGTTTGCAAGAACAGCCTTCTTAGCGAGGCCTACCGTAAAGCGGGTGATACCGTTTATGATCTCGGTAGTCTTTGCTCGTCTGTTTAAAATCTCGGATTGTACGTCTTTATAACGAACAATGGGTCCTGCGATACATTGGTGGAAAAGACTGGAATAAAGAAGCAACCAGAAAAAATTCTTCTGTGCAGGTACTTCCTTGCGATAAACGTCAATTACGTAGGAAAGTAACTGGAAGGTATAGAAGGATATACCAATGGGTAATATTATGTTGGGAATGGTTTCGGGAACACCGAAAACGTTTTGTATATTTTCGGCAATGAAGCCGGTATATTTAAATACCCCGATAAGCCCCAGATTGATAATACAAGCGATTACCAACAGAACTTTTTCTTTTCCTTTCTTGCCCTTATTTTTTTCAATCAGCAGAGCGATAAGCCAATCGCATAATGTCATGAAAATGAGTAGTCCGATGTAAACGGGCTCGCCCCATGAATAGAAAATAAGCGAGAAGATAAGGAGAATGATATTTTTAGCTTTTATATTTCGCGCAATCCCGTAAAACAAGAGACATAAGGGGAGAAACGCGTAGATAAAAAGCAAACTTGAAAAGACCATTTTCTACCTCACTCGATAATTTTATATATAATTTTACAAAATATTCAACCAATCTAATATTATATACCATATAGATAAAAATTCAAGTGCATTTATCAAAGTTAAATAAAAACATCGTTATTTAATTATCAAAATTATATGCCTTATGCCATGGATAATACTTGACTTAGGGGACAAGATGTAATAAAATATATAGCGGTAAAAAATTAACATCCGAAAGGAGTCAAAATTCAATGAAGTATTCACATGAAGTTGAAACAATGTGCCCCATCGCACAGGGCGTTTCTCACGGTGCTGCTCCCATTCCCGAGGAGGCAAAGTGGGTTAAGGCCAGAGAAATTAAAGACATTTCAGGCTTCACACACGGTATCGGCTGGTGTGCTCCTCAGCAGGGTACATGTAAGCTTACTCTCAACGTTAAAGAGGGCGTTATCCAGGAAGCTCTCGTTGAGACAATCGGTTGCTCCGGTATGACTCACTCAGCAGCTATGGCTTCTGAGATTCTTCCCGGCAGAACAATCCTCGAAGCTCTTAACACAGACCTTGTTTGTGACGCTATCAACACAGCTATGAGAGAGCTCTTCCTTCAGATCGTTTACGGTCGTACACAGTCTGCATTCTCCGAGGACGGTCTCGTTGTTGGTGCAGGTCTTGAGGACCTTGGTAAGGGTCTTCGTTCTCAGGTTGGTACAATGTACGGTACTCTTGCAAAGGGTCCCCGTTACCTCGAAATGACAGACGGCTATGTTACAGGCCTCGCTCTTAATGAGGATGATGAAATCATCGGTTATCAGTTCGTAAACTTCGGCAAGATGATGGACTTCATCAAGGCCGGCGACGACGCTAACACAGCATTCGAGAAGGCAAAGGGTCAGTATGGCCGTGTTGCTGATGCTGTTAAGATCGTTGACCCCAGAAAGGAATAAGGAGGTTATAACAATGGCTTTATTTGAATCATATAACAGACGTGAGAAGCAGATTCTCGAAGTTATCAACAAGTACGGTATCAATACTATCGAAGAATGTGCAGAAATCTGTAAGGAAAAGGGCTTTGATCCCTATAAGATCGTAGAAGGCATTCAGCCTATCTGCTTCGAAAACGCAAAGTGGGCTTACACAGTAGGTTGCGCTATCGCAATCAAGAAGGGTTGCACAAGAGCTGCTGACGCTGCTGCTGCAATCGGTGAAGGTCTTCAGTCTTTCTGTATCCCCGGTTCAGTTGCTGACCAGAGAAAGGTTGGTCTTGGTCACGGTAACCTCGGTAAGATGCTCCTTGAGGATGAGACAGAGTGTTTCGCATTCCTCGCAGGTCACGAGTCATTCGCAGCTGCTGAAGGTGCTATCGGTATCGCAGAAAAGGCAAACAAGGTTAGAAAGAATCCTCTTAGAGTTATCCTTAACGGTCTCGGCAAGGATGCTGCT